>DYIC01000008.1:47708-49815 GCA_020723845.1 Hydrogenophaga sp.
GCCGACACGGCCCCCGCGCACTGAGAGGGGCGGCCGATGCTCGCGCGCGCCGTGCGGCACTGGTTGTTGGCGCTGCAGTTCTTCACCCGCATTCCGGTGACGGGGCGATTGGCGCAGTGGGTGGGCTACTCGCCCGCCATGCTGCGCGCGAGCGCGGCCCATTTCCCGGGCGTGGGCTGGGTGGTGGGCGCGTGGTGCGCGCTGGTGTTGGTGATTTCCGCGTGGGCGTTGCCAGCGCAGCCCGCGTCGGCCTGGGTGGCGGCGGCCCTGAGTACGGCGGCCGGCGTGTGGCTGACAGGGGCGTTTCACGAAGATGGACTCGCCGACACCGCCGACGCACTGGGTGGGATGGTCGAGCGCGAGCGCGCCCTGGCCATCATGAAGGATTCGCGCATCGGCAGCTATGGGGCGGTGGCGCTGGTGCTGGCGCTGCTGACCAAAGTGGGGCTGCTCGCGCTGCTGGTGCAGTCGGGCCTGGTCTGGGCGGCGGCGGGCGTGCTGGGGGCACATGTCACGTCGCGCTGGGCACCGCTGTGGATCATCCGCACCTTGCCTTACGTCGGCGATGCCGACGGCTCCAAATCCAAGCCGCTGGCGGACGCGCTGGACGCGGGCGCGTTGTGGGTGGCGACGGGTTGGTGGCTGGCGGCCATGGGCGTGACCCTGGCGCTGCAACCGTCGTGGCGCTGGCTGGGTCCGGTGCTGGCCGCACTGCTCGCGCTGGCGCTGATGCGGCGCTGGTTGGCGCGGCGGCTGCAGGGCTTCACCGGCGACACCCTCGGCGCCACCCAGCAGGTGACCGAGTTGGCGTTCTACCTGGGATTGGCGGTCGCGCTGGGCGTGTCCGTCACTGTCGGGGGGTGAGGACATGCGCCTGTGGCTCGTTCGGCACGCGCGCACCGGACTGGCCTCCGACGTCTGCTGTGGCCGTACGGATGCGCCGGCCGACCCGGAAGCGACGGCGCAAGCCGCCCAGCGGCTGCATGCGGTGCTGCCGCCAGCGTTCGTGTGGTGGGTGTCCCCGCTGATCCGGGCACGGCAGCTCGCGCAAGCCCTGCATGCCCTGCGCCCCGCGCTGCCCGCGCCGCTGGCGGATGCGCGCTTGGCCGAGTTCGATTTCGGTGCATGGGAGGGGCGCCGTTGGGACGACGTGCCGCGAGCCGAGCTCGATGCCTGGGCGGGCGATTTTGCGCACGCGTGCCCGGGTGGGGGCGAGTCGGTGGCGGCGCTGCTGGCGCGCGTGCGGCAGGCGCTGCATCGAGTGATGGCGACGCGCGCCAGCGATGGTGTCTGGATCACCCATGCCGGGGTGATCCGCGCCGTGCGCTACACCCTGTGTGCAGGCGAGCAGGCGCTGCCGTGCAGCGCGCACGAATGGCCCGTTGATGCGCCCGCCTGTGGCGAGTGGACCTGCGTCACGCTGCCAGAAGGCACGCACAGCCCAGCTCGACCCTAGGACTTTCCCTAGGTTTGGGCGATGGCGGGCGGTTTTTCAGTTCGCCGTAAGGCTGGCTCAGGATAGTCCGCCAGGAAACATTGCGAATGTCCAGCGATGTTCCGGCCGGCGGTCCGTACCGCCGATTCGAAACGTGTATCCGAGGAGAACGTACCCATGTCCAACGACAGCAACGCGCGGGCTTATTGGTCTGCGACGCTGGGACTGCTGACCAAAGTGCTGGTCATCTGGTTCCTGGTGTCCTACGGCGCTGGCATTTTGTTTGCCGATGCGCTCAACGCCATCAAACTGGGTGGCTATCCGCTCGGTTTCTGGTTTGCCCAGCAGGGCTCGATTTATGTCTTCATCGCTTTGATCTTCTGGTACGCGGCGCAGATGCGCAAGATCGATCAGAAGTTCGGCATGTCCGAAGACTGATGCGGAGGCACCGAACATGAGTCTGCAACTTTGGACCTATCTCGTCGTCGGCGCCACGTTTGCGCTCTACATCGGCATTGCCGTGTGGTCGCGCGCTGGCAGCACGTCCGACTTCTACGTGGCTGGCGGCGGCGTGCACCCCGTCACCAACGGCATGGCAACTGCCGCCGACTGGATGTCGGCGGCGTCGTTCATCTCGATGGCTGGCCTGATTTCCAACATGGGCTACGGCGG
>DYIC01000082.1 GCA_020723845.1 Hydrogenophaga sp.
TCCCATTCGAGGCTGCCGCGTAGGCGCTCGCTGTTGTCGTCGCCGCGCATCATGGATACGCGCGGCAACGACGCCGGTAAGCGCAGGATGTCGGTCTCGACTGACTGCTTGCGTCCCTCGATCGTTGCCACCAGCTTGTGCCCGGTCGCCGGCTTCAGGACCAGCTTGGCGAGCAACCCCTCCTCGTGCGTCTTTTGCGGGTTCGGCTTGGTGCGCGTCGGCGAACTGCCGCCGACATCGCCCTGGTTGTCGAATTCCTCGCCCTTGCCGCGCGAGTAACCAACCAGCAGCTCCAGCGCGTCGTTGCGCAGCGCGCCGAGCACCGTATGCGTCAGGCCGTCGTTGGCGCCCGTATAGCTGCCGCGGTAGCGGAAGGTGCTGGTTTTTTCCGCGCCCAGCAGATCGGCAGGATCGAGTGTGACGAAGCCGACCACGCCGCCAATGGCATCGGAACCGTACAGGCTCGAAGACGGCCCGCGCACGACCTCGACGCGCTTGAGGAAGTCGGGCATCGCCGTGGGCGACGCGCTCATGGTGTAGTTGGTCGGCCCGCCGCCGTTGTAGTAATCAGGCAACCGCACGCCATCCACCATCTGGACCACGCGGTTGTCCTCGATGCCGCGGATGTTCACCCGTGTCGCGCCATGGCGCAGGTCGCGCGGCATGGCGACGTCGGGCTCGTCGGCGAAGAGGTCGGCGGCGTCGATCGGCAGCCGCCGGTCCATCTCGGCGCGGTCCAGGCTGGTCACTGTCGCTGGCACGCTGTCCGGATCGGCCTCGACGCGAGTGGCGGTGACGACGACGGCCTTCAGCGCTATGTCGTCGGCGAAAGCGGCAGGCACTAGGCCGAGCAGGAGCGTCGTGGGTATCAATGCACGTTGGGCGGGCGGAAACAAAAGGCGTAGCATAGGACAGCCTCCATACCGATGGTTGAGTTCGCCGGCCGGCTGCCACGCCCCGACAACGGACAGGGCTGGAAGGCTGGCTAAAAGTCGGCGCCAGCAATACAACACGGCATCACGGCACGACTCAGACAAGGCGTTTCACACCAATCTATGCAAATGATAATAGTTATCGTTATTAGTGTCAACAAATTTTGCTGCTTTCCGCCCAGCAAGCTTCAGGGAATCGCTGTCCCCTTGCAGCCGCCCAACCCATCCGCGCGCGGCGCGATGAAGAGCGGCGCCATGTGCCAGGCGAACAGGCCGTAGGCCACGCACCACAGCAGGGCCGCTGTGAGGAGCGGGCGTAGCGGATCAATGCCTGGCCAGGCTGCGAATGCCCGCACCAGCGCGGCAAGTGCGAGTAGGCAGGCGCCGAGTGGGAACCACAGCCGCGTCTCAAAAAGCTGGCCGCAGTGGGCGCGGCCGGCGATGCCCATCACCGCATAGATCGCCAGCCCAAGTGCGCCGACGGTCAGCAAGTGGCGGCCTGCACTGAT
Organism: Hydrogenophaga sp.; assembly: GCA_020723845.1. Taxonomy (GTDB): domain Bacteria; phylum Pseudomonadota; class Gammaproteobacteria; order Burkholderiales; family Burkholderiaceae_C; genus Tepidimonas. Next base: position 1,442 of record DYIC01000082.1, read on the forward strand.
GGCGCTCGTTTCGAAAACCAATGCGATGCCCATCGTCGCGTAGCCGGCTGCCATCGCAACGTAGACGCCATAAAACATCAGCGGCCGCTGCCGCAACAGCACGCGGCCGATATGCCAGTCGTTCATCAGGTTGAATACCGCGGCAGCGGCGGCCAGCGCAAGCCAGCCTGACAATCGGCTTGCCGGTAAGGCGAACTCGGCCACCGTGTAGAGGCCGATGCAGAAGATCGCCAGATTCCGGCGCGGCGGGCGGGCGCGGTATTCGACGCCCTCGATGCCCGCTTCTTCGAGCGCATGATTGACGATGCGCATTGAGATGCGCGAGAGCGCGACGATGATCAGGATCATGAAAAGCCCGAGCGTTGCATGCAGCCAGCGCGCTGGAAACTCGCCGCGCAGGGCATCGACGTAAAAACCTGCGACGCAGAGCGCAAGGCCTGCCACTGCCCAGAGAAAGGCAAGATGCTTGCGCTCAGGATCGCGCCACAAGCGCGGCGCGGTTAGCCAGGCGAGGCTGCCGAGCAGTGCGAGATGGGCCAATCCGGACACCGCCAGAGCGGGCGCGCCGAGCCAGCCGGACGACCAAAAGGCGACCCGGCCGACCAGCCAAAACAACGTCAACCAGCGCACCGGTTTGGCCTCAAAATCGCCGCCACCGGTGAACTCGGGCACCACTGTGAGCAGGAAACCGGCCATGGCGGCAAACGCGAAGCCGAACAACAGTTCATGCGCGTGCCAGACGAAGGGGCCGCCGACCGTCGACGGCAGCGGCAGCCCGTGGCCGAGAAAGGCCAGCCACATCAACATGAGTAGCAGCGCCGCAAGCGCTGCGAGCAGGAAGAAAGGGCGCAGGCCGCACATCCAGAGCGGATGACGCGCGTCGAGCAGCCCCCGCACATTCGCTATCAGCATGCCAGCCCCTTGCGCCGCGTTGGTGTGGAAATTTCGAACCCCCGTTCCGTCTCGCCAGCGCCGACCGGGGTTGCCGAGGTCAGGCCGAAACACGCTCGCACGACAGGCACATGCAGCAACCGAGCCGTGGTCGCATGGACGAAATCGTCGTCACGCAGCGCGGCCGGTTGTTCGAGCTCGAAGCGATACACGATGCGACCGGGATTAGGGGCCATCACCAGAATGCTGTCGGCGAGCCGAGTCGCTTCCATGAGATCATGGGTGATCATCAGAACCGCCACCCCGCGGGCGGCTTGGTGATCGAGCAGCAGGCGATGCAGCTGCGCCTTAAGGCCAATATCGAGCGCGGAAAACGGCTCATCCATCAGCAGTAGGTCGGGTTCGAGCACCAGCGCGCGCGCGAGCGCAGCGCGGCTTTGCATGCCGCCCGAGAGCTGGTGCGGAAACCTGTCGAGAGCGACCTTGTCGAGACCGACGGCCTCACCCATCATTCGCGCGCGGGCGAGACGTTCCTGGCGCGAGATGCCGCGCGCCTTGAGGCCAAGCGCGATATTGTCCAGCGTTGTCTTCCAAGGCAGCAGGCGCGGCTGCTGGAACATGATGGCTGGGCGGACAAAGCGGTTGATCAGTGTTCCGGTTTGCAGCCTCAAGAGGCCGGCGGCCAGATGCAGCAGGGTGGTCTTGCCGCAGCCGGATGGCCCAACCAGCGCAAGGATACGCCCTGCCGGTAGAACGAGATCGATCCCCTCCAGGACGGTCTGAAGCGCATACGCATGGCTGACGCCAGATAGTCTGAGTTCAAGCATGCTCGCGGTCCATCTCGCGCCAGCGCTCGACTTCGCGCTTGATCGGTTCCAGCAGCAGGTACTCGACGGCCAGCAGCGCCAGCACCACCGCGGCGATCCAGGCCAGCGCTGTGTCCATGTCGAGCTGGCTGCGCGCCACCGCCAGAGCCGCACCGACGCCATCGGCCGACGCCAGCAGTTCGGCCATCACCACCACGCGCCAGGAATTGCCAAGCGCATTGATCCAGGCCGGGAACAGGTAAGAGACAACGTGAGGCAGGTAGAGATCAAACAACCTCATGTGCCACGGCAGGCGGAAGGCGGCTGCCATATCCTTCAGATGCTGATCGAGCGTGCGCGTGCCCTGTAGCGCGCCGACGAAGACGACTGGCGTGCAAGCGATGAACACGGTGAACACCGGTGTGCCATCGCTGGCACCGAACCAAAGCATGGCCAGCACCAACCACGCAATCGGCGGCGTGCCAAGCAGCACGGTGACGATTGGGCGTGACATCATCGATGCCGTCTGCGACAGGCCGGCCAAAAGGCCAAGCAGGCTGCCGGCAGTGATCGCCAACATGAGGCCCGTCATCGCCCGGCGTGCGGTGAGAGCGAGCTCGGACCAGGCAGCGCCACTATCGATCAGCACAAAGAGCTTGCGGAAGGCCGCCACCGGTTCGGGCAGCACCAGCGGGCCATAGGCGAGACTGATCGCCTCCCACACGGCAATCAGCAGCAGCAGACTGGCCAGCGCGCCCCAGCCGCTCCACAGATAGGCGGGGATTCCAGCGAACCAGCGTTGCAGCAAACTCATTTCAGATAGAACCCGTCGTCGGGCAGCCTGCCGCCGATGAGATTGGGCTCGCGCGCGTGCAGCACTGCGAAGAAGAACTCGAGCTCGGGCCGCGCATCCCGCGTGGTGACAAATTCCGCGTTGTCGATGCGCACCGAATCGGCCACGCCCTCGGGCGTAAGCATTTCAGCGCGGCTGGCGACCAGCTTCCCGCACTCGTCTGGCTGCTTTTCACACCATGCCAGCGACGCGGCATAGGCCTGCTGGAATTTTTCGATCAGCGCCGCATTGCCAAGTGCTTTGCCCATGACGGCGATGCCCGCCTGCGGAATACGCGCCTGCCGCTGCATGACACGGCCCCATTCCTGTTGCAGATCGACACTGCGGAACAGCTCCGGTGCAATCACGCTGACCGGAAAGGACCTGGTCTTGCGCAGCGCCACCGACACCGCCGGCTCGGCCAGCAGCGCGTGGTCGGCACGGCGCGTGATCAGCAACTGCATCGCATCGAGCGGAGTGCCGACGTAGCGCAGCTTGAAGTCGCGCTTGACGTTCAACCCCTGTTTTTCCGCCAGAACCTGAAACACGATGTCGGGCATGTCGCCACGAAAGGGCATCAGGATTTCCTTGCCCTTGAAGTCGGCCAGCGTCTTGAGGCCAGGCTCGCGCGACACCAGCCACAGCACGCCCCAGTTCGAGACATTGATGAGTTGCAACTTTACACCACGGTTGTAGAGGTTGGCGGCAACGTTGGTCGGCATGGCAATGAAGTCCGCCGGTGTTGATTTGTCGAGCGCCAGCGCACGCAATTGATCAGGGTCTTTCCACGGACGAAACTCGACGACCTCTGCGACGTCCTTCAGCGCACCAGACTCGACCATGTGGATCAGCGGGTACGATACCGCGGCGTAGGGGCCTGCCAACACCAGCTTGGGTAGCTTGTCCGCGGCATGGACGTAGAAAGAGAGAAGAACGGCCACTAGGCAGTTGCCAACCCCGAACAACAATTTCCGCATCAGAACCTCCCGCGCCATACCACTTGTAAGCTGCGGCCCGGCGCCTTGATCTCCTGACCGGAGACACCTTCAGTGAGATGCTCGTGGTAAGACTTGTCGCCGACGTTCTTGAGCTCCACACGCAGCGATTGATATTTCGCATAGTTCCATGTCGCGCCGAGATCGAGCGTGCCGAAACCGGGCGTTGCATTCTCGGTGCCGCGCGAGAACACGGTGGCGACTCGATCTTGTTTGGCGACTAGGCGCAGGGTTGCATCTGCCGTCCAGCCAGCAGCGACCCTGCCTTCCCAACCCAGCGACAGCTCGTCGGCCGGCATCTGGAACAGCGGCTCATCGAGATCCTTGTTTTCGCCGCGCAGACGCGAATAGC
>DYIC01000009.1:0-15017 GCA_020723845.1 Hydrogenophaga sp.
CAGCTGGAGCGTTGCCTGGAGAAGATCCTCTCGGCGCAGACGCTGGAGGAACTGCTGCGCCCGTAGGGAGGAAACATCGCGCGGCCAGACAAGGCGCGGCAGCACCAGGCCCGATCGCGGCTTTGGCTGCACGACAACCAAGGAGGAAGGGTGGGACTCGGGGTGAAGTCTTGGATGAGAAGACGGATGCGCCATACCACCCAACGGGTGGCGGCGCTCTTGGGGTGGTGGTGTTTGTCGGCTTGCGCGGCCCTACCAACGCCCCTTTTGGCCGCATGGCTGGAGGCCAACACGGCCACCGCTGCGCAGCTGCAGACGCTCAAAGGCGTGGGACCCGTCATGGCCGAACGCATCGTGCATGCGCGCCAGCAGCAGCCGTTTCGCGATTGGGCCGATCTGCAAGCCCGGGTGTCCAGCCTGGGGCCGAAGAGGGCCGAGGCGCTATCGGTGCAGGGCTTACGCGTCAACGGCACGAGCTGGGGCAGCGAGCTCGCGCGAGGGAGAGATTCGGCGCCGGGCAAAGGCGCGGCACCCGCACCCGCCGGGGTGGGCGCCCCTGCCCCACCGCGTCGGGACGGCACCCGTTCCGCCGCGCCCCCGCCTGCGCCGGCCTATCCGCCGATCCCAGGTCTGTCGGCACCTGCGCGCTGATGGCCGCCAGCGGGCAGCAGTTGAATATTCGAACGAACGTTCGTATCATTGCAGTATGGATAACCCAACCCAAGCTGCCTTCGACACCGCGCTGCAACGCGTCAAAACCCTGACCCAGCGCCCCGACAACAACACCCTGCTGCAACTGTACGCGCTGTACAAGCAGGCGACGGAAGGGGACAACACGACCCCGAAGCCCAGCCTGACCGATGTGGTGGCGCGCGCCAAGTGGGACGCCTGGAACAAGCTCAAGGGCGTGGCGCGCGAGGACGCGATGCAGCGCTACGCAGCACTGGTCGATTCGCTGGCCTGACGGCGCGCTGGTGCCTCAATCGACGCGCCGCACGTCGACGGCGCAGTCGTAGAACGTGGGCGCGCGGCCCAGATCGGTGAGTGCCTGACTGGTCAGTTCGTTGACGTTGGTGCCACTGGGGCTGAGTTTGCGCCACCAAATGCCCAGCCCCACCACCACCCCGGGACGGGTGCGTGTGCCGACCCGGGCGCGCAGGCGGCAGCAACCCCGGTCGTTGAACGCCTCCACCCAGTCACCGTCGGCGATGCCACGCGCAGCGGCGTCGTCGGGGTGGATGTCCAGCAACGGCTCGCCCTCGGCATCGCGCAGTGAGACGACGTTGACGAAGGTCGAGTTGAGGAAGTGCCGCGCCGGGGGCGAGATCATCGCCAGGGGGTAGCGTGGATCGGCACCGGCGGGCTCGTGGTTGGGCAGTACCTCAGGCAGCGGGTCCAGCCCGAGCGCTGCCAAGCGATCGCTCGCGAATTCGCACCGACCCGATGGGGTGGGAAAGCCCCCGTCGGCAAACGGGGCGTCGGGCACCGGCAACGACACCCAGCCCCGACCCAGCAACGCGTCGAAATCGATCGCGTCACCAAACGCCTGGCGGCACAACGCGAGGTCGTCATCGGCAAAGCAGGGTTCATCGAACCCGAGACGCTGCGCGAGCTGCCGAAACACCCAGGTATTGGGCCGCGCCAAACCCAAGGGTTCGATCGCGGGCCGATTGAGCAGCACGTCGGTGTGGCCGTAGCTGAGGTGGATGTCCCAGTGCTCGAGCTGCGTGGTCGCGGACAGCACGTAGTCGGCGGTATCGGCGGTGTCGGTCAGGAATTGCTCGAGCACCACGGTGAACAGATCCTCGCGCGCCAGCCCGCGCACCACTTCGCCCGATTGCGGGGCGACCGCCGCCGGGTTGCTGTTGTAAACGACGAGCGCTTGCACCGGCGGGCCGAAGTGGGCGTCGCCGGGATGGCACAGGAGCTGCCCCAGCGTGCTCATGTTGAGCGTGCGCGGCCGCGGACACGGACTGCGTTGCAGCAAATCGGGGCGCTGCAGCGCGTCGCGTTGCACGGGGTACCAACCCGAGCTGGACAACAGCACCCCCCCTGCCCGGTAACGCCACGCGCCGATGACTGCGGGCAAGCAGGCGATGGCACGCACCGCATTGCCGCCACCGCGCGTGCGCTGCATGCCGTAGTTGAGCCGGATGGCGACGGGCTGGCGCTGCTGCACACACGCGCCAATGTGCTGCGCCAACGCTTGGATTTGCGCCACGGGCAGACCGCAAACAGCCGCCGCGCGCGCCGGCGGCCATTGCAAGGCGCGCTCGCGCAGCGCAGGCCAGCCGAGCGTGTGGTGCTGCACGTAGTCCTCGTCCACCCAACCGTGCACGATGCACTCGTGCATCAGCGCGTAGGCCAGCGCGGCGTCCGTGCCCGGTAGCAGGGCCAGGTGGTCGTGGCACTTGTCGGCAGTTTCGCTGCGCCGCGGGTCGATGCACACCAGCCGCGCCCCCGCACGCTTGGCCTGCTGCGCGTAGCGCCAGAAGTGCAGGTTGCTGCCCACGCTGTTGCTGCCCCAAATGAGGATCAGGCGGCTGTCGGCGAAATGCTCCACGCGCATGCCAACCTTGGCGCCGATCGTGGCCTCCAGCGCCGCCGCGCCAGCACTGGAGCAGATGGTGCGGTCCAGCAGCGACGCGCCCAAGCGATGAAAAAACCGCGCCGCCATCGACTCGCCTTGCACCAGACCCATGGTGCCCGCGTAGCTGTAGGGCAGGATGGTTTGCGGGTCGTGCGCGGCCAGCGCCCCCAAACGGGCGGCGATGTCGTCGAGCGCCTCGTCCCAGCCGACGGGCTCGAAGCGGCCCTCGCCCTTGCGGCCCACGCGACGCAGCGGCTGCAACAAACGCTCGGGGTGATAGACCCGCTCCAGGTACCGGCTGACCTTGGTACACAGCACGCCGGCCGTCTGCGGATGGTCAGGGTTGCCCTGCAGATGCACGGCGCGCCCCGCGCGCACCGTGGTCAGCAGCGAGCAGGTGTCGGGGCAATCGTGCGGGCAGGCGCCTCGGATGGTGGAGGCCTCTATCGGGGCTTCAACGGTGGTGGTCATGGGTGCATGGTACGCCAAGGCCCACAGTCATCCCAATCCGCGCTAGCATCCCCCCTATGAAACTGATCGAACCCATCGTCCAGCAGGCAGCGGCCATGGCTGCCATCCGGCGCGATCTGCACGCGCACCCGGAACTGTGCTTCGAGGAGGTGCGCACCGCCGACCGCGTGGCCGCGCTGCTGACGCAGTGGGGCATCTCGATCCACCGGGGTCTGGGCAAGACGGGGGTGGTCGGTATCGTCCACGGGCGCGATGGCGGCGCCTGTGGGCGAGCGCTGGGGCTGCGCGCGGACATGGACGCACTGCCGATGACGGAGCGCAACACGTTCGAGCACGCCAGCCGCTACCCCGGGCGCATGCACGCGTGCGGGCACGACGGCCACACCGCGATGCTGCTGGCCGCCGCGCAATACCTGGCCCAGCAGCGCGACTTCGACGGCACGGTGTACCTGATTTTCCAGCCCGCCGAGGAAGGCGGTGGCGGCGCGCGCGAGATGATCGCCGACGGGCTGTTCGAGCGCTTCCCCATGGAGGCCGTCTTTGGCATGCACAACTGGCCGGGGCTGCCCGTGGGCCACTTTGCCGTCAGCCCCGGGCCGGTGATGGCCTCCAGCAACGAATTTGCCATCACGGTGCGCGGCCGCGGCGGCCATGCGGCGCTGCCGCACCATGCGATCGACCCGGTCCCGGTGGCGTGCCAACTCGTGCAGGCGTTTCAGACCATCCTCACACGCAACCTGCGCCCGGTGGAGCCTGGGGTCATTTCGGTCACGATGATCCACGCGGGCGAGGCGACCAACGTCATCCCCGACACCTGCGAGATACGGGGCACGGTGCGCACCTTCTCGCTGCCTGCACTGGATTTGATCGAGACGCGCATGCGCGAGCTGTCCAGCCAGATCTGCGCCGCGTTCGGCGCCGAGGCGACGTTCGAGTTCCGGCGCAACTACCCGCCCACCATCAACCATGAGGCGCAAGCCGCCTTTGCCGCCGAGGTGATGCGCGACATCGTGGGAGCAGACCACGTCGTGGCGCAAGAGCCCACCATGGGCGCCGAGGACTTCGCGTACATGCTGCAAGCCAAGCCAGGGGCGTATGTGTTCATCGGCAACGGCGATGGCAGCCACCGGCACGCACACGGGCCGGGGCACGACGCGGGGCCGTGCACGCTGCACAACCCGCACTACGACTTCAACGATGCGTTGATTCCGCTGGGCGCGACGTTCTGGGTGCGGCTGGCGCAGCGCTGGCTGGCGCGCGGCCAGTGACGCTGCGCGTACCGAGCGCTCACGGCCGACGCGCTGGCGCGGGGGGCACCGGTGCCTGCGCGTTGCCATAGCGCTCGCGCGCAATCGCCAGCAGCCCGTCGAAGATCAGCCCCTCGACCAGCTCGAACGGCACCGTCATGTGCGGCGCCATCTTCCAGCCGGCGCCACCGGTCATCAGGCATACTGGCTCCTGCCCGGTGTGGGCACGCAAATTGTCTACCATGCGCTGCACCGCCCCGGCGATGGCATACGTGCCGCCGCTCGTCAGTGCATCGCTGGTGTTGGTGGGGAACGCGCGCACCTCGCCGGTGGGCACGTGCAGCCCGGCCGTACCGGACTCGAGCGCCCGCAGCATGATGCCGTGGCCAGGCAAGATCAAGCCACCCAGAAAGCGGCCCTCGGCGTCGATGGCTTCTACCGTCACCGCCGTGCCGACCATGACCACCACGCAGGGCCGCCGCTGTCCGCGCGCGAGCAGCCGCTGGCGCGCACCGATCATGGCCACCCAGCGGTCCGACCCCAGGCGCGCCGGATGGTCGTAGCCGTTGACGAGTCCAGCCTCGGTCGCGCTGGGCACCACCCAATGCACCGGTGCATCCCAGAGTTCGAGCTGTTCTTCCACCCGGTGGCGCACGCCAGCACCGGCGACGATGCTGCCCAGCACCCAGTGCGGCGCGCGCAGGGCGCGCCAGTCGCCTTCGGCCAGGGTTTCGATGTTTTCCAGGAATTGCACCCCGTGCGCCAGCAATCGCGCACCGGGGCGCGGCGCCTCGTACAGCGCCCACTTCAGGCGCGTGTTGCCCACGTCGAGCGCCAACAGGGCGGTGCCTCCCGATACGGCTGGGCCATGCGCAGGGGTCGGGGAAGCAAAAACCGGGACGTTCGGCGGCGGCGCTGTCATGCCGCCATCATAAACCCGGCCTCGGAAGGCCGGTGTCACCTGCCGCCACCGCTCAGTTCTGCCGCCACGGCAGACCACGGTAGCGCCAGCCGCCGCGACGCCCGCGCTGGCCATGTTCGTCCAAATCGCCCTCGAAGCCCTCCAGCACGTTGTAGGCGGTGGCGCCCAGCTCGGTGGCGCGCCGTGCCGCCGCGATCGAGCGCGCGCCGCTGCGACACAGCATCAGCAGCGGTCGGCCGTCGCCGCGCAGCAGTGAGCGCACACCGTCATCGAAGCCCGGGTTGGGCTGCATGCCGGGCCACTGCTTCCACGCCAGCGGCACGGCGCCGGGCACGTATCCCACCCACTCGCGCTCGGCGTCGGTACGCACGTCCACCAGCACGGCGCGGCCCTGCTGCACCCAGTCCCACGCGACGGCGGGTGGAACGTCGCCCGCATAGCCGTCGGCGGGCTGGGGTGCGTCCAGTGCCGCGCCGTCCGCGTCGTGCCGGATGCCGCCATGCAGGTTGGCCGGCACCGCCTCATCCATGCGGCGGGGGCGCGACAGGTTCAAGCCGTTCATCAACGCGACGAACTCGTCGAGCGTGCGCCCGGCCACGCGGGCGTTGTGCGCCTTCTCGTGCCCAATGGTGGAGTGCGTGCGCCCCCGGTAGTCGTGCCCCGGCCAGACCACGGTATCGTCGGGCAGGGCGAACAGCACCTCGGTGATGCTGCGGTAGAGCGCCGCCGCGTCGCCCGACTGAAAGTCGGTGCGCCCACAGCCGTCGATGAGCAGCGTGTCGCCGGTGAAGACGTGCCGCTGCACCCCCTGGCTCGTGGCACGCTCCCAAAAGTAGCTCATACTGCCCGCAGTGTGGCCCGGGGTGGCCAGCGCGCGCACGCGCTGGGAACCGAACGTCACCTCGTCGCCGTGCTGCAAGGGGCGGTGCACGGTGGCGATGCCGCAGGCGGCCGGGGCGGCCGTGAGGGCGCCGGTGTGCTCGGCCAGCCGCAGCGCGCTGGTGATGTGATCGGCGTGGGCGTGCGTCTCGAGCACCCAGCGCAGCCGCAAGTCGTGCTCACGCAGCACGGTCAAATCGCGCTCGAGCTGCACATCCACGGGGTCGATGATGAGCGCCTCGCGCGACGCCTCGTCGAACAAGACGTAGGTATAGGTGCAGGAGTCGGGGTCGAAGAGCTGGATCGGGTTCATGTCCGCCATGGTAGCGACGACCCCCGGTTACGCAAAGCGCGACAGCAGCTCGGCCACGTCGTCGGGCGGTGTGTCACCCTGGGCCATGACGCAGCCCACCATCATGAAAAACGATTTGTCCAGCGCCTTGCGGGCAGCCGCCAACTGTTGCGTCACCTTCTCACAATCGGTATCGGCCTCGATCAGGCGCTGGATGCCGCGCAGCTGCCCTTCCACGCGCCGCAGGCGCAGCAACAGGGCCTTTTTTCGCTCGGGGTCGTGGACGGCGGTCATGACATGCCAAACATGGAAAGGTATATACCCGGTATGGTATGACAAACGGTCCGGGCTGCCAAGACCCGCGCACGTGGCGATGCCCCTCCCGGACCGGGCCAACCCGGTTGGCGAGCCGCGCGGACTCGGGTAATATTGACGTTTACGTAAACGTCAAACACGAACGCCGTCGCGCGTGCCGCCGCCCAGCCACCCCGAGGAGACCTGCATGACCCAGTTGTCTGCCGACTATCAGGCCTTGGCCAACTACCGCCCAACGCACAAGGTGCGCTTCGTCACCGCCGCCAGCCTGTTCGACGGGCACGACGCGGCCATCAACATCATGCGCCGCATCCTGCAGAGCATGGGCGCGGAGGTGATCCACCTGGGCCACAACCGCTCGGTGGACGAGGTGGTGACCGCGGCATTGCAGGAAGACGCGCAGGGCATCGCCGTGAGCTCTTACCAGGGCGGGCACGTCGAATATTTCAAATACATGGTCGATCAGTTGCGCGCGCGCGGCGGCGAGCACGTGCTGGTCTTCGGCGGCGGCGGCGGCGTGATCGTGCCCAGCGAAATCCGCGAGCTGATGGACTATGGCGTGGCGCGCATCTACAGCCCCGAAGACGGCCAGCGCATGGGCCTGCAGGGCATGATCGGCGAGATGGTGATGCGCTGCGACCGCGACCTGTCGGTCTACGCGCCGACATCGCTGGAGGCCATCCGCGGCCACACGGACGCCGCCTGGCGCGCGCTGGCGCAGCTCATCACGGCGCTGGAAAGCGGCCAAGCCGACCCCGGCTTGCGCACGCAACTGCACGAAGCGGCAGCCAGCGCGCGCGTGCCGGTGCTGGGCATCACCGGTACGGGCGGAGCCGGTAAATCGAGCCTGACCGACGAGCTGATCCGGCGCCTGCGGCTGGACCAAGACGATGCGCTGCGCATTGCGGTCGTCAGCATCGACCCCAGCCGCCGCAAGAGTGGCGGCGCGCTGCTGGGCGACCGTATCCGCATGAACGCGATCGGCCCCTGGCAGCAAGGCGCACGTGTGTACATGCGCAGCCTGGCCACGCGCGAGGCGGGCAGCGAGATCTCGGCCGCCCTGCCCGACGTGGTGGCGGCGTGCAAGGTGGCGGGCTTTGACCTCGTCATCGTTGAGACTTCGGGCATCGGCCAGGGCGATGCCGCCATCGTGCCGCACGTGGACGTGCCGCTGTATGTGATGACGCCCGAGTTTGGTGCGGCCAGCCAGCTCGAGAAGATCGACATGCTCGACTTCGCTGAGTTCGTGGCGATCAACAAGTTCGACCGCAAGGGCGCGCTCGACGCGCTGCGCGACGTGGCCAAACAGGTGCAGCGCAATCGCGAAGCATGGGGCAAGCGGCCCGAGGAGATGCCGGTCTTCGGCACGATGGCGGCGCGCTTCAACGACGATGGCGTGACCGCCTTGTATCAGGCGCTGTTGCCGCGGCTGGCCGAGTTGGGCCTGACGCTGCCGCTGGGCGCGGACGGCGGCCGGCTGCCGCGCGTGAGCACGCGCCACAGCAGCCAGTTGCACGCGATCGTGCCGCCACAGCGCAGCCGCTACCTGGCCGAGATTGCCGACACCGTGCGCGCCTACAAACGCCGCGTGCGCCAGCAAGCCACGTTGGCGCGCGAGGTGCAGCAGTTGCGCGCCGCCGCCGCCATGCTCAGCGTCGACAAACCGCACCGCCCCAAGGCAGCCGAGGCGGCGCTCGATTTGGCCGCGCAGCGCGAACAGCGGCTCGACGCCGACGCGCGCAAGCTGCTGCAGCAGTGGCCCGACATGCAAAAGGCCTATGCGGGCGACGAGTACGTGGTCAAGATCCGCGACAAGGAGATCCGCACGCGACTGGTGCACACCACGCTGTCGGGCAACAAAATCCGCAAGGTGGCCCTGCCCAAGTACGAGGACCACGGCGAGCTGCTGCGGTGGCTGATGCTGGAAAACGTCCCCGGCTCCTTCCCCTACACCGCCGGGGTGTTCGCTTTCAAGCGCGAGGGCGAAGACCCGACGCGCATGTTCGCCGGTGAGGGCGACGCCTTTCGCACCAACCGGCGCTTCAAGCTGCTGTCGGAGGGCATGCCGGCCAAGCGGCTGTCCACCGCGTTCGATTCGGTCACGCTCTACGGCCACGACCCCGATCCGCGCCCAGACATCTACGGCAAGATCGGCAACTCCGGCGTGTCGATCGCCACGCTGGACGACATGAAGGTGCTGTATTCGGGCTTCGACCTGTGCGACCCGGCGACCTCGGTGTCGATGACCATCAACGGTCCCGCTCCGACGATCCTCGCGATGTTTTTCAACACCGCCATCGACCAGCAGATCGACAAATTCCGCGCCGACAACGGCCGCGAGCCGACCGACACCGAAATCGCCAAGATCCGCGAGTGGGTGTTGGCCAACGTGCGCGGCACGGTGCAGGCCGACATCCTCAAGGAAGACCAAGGCCAGAATACCTGCATCTTCAGCACCGAGTTCAGCCTGAAGGTGATGGGCGACATCCAGGAATATTTCGTCCACCACAACGTGCGCAATTTCTACTCGGTCTCGATCAGCGGCTACCACATCGCCGAGGCGGGCGCCAACCCGATCAGCCAGCTCGCCTTCACGCTCGCCAACGGCTTCACCTACGTGGAGTCGTATCTGGCGCGCGGCATGCACATCGACGACTTCGCGCCCAACCTGAGCTTTTTCTTCAGCAACGGCATGGACCCGGAGTACACCGTGCTGGGTCGGGTCGCGCGGCGCATTTGGGCCGTGGCCATGCGCGACAAGTACGGGGCCAACGAGCGCAGCCAAAAGCTGAAATACCACATCCAGACCAGCGGCCGCAGCCTGCACGCGCAAGAAATCGCCTTCAACGACATTCGCACCACGCTGCAGGCGCTGATTGCCATCTACGACAACTGCAACAGCCTGCACACCAACGCCTACGACGAAGCCATCACCACGCCGACCGAGGAGTCGGTGCGCCGCGCGATGGCGATTCAGCTCATCATCAACCGTGAGTGGGGCCTGGCCAAGAACGAAAACCCCAACCAGGGCGCCTTCATCATCGAAGAGCTGACCGAACTGGTGGAAGAAGCGGTGCTCCAAGAGTTCGAGCGCATCGCCGAGCGCGGGGGCGTGCTGGGCGCGATGGAGACCGGCTACCAGCGCGGCAAAATCCAAGACGAGAGCATGCACTACGAGATGCTCAAGCACACCGGTGAGCTGCCCATCATCGGCGTCAACACTTTCCGTAACCCGCACGGCGATCCCATCCCCGAGGCGCTGGAGCTGGCGCGCTCGACCGAAGAAGAAAAGCAGTCGCAACTCGCGCGCCTGCGCGACTTCCACGCCCGCCACGCGCACGAAGCCCCGGCGATGCTGCAGCGCCTGAAAGACGCCGCGATCGACAACCGCAACGTGTTCGAGGTGCTGATGGACGCCGTGCGCTGCTGCTCGCTGGGGCAAATCACGCAAGCCTTGTTCGAGGTGGGGGGCCAGTACCGGCGCAACATGTGAGTGTGGCGCGCAGTTTTCGCGCCTCAATCGTCGGTCACGGGCCACGCCACGCCTTGCTCGGTCAGGATGGCGTCCAGCGGCACGTCGTGCGGCTCGGGCTGCAACCACGGCACGAAGCCGTGCGCATAGGCCAGCCCGACGGTAAACGGCCGCGGCTGCAGCGAGGCCAGTGTGCGGTCGTAAAAACCCCCGCCGTAGCCGAGCCGCGTACCGCCCGGCCCGTAGCCCACGCAGGGCACGAACAGCAGCGTGGGCTGCACCACCTCGGTATCCTTGGGCTTGGGGATGCCGTAGGCGTCCTCCTCCATCGGGCAGCCCGGGTACCAGACGTGAAAGCGCAGCGTGCGCGCCACCTTGTCGATGACCGGCAACCCGATGCGGCGGCGCTGCCGCGCGCGGGCGGCGTCGTCGACATCGGCCGCCTCCTGCCAGCGGTGCAGCGCGGGCAGCGGATCGAACTCCCCCTTGATCGGCCAGTACGCCCCCACCACCGTGTCGGTGCGACCCACCATCCACACCCGCATGACGCGCTGCAGCGCCTCGTTGCGCGCGAGTCGATCGGACAGTCGCAGCCGCTCGGCCACCAGACGCTGGCGCCACTGCTGCTTGCGCTGGGCAGCATCGGTGGGTTCCGACTGGCGTGAGGGGTCGATGTTGTCCATAATCGTGGGCATGGGTTCGTTTGTTGGACGCCTCAGGGCGCGTTCGTCGAGCACGGCCGTCTGGCGCCACGTCCGGGCGATGGCGGTCGGGGCGGCTGTCATCTTACCGCTGTGGGGCAGTGGCGCGTGGGTCGCGCCAGCCATGGCGCAGTCGGCGGCCGCGCAGCCGGTCGCCGTCGGCGACGGGGCCCCGCGCGCGGCCGCGGAGCGTGCGCTCGTCGAGATGCGCGCCGCCTTCCAAAAAGGCGACGCGCAACGGCTGGCGCAGCTGCTGCCCCTGGTGCAGGGCCACCCGCTGGAGCCGCTGGCGGCGTACTGGGCGTTGCGGGCGCGGCTGGACAGTGCCAGTGCGGACGAGATCCGCGCCTTTCTGCAGCGCTGGCGCGGCACCTACTGGGAAGACCGCCTGCGCAACGACTGGCTGTTGGTGCTGGGACGGCAACAGGACTGGGCCACGCTGCTGCAAGAGGCCATCGCGTTTCGCATGAACGACGACCCCGAGGTGCGCTGCTACACGGCGCTAGCGCGCGTCGAGACAGCCCGTGCCGCCCCGAGCGAGGTGGCCGCACTGGTGCGCGAGAACTGGCTGGCGCAGCGCACCGCAGCGCCGGGATGCGCCGCCGCCGCGCAACGGCTGATCCAGGCCGGTGCATTGCCGCGCGAGGTGGCCTGGCAGCGCGCACGGTTGGGTGTGGAGGCTGGGCGAATCGGTATCGCCACCCAGGCCGTCGGGCTGCTGGACCCGCAGTGGGTCGGGCTGGTCGATCGCGCCACCCAAAACCCCCAGCGCTACCTGGACGACAAAGTCACTGCGGTGCGCGATCGCACCAAGGAGATCGTCACCCTGGCCTTGATCCGCCTCGCGACGCAGGACCCAGTGGCAGCGGCACAGGCCGCCGACGATCTGCGCTGGCGTGCCCAGCTCACCCCTGAGGAACAGGCCTGGGTGTGGGGAGTGATCGGCAAACGCGCGGCATTGCGCCTGTCGGATGAGGCGGTGCGCTACTTCGCCCGTGCCAACGACGCGCTGCTGCCCGACGAGCTGCGCGCCTGGAAAGTGCGTGCCGCGCTGCGCGCGGGCGACTGGGGCATGGTGCGGCGCACCATCGAGCACATGAGCGAGGCGCAGCGCCGCGACCCCACCTGGACGTATTGGCTCGCGCGCGCCCTGCAAACCAGCCCACGCCCTGAGGACGCCGCGCAGGCCCGCGAGCTGTACGGGCGCATCGCGGGACTGGACGGCTTCTATGAAAAATTGGCGGCAGAAGCGCTGGGCCGCGACGTCGCGCTGCCGCCCGCCCCACCGCCGCCCACGCCGGCCGAGCGGGCGGCCATCCGCGCCCATGCGGGGCTGCAACGCGCGCTGCTCGCCATCGAGCTGGGCCTGCGCGCGGAGGGTGTGCGCGAGTGGAACTACGAAGTCGCCCTCCACACGCCGGGGGGGATGAGCGACCGCGAGCTGCTGGCCGCAGCCGAGTGGGCCTGCGAGCGCGGCGTCTGGGACCGGTGTATCAACACCAGCCTGCGCACGCGCGAGGTGGTCGATATCGCGCAGCGCTTTCCCATGCCGCTGCGCGAGTTGGTCGTGCCGCGTGCGCGCGAAATCGGGCTCGATCCGGCCTACGTCTATGGCCTGATCCGGCAGGAAAGCCGCTTCATCACCGACGCGCGCTCGCACGTTGGCGCCTCGGGGCTGATGCAGGTGATGCCCGCCACCGCGCGCTGGACCGCACGCAAGATCGGCCTGCGAGACTTCGAGCCGCACCAGATCACCGACCCCGACACCAACGTGCGCATCGGCACCGCGTATCTGAAGTTGGCGCTGGACGATTTCGAGGGCTCGATGGCGCTGGCCGCCGCCGCCTACAATGCGGGTCCAGGGCGCCCGCGCCAGTGGCGCCAGGGACCGGAGCTGGAGGCCTCGGTGTGGATCGAGAACATTCCGTTCGACGAAACACGCGACTATGTCAAGCGTGTGTTGTCCAACACCACGGTCTACGCTGCCATCCTGGAGCAGCGACCGCAGCGGCTGAGCAGCCGCTTGGGGCCCATCGGCCCCCGGCCGGCGACGGCGCGCGCCCCCGACACCGACCTGCCGTGACGGCGCCGACGCGGCGACGACCACGGCCATGCCCCAGTGGAGCGATGACACCATGAAACACGTGCTGGTACTCGGCGGCACCGGCTTCGTTGGCCGCCACGTTTGCGAATGGCTCAACCGCGTGGGGGTGCGCGTCACCGTGCCGACGCGCCATGCCGAGCACGCCAAATCGATCCAGATGTTGCCGATGGTGGACGTGATCGTCGCCAACGTGCACGACGACCGCGAACTGGAGCGCCTGCTGCCGGGACACGACGCCGTCGTCAACCTGATCGCCATTCTGCACGGCAGTCGCCACCAGTTCGAGCAGGTGCACGTGGCGTTTCCTCAACGCCTGGCGCAAGCCATGTTGGCCGCCCAAATCCAGCGGCTTGTGCACGTCAGCGCACTGGGAGCCGACCCGCAAGGCCCGTCGCTGTACCAGCAGACCAAAGGGGCCGGTGAGGCCGCGCTGTGGTCGATGACCAGCGCGGGGCTGGCGCTGACCGTGCTGCGGCCCAGCGTCATTTTCGGGGCCGAGGATCGATTCCTGAACCTGTTTGCGCGGCTGCAACAAACCCTGCCCGTTGTGCCGCTGGCAGGCGCGCAGGCGCGCTTCCAACCCGTGTGGGTGGGCGATGTCGCCCACGCCATCGTCGAGTGCCTGCGCCGTGAGGACACCATCGGCAAGACGTTCGAATGCGTCGGCCCCGAAGTCTGGACGCTCGCGGATCTGGTGCGCTTGGCCGGACGGCTCAGCGGCCATCCGCGGCCGGTCATTCCGCTGCCGCGTGCGCTGGCGTACTTCCAGGCCCTGCTGATGGAGCTGTTGCCGGGCGAGCCGCTGCTGTCCACGGACAACCTGCGCTCGATGGAAGTGGACAACGTCGCCACCGGCACGCTACCGACCCTGACCGACCTCGGCATCACGCCCAGCGCGGTGGAGCCGGTGGCGGCGCGCTACCTGGACCTGGACGGCCCGGCCGATCCGCTGATCCAGCTGCGCCGCCGCGCGCACCTGCGACGCTGAAAAAAGAGCCGCCGCCCCGAGCGGACGGCGGCAAGCGGTTGCCCCCAGATATCAGAACTTGCGGCTGTACTGCACACCAAAGCCGTTTTGGTGCATGCCGATGCGCGTGCCAGTCGGGTTCATCGCCATCGACGAGAAATCGACGCTCGGCCCCACCACGGTCTCGCGCCGGCCGTGCCAGAGCGCAAACGTCCACTCGGTCTGCTTGTCGGGCGTGTAGGTCGCACCAAACGTCACGTGCTCGCGGATCACGCCGGGCGCCAGAATGTTGAACATCGCATCCTGGGCGCGAATCGGATTGCCGCCCTTGTTGACGCCGGCACGCAGCGTCCAGCGCTCGTCCATTTGCCACTGCACCCCCAGCTTGACGATGCCGATGTCGCGCCAGCCGAAACCGGGGCCGCTGGCCGCGCCCAGCGGCTGGCCTGCCATCACCTGTGACAGGCTGCCGTTGGCAATCGAGGGCACACCGCCGTAGCGGATGCGCGTCGCATCCAGCGCCAGCGTCCAGGCCGGCGTCAGCTGCAGCGCGACACCAACGCCGTAGTTGGCCGGGATGTCGAAATCGCCCGCCCCCGCGAACAAGCCGCGGTATTTGTCGAAGCGCCCCATGCGCACCCGCGGCGAGTAGGCGGCACCGACCGTGACCCGATCGCCCAGTTTGCCCATGTAGCCCACGCGCACGCCGATGCCGGTGCTGTTGTCCTTGCCGCGATTGGTCAGGTTGGCTGGATCGGACGACATCCCGGCAAACCCCTGTAGCCCATAGGCCTCGAAGCGCTGCCACACCAGCAACGGGGATACGCCCAGGGCATGCCCCTCCGCGACTTGGATCGCCAGCGTCGGCGCCACGATGATCTGCATCAGATCGACGCCGAGTTTGCCTGTGCCGCCCAATAGGTTCTGCCCGTTGGGAAAGGGCGCATACGACGTGTTCATGCCCCCGTTGCCATAGACGGTCAGGCCCACGGCCAATGTCTCGGACAGACGCGCGTTGTAGCCGAACTCCGGAATCAAAAAGGCGGTGCGGCCACTG
>DYIC01000009.1:15117-16417 GCA_020723845.1 Hydrogenophaga sp.
ATTGGTGGCCTGTGCCGCACCGGCGCACGCCAGCGCCACGGCGGCCAGGGTGATACGGGGAATGCGGCGTGCCGCGAGCGGCCGCCCTTCGGTTGCGTGATGCATGCGGTTCTCCTCTGTCTTTTTGGGTGGGATCGGATCTTGGCCCGTGTGCTCAGAATTCGCCCTTGGAAGCACGCTCCATCATGTCCCAGACGGCCTCGCGCACGCTCCAGGCCTCCTCCTTGAGCGGCGAGGGCAGTTTGCGGCCCATCTTGACCATCATGTCCATGTTGAGCGTGTACAGCCACAATCCGTCGGGGCGCTCGACCAGCGCGATGCGACACGGCATGTAAGCAGCCATGGCCGGACTGAAATCCGCCATGCGACGTGCGATGTTGGGGCTGCAGAACTGGTAGATCGTCAATACCGGCTCCTTCTTGCCGGAGCGGGCTTCCAGTTCCTTGGACAGCGGCAGCGTGCCGACGTCGCGCATATTGCGCTCCACCATCACGGTGCGCATGATCTCCTCGACGTCTGCCACACTCAGGCCGGGCTTGACCTTGCGCTCCCAGGTCGTCGCGACGGCGATGTCACCGCCGCCCTCGATCCAGCGGTCCCACATCTTCATCGCCTCCGCGCCCGCCCCGTCCTCGAGCTTGCCGATGGTGGCCACGGTGCCACAGCCACTGGTCAATCCCACGACAGCGACCATCGCCAGCGCCAGCCAGCTCTTGCGCCATCCTTCACGTGTCATCTTCATGCGTCCAACTCCTCCGCCCCGCAGGGCTTTGATATTTGTCAAGGCACGTGGAGATTAGCAAGGCAGACCGCGCAACGGCATCCGCATTTACCCTAGGGGGTAGGGTTTTGATCAAGGCCACCAAAGGCGCAAGCCGCGATGGGTGCGCCTCGATGGGCACACCACGCTGGGGGCCATGTTTTTTGGCACACTCGGGGCTTGCGTCCGACATCGAAGGATCACCCCATGAAAGCCTCCGCCCCCTCCGGCGACGACACCCGCCCCACTGCTACCCATCCGACCGGGGCGCCGTCGTCGCGCTACCGCAGCGAGCACCAGCGCGACGTGGTCAACCGCCTCAAGCGCATCGAGGGCCAGGTGCGCGCCCTGATCGAGATGGTGGAGTCGGGCCGCCCGTGCGAGGACGTCGCGCAGCAGATGTCGGCCGCGCGCAAGGCCATGGACAAAGCGTTCTTTCGCATGATGGCGTGCTCCGTGATGGAGTCCGTCGCCGTCTCGGACGACGACACGCTGCGCGAGGTCGAGCGCTCCACGCGCATCCTCGAAAAGTACGCCTGA
>DYIC01000009.1:16517-24733 GCA_020723845.1 Hydrogenophaga sp.
CCCATGGATATCTATCTCGTCGGCGGCGCCGTGCGCGACGGTCTGCTGGGGCACTTCCACTTGGCACACCAGCGCCCCGACGGCACGGCGCACGCCGACCGGGACTGGGTCGTGGTTGGCGCCACGCCCGAGGCCATGGTCGCGGCCGGTTATGTGCCGGTCGGGCGGGACTTTCCGGTCTTTCTGCACCCGGTCACGCGCGAAGAGTACGCGCTGGCACGCACCGAGCGCAAAACGGCACGCGGCTATCACGGCTTTGCTTTCTTTGCCGACCCCAGTGTGACGCTGGAGCAAGACCTGGCGCGCCGCGACCTGACCATCAACGCCATGGCGCTGCCCGCAGCGGCGCTGGACGCCGACGGGCGCTTCGACCCCAACGATCCGCGGTTGGTCGACCCTTATGGCGGCCGGCGCGACCTGCAGGCCAAAGTGCTGCGCCACGTCACCCCGGCGTTTGCCGAAGACCCGGTGCGCATCCTGCGCATGGCGCGTTTTGCCGCGCGCTGGCCTGATTTCCGTATCGCGCCCGAGACGATGGCGCTGATGCGCGACATGGTGGCGCACGGCGAGGTCGATCACCTGGTACCCGAGCGGGTGTGGCAAGAACTCTCGCGCGGGCTGATGGAACCACGCCCCTCGCGCATGCTGGCTGTGCTGCGCGAGACCGGCGCACTGCGCGTCCTGCTGCCCGAAGTGGACCGCCTGTGGGGCGTGCCGCAACGTGCGGACTACCACCCCGAGGTCGACACCGGCGTGCACCTAGAAATGGTGCTGGACATGAGCGCGCGCCTGCACGCACCGCTGGCCACGCGCTACGCCTGCCTGTGCCACGACCTGGGCAAGGGAACGACGCCGCCCGAGATCCTGCCGCGCCACCTGGGACACGAGGAGCGCAGCGTGCGGCTGCTGCGCCAGGTCAGCGAGCGCTGGCGCGTGCCGCGCGACTGCCGCGAACTGGCCGAGGTGGTGGCGCGCGAGCACGGCCACATCCACCGCAGCGACGCGTTGGGGGCCGCCGCCATCCTGCGCTTGCTGCAGCGCTGCGATGCCCTGCGCCGGCCCGAGCGCTTTGAGCAGGTATTGCTAGCCTGCGAATGCGACGCGCGCGGCCGCCTGCACCACGAAGACCGGCCCTACCCCCAGGCGGCACGGCTGCGCCGCGCGCTGCAGGCCGCACTGGCGGTGGACACCGCCGCGCTCGCCCAGCAGGAGCAGGCCCGTCATCCCAGCGCGCACGATCTGGGGCTGCGCATCGGGGCCGCGATCGAACACGCGCGCCAGCGCGCCATCGCCGACGCGCTGCGCGGCGACTGACCGCGGACCGAGCCTGGCGCGTGCCGTCAGCGCGCCTGCGCCAACGCCGCCTGCACCCAGCGCACGATGTCGGCCTGCCCCATCGCGCCGGGCTGGCGGGCCACCTCGCGTCCGCCGACGAAGAGCGCCAGCGTCGGGATGCTGCGAATACCGAAATGCGCCGCCAGCGCCGGCTCGGCCTCGGTGTTGACCTTGGCCAGCCGCACGTGGGGTTCGAGCTGGCGCGCGGCCGCCTCGAACGCCGGCGCCATCATGCGGCACGGCCCGCACCACGGCGCCCAAAAGTCGACCAGCACCGGGATCTGGCTGCGCCCGACGTGGCGCTCGAAGGCCGCCGCGTCGAGCTCGACCGGGTGGCCGTCGAACAACGGCCGGTGGCAGCGACCGCAGTCGGGCGCTTGGTTCAACTGGTCGGCGCGCACGCGATTGGTGGTGTGGCAATGGGGGCAGACGATGTGCAACGGCTCGGCGGACATGCGGGCTCCTGGTGACAACGATAGCCCACACATGGGGCCGAAGTCCGTGGTTTCAAGTCATACCCCGCCGGGTACCGAATCGACGCCCCGTGCCGACGGCCAGTGCCGCACCCTCAGATCCAGCGCGCGATCGCCGCCGCCAGCAGACTGAGCAACACCGTGCTGGCCAGCGGAATGTCCCACTCGCGCCCGAAGAGCCGGAAATGGAGGTCACCCGGCAAGCGCCCAAAGCCCAGACGCCGCAGCCAGGGCGTGAGCCAACTGAAGATCAGCAGCGCCAGACAAACGACGATCAACCAGCGAATCATGGGCTCCCTCGACCGTCAAAGCGTGTGCGTGCGGTCGCCCTGGGCGAACCCCATCGGCACCCAACCGCGGCTGCTCGCGGGCGGCGCCAGACCGATGACTTTGAACAGCTCGCCCATCTCGTGCTCGTGCACCAGCTTGAGCACCGCGGCGCGCTCGGCCAGCGGCGCGTCGTCCAGCCCGTCGAGCACGCCCGCGTTGAGCAAAAAGCGGCCTTGGCTGGTGTAACCCAGCACCTCCACCCCGGCTTGTTGCGCCGCCAGCGCCACCCCCGTGAAATTGACGTGCGCCGTGATGTCCTTGGCGCCAACGTCGGTCAGCGGGTCGGCGTCGGCCCGGTGGGCGCGGTGGCACATCAGCGTGCCCCCGGCGCGCTGCGGATGGTAGTACTCGTGCTCGGGGAAGCCATAGTCGATGAAAAACGCCGCGCCGCGGCGCAAACGCTCGCCCACGGTGCGCACGAACGCCTCCGCCTGGGGGTGGATCTCGGTCACATAGTCGTGCGTGCCCGCGATCGCCAGCGGCGGCCGCCGGTCGGTCGGCCGATCCACCCACACGAAGCGCGCCTGTTGCGCATCCCACGCCACCCCGCGCTCGTGCCAAACGCCCCCCCGCCGGTGTAGCAACGTCACCGGCATGGCGTCGAGCACTTCGTTGCCGATCAGCACGCCCTCCAGCGCATCTGGCAAGCGCTCGTGCCATGTCACACGCCCGCTCCATGGCGCCAGACATTCGGCCTGCCGCGCGCGCAGCGCGCCCGAGACCTCGACGATGTGGTAGGCCACGCGCGCGCCCCCGCCGTCCGCGGGGGCCAGCGCATCGAGCGCCGCGAGTATCTGAGCCGCCAACGCCCCCGTGCCGGCGCCGAACTCCCACACCGCATGGGTGCCGGTTTCGGCCAGCGCCTGCGCCACCTGCCGCGCCAGCGTCGCGCCAAAGCGGGGGCTGAGCACGGGCGCGGTCACGAAGTCGCTGCCATCGGCCGGGGTGGCGCCAAAGATACGCGCACCGCGCGCATAGTAGCCCTGCCCGGGCGCATAGAGCGCCAACGCCATGAAGCGCTCGAACGGCAGCCAGCCGCCCGACGCCTGCAGGGCGTGCTGCACCGCCGGCATGGCCGGCCCTGGATCTGGGGCTGCGACTTGCATGGCATGATTGTGCCTTGCCCAACCCCTGACTCACTCGACCATGACGACCGACCCGCCGCCATCGGAGCCCCTGCCTTGCCCCCGTGTGGTGCTGGTCACGGGGGCCGCCCGGCGCTTGGGCCGCGCCATCGCGCTGGCCCTGGCGCGCGCCGGTTGGGACGTGGCGGTGCACTACCGCGGCTCGGCCACTGAGGCCGAGCAGACGGTGCAGGACTGCCGCGCGCTGGGCGTGCGCGCACACGCTTTCGCGGCCGACCTGGCGGACGAGGCGGCCTGCCGCGCGCTGGCCCCCGCCGTGGTGGCCCATTTCGGCGCACTGGTCGCGGTGGTCAACTCGGCATCGCGCTTCTCGTATGACGATGCGTTGGGCGCCAGCACCGCCACCATGCGTGACCACTGGCTGCCCAACACGGCCGCGCCGGTGCTGCTGGCGCAGGGGCTGTATGCCCATGTCCAATCCCGCTTGGCGCTCGCCGAAAGCGAGGACGAGCGCCAAGCGTGGCGTGCGCGCGCTTGCGTGGTCAACCTGCTCGACCAAAAACTCTGGAACCCGAACCCAGACTTTTTCAGCTACACGCTGTCCAAAGCCGCACTGCGCGCCGCCACCGAGCTGCTGGCACTGGCACTGGCGCCATGGGTGCGCGTGGTGGGCGTGGCGCCCGGGCTGACGCTGACCAGCGAGACCCTGCTGGGCGACGCGTTCGAGCGCCTACATCGGCAGGCCCCGCTGGGGCGCTCGTCCACCCCGCAAGACGTGGCCGAGACCGTGCGTTTCGCGCTGGAGAATCGCTCGCTCACCGGCACCCATCTGCTCGTCGATGGCGGGCAGCACCTGTGGCGCTTCGAACGCGACTTCTCGTGCATGGGCTGAGCGCCGCGGACGTCGAACATGGTCAACGCTGCTGCCCCCACCCACAAGATCGGCCGTCAGGTGCTGACGCTGACGGGTCTGCGCTTTCATGCCAACCTGGGCATCCTGGACCATGAGCGCCAAGGCCCGCAGCCCATCGAGGTGGATGCCGAGATCAACCAGGGCTTGCAGCCGCTGCAGCCGCACGACGACGACATCCGCCACGTGCTCGACTACCGCAAGGTGCGCCAGATCATCATCGACGAGTGCACCGCCGAGCACATCAACCTGCTGGAGACGCTGGTGGGCAAGCTGGCGCTGCGCCTGATGCAGCTGCCGGGCGTGATCGGCGTGCGCGTGCGCATCGCCAAGCTCGAGATCTTCGACGACTGCGAGGTCGCCATCCGCATGGAATGCGGCCAGTGGTAGGCAGGGCGGCCCCGTTTGCGGGACAATCCCAGGCTTGTCGCGGCCTGCCGCATCCGACCGCACCGGACCCCCCATGGACGAGGCTTTTGAAAACCGCAAGCTGGAAAAACGCCTGTGCCGCCTGGTCGGCCAGGCCATCGACGACTACCGCATGATCGAGGACGGCGACCGTGTCATGGTGTGCCTCTCGGGCGGCAAGGACAGCTACTCGCTGCTGGACATCCTGATGCGGCTGCAACGCCGCGCCCCGGCGCGCTTCGAGCTGATCGCGGTCAACCTCGATCAGAAGCAGCCGGGCTTTCCCGCCGACGTGCTGCCAAACTACCTGCGCCAGCTCGGGGTGCGGTTCCACATCGAAACACAGGATACGTACTCCATCGTCAAGAAGGTCATCCCCGAAGGCAAGACGATGTGCAGCCTGTGCAGTCGGCTGCGGCGCGGCATCCTGTACCGCGTGGCGCGCGAGCTGGGGGCCACCAAGATCGCGTTGGGGCACCACCGGGATGACATCCTGCAGACGTTGCTGCTCAACATGTTCTTTGGCGCCAAGCTCAAGGGCATGCCACCCAAGCTGGTCAGCGATAACGGCGAGCATGTCGTCATCCGTCCCCTGGCCTACGTACCCGAAAAGGACCTGATCCGCTGGGCGCAGGTGCGGCAGTTCCCCATCATCCCGTGCAACCTGTGCGGCAGCCAGCAGCACCTGCAGCGCAAACAGGTGGGCGACCTGCTGCGCGAGTGGGACAAACGCTTCCCTGGCCGCGTCGACAACATGCTCAAGGCGCTGCAGCACGTCGTGCCCAGCCACCTGATGGACCGCACGCTGTACGACTTCGCGGGGGTGCGCGCCAGCGGCCGCCCGCAAGCCGATGGCGACATCGCCTTCGACGACGAGCCTTTGCCGACCGAGGGCATGGCCGCCCCGGCGGACGATGACGAGACACCGGCCGCCAGTGACGCGGTAGCGCGTCCGCCACGGCCTGTGTTTGCCCTGCTGCCGGAGGATTGACATGCGACGCGGGCTACGCACGTGGCGTTTCATCGCCCTGCTGATCGGGGCGGCGTGGTTGGCCGGCTGCGCCACCCCGCTGCGGCTGGAACACGAGGTGCGCAGCCAGGCCGCGTGGAACGGTGGCGTCCGCCCGGCCGCGGGGGACCGTTATGTATTCGAGCGGCTGCCGTCGCAGCGCAGCGGCGATGCGGCGCGCGAGCAAGAGGCGATCGAAGCGCTGGCCGCAGCCGAGTTGGCCCGCCTGGGTCTGCAGCGCGCCGAGACGGCCAGTGGTGGCGCCCCCAGCGCGGTGCCCTGGGGGGTGCAGATCGTGGCGCGCTCGGTCAAGTATCCCTACGCACCGTGGGACGCCCCCGAGCCCCGCCCGGGCTGGGCCCCGTATGGGCAGGTGATGGTCGGCCGCGGCGTGGTCAGCAGCATCGGCCTGCACTGGACGCTGCGCCCGCCCTACTACGTGCGCGAGCTGACACTGACGCTGCGCGACCGCCGCAGCGGCGACGTGGTGTATGAAACCCGGGCCGTGCAGGATGGCCCCTGGTCAGACACGCCCACCCTTTGGCGGGCGTTGTTGCAGGCGGCTCTGGATGGATTCCCGGACCCGCCATCGAGCCCGCGTCGGGTCGTGGTGGAATCACCGCGACCCTAGTCTGCCAGCGAGCACCCTCAGGCGGCCACCGCATCTGCTTTGGCCAACACACTGCGCAAGGTGCTAGCCAGCTCTTTCGCCGCAAACTTGGCCACGTACGCATCGGCCCCCGCGCGCTGCACGTGCTGCTCGTTGGTATCCCCGGTCAGCGAGGAGTGGATGACCACTGGAATGGCGCGCAGCGCGGGATCGGCCTTGATCTGGCGCGTGAGCGTGAAGCCGTCCATGTCAGGCATCTCCAGGTCGCTGAGCACCACCGCCACGCGGTCGGTGACCGGTATGCCTTGCGCCTTGCAGTCGGCGGCCATTTCCTGCAGCACCTTCCACGCTTCCTGCCCGTTTTTGGTCATCACGAACGGCAAATTCAGCGCCTTGAGCTCCGACTCGATCATGCTGCGCGCCACGAACGAGTCGTCGGCCGCCAACACCACCGCGCCCGGCTTGAGCCGCAGGGCCGACCCCACATCCTCCTTCTTGATTTCCAGCGCTTCGCTGGGCATGACGCGCTGCAGGATCGACTCCACGTCCAGAATCTGCACCAGCTTGACGCCGCCTTGCCCATCGTCGAGGCGCGCGATGCTGGTGACCAGCCCACGCGCGACCGACGCGGTGTGGTCGGCGGGCAAAATCTTGCCCCAGTCCAGGCGCACGATGTCTTCCACCGACTCGGCGGCAAACGCCTGCGTGGAGCGGGCGAATTCGGTCACCAGCATGAGGTTCAGGCCCGTCTCGGGCGTGCAGCCGATGACGGCAGGCAGGTCGATCACGGGAATCACCTGCCCGCGCAGGTTGACCATGCCCAGCACATGCTGGGGTGCCCCCGCCATGGCGGTCAGCGGCGGCATGGCCACGATCTCGCGCACCTTGAAGACGTTGATACCAAACAGCTCGGACTGCTGGGCGCCGGGCGAGCGCCCAAGGCGAAACAACAGCATCTCGAACTTGTTGGAGCCAGTCAGATTGGTGCGCTCGTCGACTTCTTTTTGAAACGCGGTGCTGCTCATGGATGGGCCTTGCGAGGTTGGGGGCCGGGGCCACTCGGGGCGGGCTGTTACCATTCTAGGCACTTCTTTCCCTTTCCCGCAAGGCAACCCGATGCAGATGACGCGGATTCTGGCCATCCGTCATGGTGAGACCGCCTGGAACCGTGATGCGCGCATCCAAGGCCAGATCGACATCCCACTCAACGATGTGGGGCACTGGCAAGCCGAGCGCACCGCCGAGGCGCTGGCGCACGAGGCGCTGCAAGCGGTCTATGCCAGCGACCTCCGCCGCGCCCACCAGACGGCGGCCGCGGTCGCGCGCCGCCACGGCTTACCGGTGCAGACCCACCCGGGCCTGCGCGAACGCCATTTCGGCGCCTTCCAAGGCCGCACTTGGGCCGAACTGGAGCAGGCCCACCCCGACGTCGTGCGCGCCTGGAAAGCCCGCGACCCCGACTTCGCCCCTCCGGGCGGTGAATCACTGCGGGACTTGCGTCAGCGCGTGGAGACGACGTTTGCCGAGCTGGCGGCGCGCCACCTCGGCGGTCAGATCGTGGTCGTGGCCCACGGCGGGGTGCTCGACATCTTGTACCGGGCCGCCGCACGCGTCGACCTGCAGGCGCCGCGTGCCTGGGCCATGGGCAACGCCGCCATCCACCGCGTGCTGTGGACCGCGGACAGTGGCTTTGCGCTGTTGTCGTGGGGCGATACGCGCCACCTGGAAGAGGCCGACGAAGCCGGCCCGCGCGACGAGTCCGCGTCGGCATGACGCCGACCGCCGCATCACCCTACCCCGCGTCGGCGAACAGCCCGCCCGCGGCCGCCGGCGGCTGCAGCCCCAGATGGCGATACGCGGCCAAGGTGGCGCAGCGGCCACGCGGCGTGCGCTGCAAGTAGCCTTGCTGGATCAGATAGGGCTCGATCACGTCCTCGATCGTGCCCGGCTCCTCGCCGATGCTGGCGGCGATGTTGTCCAGCCCGACTGGGCCGCCGTCGAACTTGTGGATCACTGCCTCCAGCAGCTTGCGGTCCATCAGGTCGAAGCCCAGCGG
>DYIC01000009.1:24833-47164 GCA_020723845.1 Hydrogenophaga sp.
CCGATGAAGATTTCGAGCTGCTCGCGCACCTTGGTCTGGCCCACGTACTCGTCCAAGCCCTTAGGGCGCAACGCGCGCTCCAGGGCCTCCTCGCGGCCTGACTCCGGCGCGGCCGACACCAGCCGCGACCGCGGGCTGGGCGCAAAATCGTCGGTCTCGATCGTCACGGCGGCTTCCTCACTTGGCCAGCGCCTTGAGCGCCAGCTTGATGCCCTCGCTCACCCCCACGTCGGCAGGCAGCGCCTGCAGCGCCGCCGCCGCCTCGCGCTCGTGGTAGCCCAGCGCCAGCAGCGCCT
Organism: Hydrogenophaga sp.; assembly: GCA_020723845.1. Lineage (GTDB taxonomy): Bacteria > Pseudomonadota > Gammaproteobacteria > Burkholderiales > Burkholderiaceae_C > Tepidimonas. The sequence continues at coordinate 25,130 of DYIC01000009.1, forward strand.
GCTGGATATCGGCGTGCGCGTCGCTCACCGGGGCCGCCGTGGGCGGTGCCAAATCGGGAGCGAGCTTGCCCTTGAGCTCCAGCAGCAGCCGCTCGGCGGTCTTTTTGCCGATGCCCGGGATCTTGACCAAGCGACCCGCCTCCTGCGCGGCCACCGCCTGCGCGAGTTCCGCCACGCTCAGGCCTGACAGCAGCGCCAGCGCAATGCGCGGACCCACGCCGCTGATCTTGATCAGCGCGCGAAACGCGTCGCGCTCGGCCGCGCTGGCAAAGCCGTACAACAGGTGCGCGTCCTCGCGCACCACCAGGTGCGTCAGCAGCGCCACGCGCTCGCCGGTGGCGGGCAGGCCGTAGAACGTGCTCATGGGCACTTCGACCTCGTAGCCCACGCCGTGGCAGTCGACCACGATCTGCGGCGGGTGTTTGTCCAGCAGGGTGCCGGTGAGTTTGCCTATCATTGGGGCCTCTCGTTCAACACCCTGGGATTATCGGCTTGATCCTGCGCCACGCATTCTCCCCCGCCGACAACACGCGGCTGGCCCACCTGTGCGGGCCGCTGGACCAGCACCTGCGCACGGTCGAGGCCGCCCTGCAGGTGCGCATCGCGCACCGCTTCGAACACTTTCGCGTCGAGGGCCCCAAGGCCGCCGCCACCCAGGCGATGGAGGTGCTGCAAGCCCTGTACGAGCTGGCGCGCGAGCCGATCGCGGCCGAGACGGTGCAACTCATGCTCGCCGGTGATGGGCCGCCGGACGCGCCCGGCACCCCCGGCCCGGTGCTGCAAACGCGCCGGGGCGAGATTCGTGGCCGAACCGCCAACCAGGCGCATTACTTGGCCGCCATCGCGAGCCACGACATCACGTTTGGCATCGGGCCGGCGGGCACCGGCAAGACGTACCTGGCCGTGGCCTGCGCGGTGGATGCGCTGCAGCGCAGCGCGGTGCAACGCCTGGTGCTGACGCGCCCGGCGGTGGAAGCCGGCGAGCGGCTGGGCTTTTTGCCCGGCGACCTGGCGCAAAAAGTCGACCCCTACCTGCGACCGCTGTTCGACGCGCTGTACGACCTGATGGGCTTCGAGGCGGTGCAAAAGGCCTTCGAGCGCCAGCAGATCGAGATCGCGCCGCTGGCGTTCATGCGCGGGCGCACGCTCAACCACGCCTTCGTCATCCTGGACGAGGCGCAAAACACCACGCCTGAGCAAATGAAGATGTTTTTGACGCGCATCGGCTTTGGATCGAAGGCCGTGATCACGGGCGACGTCAGCCAGATCGACCTGCCGCGCTCGCAACTCTCGGGCTTGATCGACGCCGAGCGCGTGCTGCGGCGCGTGCAAGGCATCGCGTTTGCGCGCCTGACCAGCGCCGACGTGGTGCGCCATCCGCTGGTGGCGCGCATCGTCGATGCCTACGAAGCCCGCCCACCCGCGGCGGCTTGACCTGCCATGCCCCTGCCCACGCTCACCCTGTCGTTGCAGTTTGCCCGTTTCGACGACGCAGCCGCGCACCGCGCCGCGCTACCGCGCCATGCGGTCGCGCGCTGGATCCGCCACGCGCTCGAGCGCGATGCCGAGATCGCCGTGCGCATCGTCGATGCCGAGGAAGGCCGCGCGCTCAACCGCGACTACCGGCACAAAGACTACGCGACCAATGTGCTGACCTTCGACTACGCCACCGAACCCGTGGTGCAGGCCGATCTGGTGTTGTGCGCGCCGGTGGTGGCCCGCGAGGCCGCCGAGCAGGGCAAGTCGCTACAGGCCCACTACGCCCACTTGCTGGTGCACGGCACACTGCACGCCCAGGGCTGGGATCACGAGACCAGTGACGCCGACGCTGAGGCGATGGAGGCGCGTGAAATCGCCATCTTGACCCGGCTGGGCTTTGCCAACCCCTACGCCGCGCGTGACCGCTGACGCTGGGCCCGATCATTTGAGGTCGTGCGTGTCGTCGAAGTGCGCCTCCACGTCCGTGGGCAGCAATTGGATGGTGGCGCGCAACCCGGGTACTGCGCTCATGAGCGCCTGCTCGACGCTGGCGCGCAAGGCCGCGGCGCGCCCCAGCGTCCAATGCGCGGGCATGTGCATGTGCAGATCGACGTAGCGGCGCTGGCCGGCCTTGCGCGTGTGCACATGATCGAAGCGGATGATCTCGGCGCCGCCGCGGGTGTGCGCAAAGTCGGCCAACACCGCATCGATGGCGGCGCGCACCTCGGGCTCGACCGCTTCATCCATCAACCCCTGGCTGGAACGCCACAGAAGATGCACGCCCTCGCGGGCGATGTTGATCGCCACCGCGATGGCAATCAGGGGATCGAGCCACCACCAGCCGGTGGCCACCACCAGCCCCAAGCCCACCACCACGCCGGCCGAGGTCCACACGTCGGTAAACAGGTGGCGCGCATCGGCCTCCAGCGCCAACGACCGGTGCACGCGGCTGGCGCGCAGCATCACCCACGCCAGCGCCCCGTTGAGCGCGGCACTGAACACCGACAGCACCAACCCCCAATCGAGCCGCTGCAACGGCTGCGGCGACCACAGGCGATCGAGCGCCGCCCAGACGATACCCAGCGCCGCCACGATGATGAGGATGCCCTCGAAGCCGGAAGAAAAATACTCTGCCTTGTGGTGGCCGTAAGGGTGATCGTCGTCGGCCGGGCGCGCCGCGACCGTCACCATCCACAGGCCAAACAGCGCTGCCGCCAGATTGACGCCCGACTCCATGGCGTCCGACAGCAGACCCACCGAGCCGGTCAGCCACCACGCCAGGGTCTTGAGCGCGATCGTGGCCAGCGCCACCGCGACCGAGACGGCCAGCAAGCGCTTCGGGGTCAGCCGCTGCCACATGCGTGCCATCGCTGCCGGGCCGTTTTCAGGCCAGCGTCACGCGGGCAAACTTGCGCTTGCCCACCTGCACCACGTAGGTGCCCGCCGACAGCTTGAGCCCCTTGTCACTGATCACACTGCCGTCCACGCGCACGCCGCCGCCGTCGATGAGGCGGTTGGCCTCGCTCGTCGAGGGCGCGAGCCCCGCCGACTTCAGCAGCACCCCAATGCCCATCGGCGCGCCGCTGAGCGCGACCTCGGGAATCTCCTGCGGCACCCCGCCCCTGGCGCGCAACTCGAAATCCTGCTGCGCCGCCTCGGCCGCGGCGGGGCTGTGAAAGCGCGCGGTGATCTCCTTGGCCAGCAATACCTTGACCTCTTTCGGGTTGCGGCCTTGCGCCACCTCGCGCTGCAGCTGCTCGATCTCGGCCAGCGAGCGCCGCGACAGCAGCGTATACCAGCGCCACATCAGCTCATCGCTGATCGACATCACCTTGGCGAACATGGTGTTGGCGTCCTCGGTGATGCCGATGTAGTTGCCCTTGGACTTGGACATTTTGTCCACGCCGTCCAAGCCCTCCAGCAGCGGCATGGTCAGGATGCACTGCGGCTCCTGCCCATACTCTTGTTGCAGGTGCCGGCCCATGAGCAGGTTGAACTTCTGGTCGGTGCCGCCCAGTTCCAGATCGGCGCGCAGCGCCACCGAGTCGTAGCCCTGCATCAGGGGGTAGAGAAACTCGTGAATCGAAATCGGCGTGCCGGCCTTGAAGCGCTTGGTGAAGTCGTCACGCTCCATCATGCGCGCCACCGTGTATTTGGCGGCGAGCTGGATCATGCCGCGCGCGCCCAGCGCGTCGCTCCACTCGCTGTTGTAGCGAATCTCGGTGCGCGCGGGATCCAGCACCAGGCTGGCCTGGCGGTAGTAGGTGTCGGCGTTGGCCTGGATCTGCTCGGGCGTCAGCGGCGGGCGCGTGCTGTTGCGCCCGGACGGATCACCGATGAGCGAGGTGAAATCCCCGATGAGGAAAATGACCTGATGCCCCAAGTCCTGCAACTGGCGCAGCTTGTTGAGCACCACCGTGTGCCCCAGGTGGATGTCGGGGGCCGTGGGGTCCAGCCCCAGTTTGATGCGCAGCGGCTGTCCCGTCGCTTCGCTGCGACGCAGCTTGCGCACCCAATCGACCACCGGTAGCAGCTCATCGCAGCCACGCAGGGTGATGGCCAGCGCCGCGCGCACCGCATCCGAGGCGCCCTGCAAGGCCTCTTCGGTCGCCGCGTCGGTGGATACTGTGGAAATATTCATTCGGGTTTACACAGATGACGGCGGTGGAAGAGCCGGTATACTCCGCCCATTCGCCCGCCGCAGATTGCGATTCGGCGCAGCTCGGTAGCCTCGAGCGCCAGCCGCGGTCCCGATTGTAGACGGCGGATCCAACCCTCCATGCGCGCCCTGCGGGCCTGCCAAGCAGGCTCGAGGTCCGGGTGAGTGTCGTCTCGCGCGGCCCACCCCCTCACTGGATACGGCATGATCGAACGATTGCAAGAACGGCTGCAACTCTGGCAGCGCCGGCTGCAGCGGCATCCGCGGCGTGTCGTGGCAGCCCTGGGTGTTCTGCTCTTGGGCACGGGCATCACCGCCTTCGGTACCGACCCGCTGGACGCCGCCCTCGACCGGCTGCCACAGCGCGAGCTCGTCGAGGCGGTGCCCGTCGCCTTCACCCCCGCAGACACCGAGACCCCGACCGCCCCTTTCATCCTCTACCGCACCGACACCACGCGCCGCGACGACACGCTGGCCACGTTGCTGCAGCGGCTGGGCGTCAGCGACGCCCAAGCCGCGGAGTTTTTGCGCCGCCACCCTGACGCGGCCCCGCTGTGGCGCGGACGGCCCGGCAAGTTGGTCAGCGCCGAGGTCGACGATGATGGGCGGCTGCTGCGCCTGACCGCGCGCTGGCTGCCGCGCGACGACAGTCCCACCTTCCAGCGCCTGACGGTACAGCGCGACGGCGGCGTGTGGCGCGCACGCCTGGAGTCCGCACCGCTCGTCGCCTCCGTCCACCTGGCCAGCGGTACCATCCGCACCTCGCTGTTTGCCGCCACCGACGCGGCCCGCCTGCCCGACAGCGTCGCCTCGCAGCTGGCCGATCTGTTCGGCGGCGAGATCGATTTCCGGCGCGACCTGCGCGCGGGCGACACCTTCCACGTCGTCTACGAAGCGCTGTCCGCCGACGGCGAGGTGCTGCGCTACGGCCGCCTGCTGGGCGCCGAGTTTGTCAACGCGGGTCGGCGCCACCAACTCGTGTGGTTCCAGCCGCCGGGTGGTGCCAAGGGGGGCTACTACAACTTCCAGGGCGAGAGCCTGCAGCGCGCCTTCCTTGCCTCGCCGCTGGCTTTTTCGCGCGTCAGCAGCGGCTACGGCATGCGCTTTCACCCCGTCTATGGCGATCGGCGTGCACACTTGGGCGTGGACTACGCCGCGCCCACGGGCACACCGGTGCGCAGCGTGGCCGATGCGGTGGTCGAATTCGCGGGCTGGCAACGCGGCTACGGCAATGTCGTCATCCTGCAGCACAAGCAGGACCGCAAAACGCTCTACGCGCACCTGAGCCGCATCGAGGTGCGCAAAGGCCAACGCGTGGAACAGGGGCAGACCATCGGCGCCGTGGGCGCCACCGGCACCGCCACCGGGCCGCACCTGCACTTCGAATACATCGTCGCTGGCGCGCACCGCGACCCGTTGACGATCGCGCGTGACAACAGTGGCGGCGAACCCCTGGAGGCACGCTGGCGGTCCGCGTTCGAGCGCGTCGCTGCGACCATGCGCGAACAGCTCACGGCGGCGGCCACGGTGGTGCAGGCCAGCGCGGAATAACCCCCCGATCGCGCAACGGGCCATGCACTGCATCGGGCTGATGTCCGGCACTTCGCTGGACGGCGTCGATGGTGTCTTGGTGGATTTCGGCCCGGAAGGCGACAGTGGCACGGGACGCGTCGTCGCCGACGCCAGTGTGCCCCTGACCGACGCTTTGCGCGCCGCGCTGCTGGCCCTGCAACACCCGGGGCCTGACGAGCTACACCGCGCGGCCCAGGCCGCGGCCCAACTCACCACGGTCTATGCCGACGTCGCCGAGCGGCTGTTGACCGCGGCCGACATGGCGCCGACGCAGGTGGCGGCCATCGGTGCGCACGGGCAAACCGTGCGCCACCTGCCGCCTGGACATCCCGGGCTGGGCGAGGACGAAGCCCCCTATACCCTGCAACTGCTAGCCCCGGCCCGACTGGCCGAAGCGACCGGCATCGCCGTCGTGGCGGATTTTCGCAGCCGCGACATCGCAGCCGGGGGCCAAGGCGCCCCGCTGGTGCCCGCCTTTCACCGCGCGGCCTTTGGGCGCGCGGGGGAGGGGGTCGCCGTGGTCAACATCGGCGGCATCGCCAACCTGACTGCCCTGCGCGCCGACGGTGGCGTGCTAGGCTGCGACAGCGGGCCGGGCAACGTCTTGCTCGACGGCTGGTGCGAGCGCCATACCGGGGCGCGCTACGACGCCGACGGCGCCTGGGCGCGGCAGGGGCGCGTGCTGCCGGCGCTGCTCGCCGATCTGCTGGCCGACCCCTATTTTTCCCGCACCGGTGTGCGCAGCACCGGACGCGATCACTTCCACCTGGGCTGGCTCGACGCCATTCTGGCACGGCATCCGGGCGTGGCACCCGTGGATGTGCAGGCCACGTTGGTGGCGTTGACGGTCGAAGGCATCGCCCGCGCGCTGGAAACCTTGGATTGGGGAAACGAACCAACCCTGGCTCCGCGGCAGGTGCTCGTCTGTGGGGGCGGCGCGCACAACCGCGCCCTTCTGGCCGCGCTGTCGCAGCGCCTGCCCGCGGTCACCATCGACACCACGGCCCGCCTGGGTTGGCCCGTGCAGTGGGTGGAAGCGGCCGCCTTTGCTTGGCTGGCGCGCCAGCGCCTGTTGGGCCGCAGCGGCAACCTTCCCACCGTCACGGGGGCACGGGGCGAGCGCGTGCTGGGCGCGCTCTACGCCCCTTGAGCCGACGCTTCAGCCGACGCTGAAGCTCGAGCCGCAGCCACAGGTGGTGGTGGCGTTGGGGTTGCGGATGACGAACTGCGCCCCCTGCAGATCTTCTTTGTAGTCGATCTCGGCGCCGACCAGGTACTGGTAGCTCATCGCATCGATCAGCAGCGTGACACCATTTTTGGTCATCACCGTGTCGTCTTCGTTGACCACCTCGTCGAAGGTAAAGCCGTACTGGAAGCCCGAGCAACCGCCACCTTGCACGAAGACGCGCAGCTTGAGGTCCGGATTGCCCTCCTCGGCGATCAGGTCGGCAACCTTGGCCGCGGCGGCATCGGTGAACACCAACGGCGCGGGCATCTCGGTTTCAGTGGTGGACGGGGTTTCGGCGACAGCGGACATGGTGGCGTTCCTGATGATGACAAGATACTTGAAGGATAGCAAAGGAGCACGGCAGACCCCAAATCCGTTCCACACAAAAGCCATGACGGGGCCAGTGCCTTGTGGCGCGCGGCGCGGCGCTTCGCCCGCCAACAAAAAACCGCCCCCGACGAAGCGAAGGGCGGTTTTCCTGCAAGACCGTGCAAATCAGCGCTTGCTGAACTGCTTGGCGCGGCGGGCCTTGCGCAGACCCACCTTCTTGCGCTCGACTTCGCGCGCATCGCGGGTGACGTAGCCGGCCGCGCTCAGCGCGGGCTTGAGGCTAGCGTCGTAGTCGATCAGCGCTCGGGTGATGCCGTGGCGCACCGCACCGGCCTGGCCCGACTCACCGCCGCCGTGCACGTTGACCTGGATGTCAAACGTCTCGAGGTGGTTGGTCAGCACCAGCGGCTGCTTGGCGATCATGATCGAGGTTTCGCGACCGAAATAGTCCTGGATGTCGCGTCCGTTGATCGTGATCTTGCCGGAGCCCTTCTTGAGGAACACGCGCGCGACGCTGGACTTGCGACGGCCCGTGCCATTGTTCCATTCACCAATCATGGCCGCTCCTTAGATTTCCAACGCCTTGGGCTGCTGCGCGCTGTGCGGATGCTCGGGGCCGGCGTAGACCTTGAGCTTCTTGATCATGGCGTAGCCCAGCGGCCCCTTGGGCAGCATGCCCTTGACGGCCTTCTCGAGCGCGCGGCCCGGGTGCTTGGCCTGCATGTCGCGGAAGTTGATCGAGCGGATGCCGCCGGGGTAGCCGGTGTGGCGGTAGTAGATCTTGTCGAGGGCCTTGTTGCCCGTGACCTTGATCTTGTCGGCGTTGACGACGATGATGAAGTCGCCCGTGTCGACGTGAGGGGTGTAGATGGCCTTGTGCTTGCCGCGCAGTCGGCGTGCCACTTCGCTGGCGACACGTCCGAGCACCTTGTCGGTGGCGTCAATCACAAACCACTCATGCACCACCTCAGCGGGTTTGGCGCTGAAGGTTTTGGTCATGTCAGTTTCCTGTGGTTTGGGCAGACCCTTTTCCACGGTCGGCGCTGCTCTGCTGGCAGCCTCTTAGGTGGGGTGGAACGTTTCGCCGCGGGGCCCAGCCGTATCGCTGCGAAGCCCAACATTGTATCGCAATCAGCGACTAGGCCGCAAAGCCTACCTCGGCTACCATCGCCGCATGTTCAGTTACCGCCACGCATTTCATGCCGGCAATCATGCCGACGTTCTCAAGCACATCGCCCTGCTGGCCGCCCTGCGCCACTTGCAGGGCAAGGAAGGGGGGCTGCTGCTGGTAGACACGCACGCCGGGGCGGGGCAGTACCGGCTGGACCACGAGCACGCGCGCACCTCCGGCGAGGCGGCGCAGGGTATCGCCGCGGTGTGGGACGCGGCCATGGCGGCGCACGCCCGCGGCGACGCGTTGCCACCCGCCGTACAAGACTATTGGCAACAGATACAGGCCGCCAATCCCCACGGGTTGCTGCAGCACTACCCAGGCTCACCCGCCCTGATGCAGGCACTGTTGCGCCCGCAGGACCGGCTGCAGCTGTTCGAGTGGCACCCCACCGACGGGCGGCTGCTGGATCGGACCGTGCAGCAGTGGCGCGCGCGCGAGCCGCACCCCGCCATCGAGCTACGGCGCGACAACGGCTTCGAGGGTCTGCGGCGACTGCTGCCGCCGCCGTCGCGCCGGGCGCTGGTGCTGATCGACCCCAGCTACGAGCTCAAGTCGGACTACGGGCACGTGTTCGCCACCGCGGCCGAGGCACTGCGCCGCTTCGCCCAAGGGTGCTATCTGGTGTGGTATCCCGTGATAGGACGGCCCGAGGCGCACGCGCTGCCGCGCCGGCTGCGCGCCTTGGCGCAGCGCGCCCAGCGACCGTGGTTGCAAGCCGAGCTCAACATCGGCGCCCAGCCCCATGCGCAGGCCAAGGCGCAGGCTGCGCGTGGCCGGCCCGTGGGGGGTCTGCGCGCCAGCGGCGTTTTCGTCATCAACCCGCCGTACACGCTGGCGCCGCAGCTGCGCGAGGCGCTGCCTTGGGTACTTTCTGCGCTGCGGCAGGGGCGCGGCGCGGCCTGGACGGTCGAGGCGGCCGAGGGTTGACGCGGGGCGTGCCGGACTGCCCAGGCGCACGCGCCGCGCCACGGTCAAGCCGCGGCCAGCGCCTGCGCCAGATCGGCGCGCAGGTCGTCGATGTGCTCGATGCCCACGCACAGGCGCACGGTGTCCTCGGTCACGCCCGCTTGGGCCAGCTCTTCTGGCGAAAGCTGGCGGTGCGTGGTGGACGCCGGGTGCGTGGCCAGCGAGCGCACGTCGCCGATATTGACCAAGCGAGTGAACAGCTGCAGCGCATCCAAGAAACGCTCGCCTGCGGTGCGCCCACCCTCGATGCCGAACGTGAGCAACCCCGAGGCACGCCCGCCCAAATAACGCTGCGCCAGCGCGTGGTACGGGTCGTCGGGCAAGCCGGCGTAGCGCACCCAGCGCACCTTGGGGTGTTGTTTCAGGTATTGCGCCACTGCCAGCGTGTTGTCGCAGATGCGGTCCATGCGTAGCGGCAGCGTCTCGATGCCCTGCAGGATCAAAAATGCGTTGAACGGCGAGATGGCCGCACCCATGTTGCGCAGCGGCACCACACGCGCGCGCCCGATGTAGGCCGCCGGTCCCAGCGCCTCGGTGTAGACGACACCGTGGTAGCTGACATCGGGTTCATTCAGGCGCCGAAAGCGCGCCCGGTGCTCGGCCCACGGGAATTTGCCCGAATCGACGATGGCGCCGCCCACGCTGTTGCCGTGGCCGCCCAGGTATTTGGTCAGCGAGTGCACCACGATGTCGGCACCGTGCTCGAACGGGCGGCACAGGTAGGGGCTGGGCACGGTGTTGTCGACGATGAGGGGCACCCCGTGGCGGTGCGCGATGGCCGCCAGCGCCGCGATGTCGGTGACGTTGCCGCGCGGGTTGCCCATCGATTCGCAGTAAAGCGCTTTGGTGCGCGCATCGATCAACGACTCGAACGTCTCGGGCCGGTCGCTGTCCGCAAACCGCACCTCGATGCCGACCTGCGGCAGGGTGTGCGCAAATAGGTTGTACGTGCCCCCATAGAGCGCACTGGCCGAGACGATGTTGTCGCCTGCCTCGGTGATGGTTTGGATGGCGTAGGTGATCGCTGCCTGGCCCGAGGCCAGCGCCAGCGCGCCGATACCCCCCTCCAGCGCGGCCAGGCGCTCCTCCAGCACCGCCTGCGTCGGGTTCATGATGCGGGTGTAGATGTTGCCCGGCACCTTCAAGTCGAACAGATCGGCGCCGTGCTGCGCGCTGTCGAACGCGTAGGCCACGGTCTGGTAGATGGGCGGGACGACCGCTTTCGTGGTCGGGTCGGGGCGGTAGCCGGCATGCACGGCCTGGGTTTCGAAACGCATGGGGTCTCCTTGCTGTCGTGGCGGGTTAGGGTAAGGGGGTCAGTGCGCGGCGGGCAACAAGCCCAACCGCTGCAGAATGGTGAGCGTCGCGTCCGCCTGGTTCATGGTATAGAAGTGCAGCCCCGGCACGCCCGCGGTGCGCAACTGGTCGCACAAGTCGGTGACGACATCCAGCCCGAAGGCGCGGATGGACGCCGTGTCGTCGCCATACCCCTGCAGGCGCAGCCGGATCCAGCGCGGAACTTCGGCGCCGCAGGCGTCGGAGAAGCGCAGCAGCTGCGACGCATTGGTGATGGGCATGATACCGGGCACGATGGGAATGTCTACCCCCAGCGCGTAGGCGTCGTCGACGAAGCGGAAGTAGGCGTCGGTGTTGAAAAAATATTGCGTGATGGCCGAGTCGGCCCCCGCACGCACCTTGGTGGCGAAGGCCTGCAGATCCGCCTGGGGCGAGCGCGCCTGCGGATGCATCTCGGGGTAGGCCGCCACCTCGATGTGGAAGGCAGACCCAAACTCGGCGCGGATGAAGGCCACCAGATCGCTGGCGTAGCTAAATTCGCCGCCCAGGCCGTAGCCGCTGGGCAGGTCGCCGCGCAACGCCACCAGGCGGCGCACGCCCATGGCCTGCAGCTGCGCGAGCTGCTCGCGCACCCGCGCGCGCGTCGCCCCGACACACGAAAAGTGCGCCGCTGCCGGTACCCCTTCGGCCAGGATGTCGGCCACCGTGGCGATGGTGCCCTCTTGCGTGGAGCCGCCCGCACCATAGGTGACGGAACAAAACTCGGGGCGCGCCGCATACAGCTGCTGGCGCACCGCACGCAGCTTTTGCGCCCCTTCGGGCGTCTTGGGTGGAAAAAACTCGAAACTCAACGGCAAAGCCATACCAAAAACTCCCGGTTGCCATCGCCGCCCTCGATGGGGCTATCAAAGTAGTCGCGCAACTGCAGACCCAGCGCCTGCGCCGCTTGCGCGATGCGTGCCTGCACCCGCGCGTAGGCGGACGGATCCTTCACCAAGCCACCCTTGCCGATATCGGCGGGCTGCAGCTCGAACTGCGGCTTGACCAACATCAGCATCTGTCCGCGCGCGGCCAGCAGCGGCACCAATGCCGGCCACACCAGGGTCTGCGAGATGAAGGACAGGTCGCCGACGATCAAGTCGAACGGCGGGGCGGCCGCTGGACCCGCGGCATCCCGCAGTGCCTCGGCAGTGAGGTCGCGCGCGTTGCAGCGCTCCAGCACCCGCACCCGCGGATCGGCACGCAAGCGGGGATGCAGCTGGCCGTGCCCCACGTCGACCCCCACCACGGCGGCGGCGCCGTGCTGCAGCAGGCAGTCGGTAAAGCCGCCCGTGCTCTGGCCCACGTCCAGGCAACGCCAGCCGCGCACGTCCAGCCGGGTGCGCGCCAGCGCCGCCTCGAGCTTGAGCCCACCGCGCGAGACGTAGCGCAGCTCCGCGTCGTCCAACAACGCGAGCTCGGCCTGCGCAGGCAGCTCGTCACCGCCTTTGCGCACCGGCTGCCAGGGCGCGCCCACGTGCGCGCGCCAGCGCACGGCCCCGCGCGCGATCAGGCGCTGCGCCGCCGAGCGTGACGGCGCCAGCGCCTGCTGCACCAGCTGTTGGTCGGCGCGCACGGCGGGACGGATCAATAGCGGTAGCTGTCGGGCTTGTACGGCCCCTCCTTGGGCACGCCGATGTAGGCGGCCTGCTCATCGGTCAGTTCGGTGAGGCGGGCGCCGAGTTTTTTCAGCTGCAGTCGCGCCACCTTCTCGTCCAGGTGCTTGGGTAGCACGTAGACCTTGCCCACTTCGTAATAGTCGCGGTGGGTGAAGAGCTCGATCTGCGCGATGGTCTGGTTGGCAAACGAGCTGCTCATCACGTAGCTGGGGTGGCCGGTGGCGCAACCCAGGTTGACCAAGCGCCCCTTTGCCAGCAGGATGATGCGCTTGCCGTCTTCGAAGATGACGTGATCGACCTGGGGCTTGATCTCCTCCCAGCGGCAGCGTGCCTCGAGCGAGGCGACGTCGATCTCGTTGTCGAAGTGCCCGATGTTGCACACGATGGCCTGGTCCTTCATGCGCGCCATGTGCTCGTAGGTGATGACGTGCTTGTTGCCGGTGGCGGTGACGAAGATATCGGCCTTGTCGCACGCCTCGTCCATGGTGACGACCTTGTAGCCCTCCATGGCGGCTTGCAGCGCACAGATGGGATCGATCTCGGTCACCCACACCTGGGCCGAGAGCGCGCGCAGCGCCTGCGCCGAGCCCTTGCCCACGTCACCATAGCCGCACACGACGGCGATCTTGCCGGCGATCATCACGTCGGTGGCGCGCTTGATGCCGTCCACCAACGATTCCCGGCAGCCGTAGAGGTTGTCGAACTTGCTCTTGGTGACCGAGTCGTTGACGTTGATGGCGCGAAACATCAGCTCACCGCGCGCAGCCATCTGCTGCAGGCGCTTGACGCCGGTGGTGGTCTCCTCGGTCACGCCGATGATCTGCGCGCTCTTGCGGCTGTACCAGGTGGGATCTTGCGCCAGGCGCTGGCGGATGGCGGCAAACAGCACGCGCTCTTCGTCGCTGGTCGGACGGTCGAGGACGGACGGGTCTTTTTCCGCACGCTTGCCCAGGTGCATCAGCAGCGTGGCGTCGCCGCCGTCGTCCAGGATCATGTTCGGGCCCTCATCCGGCGCACCCGCGGGCCCGAACTCGAAGATGCGGTGCGTGTAGTCCCAGTACTGCTCCAAGGTCTCGCCTTTGAAGGCGAACACCGGCGTGCCGGCGGCGGCAATGGCCGCGGCCGCGTGGTCCTGCGTGGAAAAGATGTTGCACGAGGCCCAGCGCACCTGCGCCCCCAGCGCCTGCAGCGTCTCGATCAGCACGGCGGTCTGGATGGTCATGTGCAGGCTGCCCGCGATGCGCGCGCCTTTGAGCGGATGGCTGGGGGCGTATTCCTCGCGGATCGCCATCAGGCCGGGCATTTCGGTTTCCGCGATGCGGATTTCCTTGCGGCCCCAATCGGCCAGGCCGATGTCGGCGATCACACAATCGGTGGGGAGGGTCTGTTTCAGCGGTGCGTTCATGGGATGACTCCTTCGATGGTCATCCACCGCCGTGGCGCACACGGTTGCTCACGCCACGTCGGTGGGTGAGCGTCGTTGTGCCAGAGAGCCGCCATCCCAGCACGGGCGCGGCCGCGTCCCCCGAGCCTCGCGCTGGCGGTGGGGCCAACGCTGCAACGCTCCTCGAAGAACGACCCCATTATAGGCGGTCGGGGCCGGCCGTGTGGCCTTCCTATAATTGCCGGGTTGATCGGCGCCCGGCCGCCCCGGGTACCCGGACGTCACGCCCCATCTTGAACGCCACCCCTCCCTCCTCCCCCGCGCACGCGCTGTCCCTGGTCGCCGCCGACATGCAGGCGGTGGATGCCGTCATCCAGCAGCGCCTGGGCAGCGAGGTACCGTTGGTGGGTCAGGTGGCGCACTACATCATCGGTGCCGGGGGCAAGCGGGTGCGGCCCGCGTTGCTGCTGCTGCTGTGCGGCGCGCTGGGCTGCCACGATCCGCGCCGCCACACGCTGGCGGCGGTCGTCGAGTTCATCCACACCGCCACGCTGCTGCACGACGACGTGGTGGACGAGTCCACCCTGCGCCGCGGACGCGATACCGCCAACCAAGTGTTCGGCAACGCGGCCAGCGTGCTGGTGGGCGACTTTTTGTACTCGCGCGCCTTTCAGATGATGGTGGATTGCGGCGACATGCGCATCATGCGCGTGCTGGCCGATGCCACCAACGTGATCGCCGAAGGCGAGGTGCTGCAGCTGATGAACATGCACGACGCGCACCTGGACGAGGCGGCGTACCTGCGCGTCATCCGCGCCAAGACAGCAAAGCTGTTCGAAGCGAGCGCACGCCTGGCCGCGATATTGGCGGGCGCCGATGCCGAGACGGAGGAACGTTGCGCCACCGTCGGCCAAGCGCTGGGGGCGGCGTTCCAGATCGTCGATGACGTGCTGGATTACGAGGGCGACGCCGCCGAGTTGGGCAAAAACCTGGGCGACGACCTGCGCGAAGGCAAGGTGACGTTGCCCCTGATTTGCACGCTGCGCCGCTGCACCCCGGACGAAGCGACCCTGATCCGCCAGGCAATCGAAGCCGGCGACGCGGAGCGGCTCGACGACATTTTGGCCATCGTGCGGCGCAGCGGCGGCCTGGACGAGGCGCGCGCCCATGCCGCCGCCGAGGCGCAGCGGGCCATCGACGCGGCCGCGGCGCTGCCTGCGGGCAGCGCCGCGCAGGAATTGCACCGGCAAGCTCTGCTACAATTAGCCGCTCAGCTATTGCAGCGCCGCTCTTGAGGGCAGCGCTGAAGCACATCGGGGTGTAGCTTAGCCTGGTAGAGCGCTACGTTCGGGACGTAGAGGCCGGAGGTTCGAATCCTCTCACCCCGACCAGGAATCGCCCGCGCGCATCGCGATCTCCCGCGGGGTAGCCGAGCTGCCCAGAGCACCTCGACAAAGACGCTCCCTTCCTCAAATCCTCACCAACAACCGCGACGGCTGAATTCGGATTTTGACCGCATCGGCTTCGACCGCCCGCCGCACGGCATAGGCCGGGTCGGCGGTATCGCGCAGCGGCGGCTCGCCGCGCGGCAAGCCGTCGCGCGTGGTCAGGGCAAACACCAGTGGCACGTTGGCGCGCCGCCCGCGGCGCGCCACGACGGCGATCTCGCCGCTGGCCAGCTCGACATACGTGCCGGGCAGGTACAGGCCCAGCGCCTTGACGAACGCCGACCCGAGCGGCGTGGGCATGCCGCTGGCATCCAGGTAGACGTCGCGCACGGCACGCGGGGCCGGCAGCCCGGCACGGCTCAGACGCGGGCTGATGCGCGCGACGAACACATCGGCCATGCGCAGCAGTTGGGCGTCGTCGCTGATGACGACCCGGCCCAGCGGGTACCCTGCGCCACCCAGCTGCTCGTGGTGGTCGCGCACCAGCTCCAGCCAGGCCTCGTCGCGCACGCCCACGGCGCGCAGCAGCGCCTCGCCACGCACCGGATGGTCGAAGACGACGCGCCGCTGATCGCGCGTCAGCGGGGTGTCCTGCCGCGCCAGATCGTCGTGCAGCCGCGCCATGCCGACGTTCATGGTCATGGCGGCGCGCTGCAGCGCCTGCAGACGCGGCGCCGCCCAGCCCAACGTCTGCCCCACCAGCCGCACCACCAGACCACACAGCAAGGCATGGCTGGCACTGTAGCCCTGGCGGCGGTCCATCAACATCTGCACCAGCACGAACAGGCTGTCGTCGATGCGCAAGCGCGTCAGCGCCAGCACGCGCTGTTCGATGCGCAAGAAGCGGTCGCCAAAGTCATGGACCGCCTGCCCCTGGTGCAGCAGCAGGGTGAGCTGCTCGTGCACGTCGGCCCAGTGCTCCTCGATCGGCCGCTGCTCGGGATCGGGCGCGGGCGCCTCCGCCACGCCCATGGGCCGCGCGACGGCCGCGATGTCCTCCAGCGGCTGCTCGCCACGCAGCGCGCGGTCGATGGCCGCGGTATAGCGGTAGGTCCAGTCGCGAAACTCGTCACTTTTGACCTGTGCGTTGTGCAGGCGTAACCATTCGCGATGGCGCTCATCGCGAACCGGCTGCCCCTTGCGCAGCAGCAGCTGGCCGTGGCCATCCCAGACGTCGACCGGCAGCGGCTCGCCCAGGGTGATGTCATCGATCGGCAATGGAACGTACATAGAGTGGCATCCAACCCATACTGTAGTACGACCGACAGTGCCGCAAGCCGCAAAAAGCACTCGAATCGAGGTTTCGTTGCGATAATCCCTTCATGTTGACCCGAGGACCCCAGGATGCCTGACGCGTCGCTACCCCTGATCCCCGTAGCGGATCTGCGGGTCGGGCACTACGTCCTGCTCGACCTCGGCTGGATGGAGCATCCGTTTCCGCGCAACCAGTTTCGGCTGACGTCGCAGCGGCAGATCGAGACCATCCAGGCGCTGGGCCTGACCCGGGTGCGCATCGACCCCGCGCGCAGCGACCTGGAGGCACTGGAAGCGCCCGCGCTGCCCGGCGCGGATCGGCGCCCCGCGGATACCCCAGCGGCCGAGGCCTCCACCCCTCGTACGCCCTCCGACCCGCGCGCCCAGGCGCTGGCCGAGCAACGCCGGTCGCTGCAGCGCTGCGAGCGCCAATACCACGAAGGGGCGCGGCGCTATCGGGCGCTGCAAGAGGCGGTGGAGCGCGATCCACGGGCCGCTGCGGCCGAGGCGCACACGCTGGTCGGGTCGTTGCTGGCCGACATCGACGGCCAGGGCGAGTCGGCCATCCGTCTGCTGGGCGATGTGCAGGGTGACCGCGGCGCGCAGCACGCGATGAACGTAACGGTGCTGGCGCTGCTGCTCGGCCGCGCGATGGGGCTGAGCGCCGACGAACAGACGGCGCTGGGCCTGGCAGCGTTCGTGCACGACATCGGCAAGGTGCGCCTGCCCGACTTGGTGCGCTACAAAGACGATGCCTTCACCGCGACGCAGCTCAAGGTGTACCAGGAGCACGTCGAGCACGGCGTGACGCTGGCGCAGGCGATGGCCTTGGCGCCTGCCGTGGTGCAGGCGATCGCGCAGCACCACGAGGCGGCCGACGGCAGCGGCTTTCCCCGGGGATGCAGCGGTGCGGAGATGTCCCCTGCGGCCCACGTTCTGGCGCTCATCAACCGCTACGACGGGATGTGCAACCCCCTCAACCCGGCGCGGGCCCTGACGCCGCACGAGGCACTGTCACGGCTGTTTGCCATGCAAAAGTCGCGCTTCGATGCCAAGACCTTGAGCGCCTTCATCCGCATGGTCGGCGTTTATCCGCCAGGCTCGATCGTGCAACTCAGCGACGGGCGCTTTGCGCAAGTGCAGGCGGTCAACGCGGCTCGCCCGCTCAAGCCGCGCGTGCTGGTGCACGATCCACGCACGCCACGCAGCGAAGCGCTGCTGCTCGACCTGCAAGACACGCCAGACCTATCCATCCAACGCAGTCTGCGCCCTGATCAGCTGCCGCGCGCCGCGCTCGACTATTTGGAGCCGCGACCCCGGTACTGCTATTTTTTCGAGCGCGCGCTTCGACCCGAGGGCGAGGCCCGGGAGGCCGCGGCATGAGTTATGTGCACTGGGCACCGATCATCGAGGGGCTGCTGGAGGCGGTATGGGTGATCGACCCGCGCACGCTGCGCGTGCTGACGGTCAACGCGTCGGCCGCGCGGCTGCTGGGCGTGCCGCGCGAGACGCTGCTGGGCAGCCCGGTGCAGGACTGGATCGCCGACCCGCAGGACCATGTGTACTGGCAGGAGTGGCAGGCCGGCATCGTGCAGACGCTAGAGTCCGAAGCCACGGTGCGCCGGGCCGACGGCTCGCTGGTACGCGTGCAGCGGCGCATCACCCCCGTGACGCCCGACGGCGGCGAGACGGTGGTGCTGGTGGCGATGCAGGACTGCCGTGAATGGCAGCAAACCTGTCAGCAGCTCGAAGCATTGCTGACCGAGCTGCGCGCGGCGCTGGAGTCCACCTCGGACGGCATTCTGGTGTGCGACCTGCAAGGCCACATCCGCGCGTTCAACCGCCCGTTTGCCGCACTGTGGGGGCTGCCGGACGAGCTGCTCACACACCAGGACGACGCCGCGATCTGGGCCCATCTGGCCAGCAGCGTGTCCGATCCGACGGGTTTTCAGAGCCGGCTCGGCGAGCTGCAACGCGCCCCGCTGCTCGAGGCGCACGATGTCATCGTGCTGCGCAACGGCCGCATCCTCGAGCGGGCCTCACGCCCGCAACTGGCGCGCGGCCGCCCGATCGGGCGCGTCTACACCCACCGCGACGTGACCGAACGCGCCGCCACCGACGCCAAACTGCGCTTGGCGGCCAAGCTGTTCGAAGCCAGCCTCGACCCGATCGTCCTGACCGACCCGCGGCACCGCATCGTCGCCTGCAATCCCGCCGCCCTGCGGCTGGCGGGGCTGGATGCGGCAGACCCACAGGGCGATTCGGTGGAGGCCCTGCTATACGCCCCTGGGCGGCCGGACTGGCTGCAGGAGGTAGACACCGCGCTGCAAGCCAAGGGCTATTGGGAAGGCGAGCTTTGGCTGCGCCGGCGTGAGGCACCCGGCGTGGCGTTGCTGGCGTCGTGGGTGCTGCTGCGCGACGGCCAAGGCCAGCCCTTGCACACGGTGTTGTTTGCCAAGGATTTGTCGGAAAAACTCGAGGCCCAACGCCGCATCGAACAACTGGCCTACACCGACCCGCTGACGGGCCTGCCCAACCGCCTGATGTTGGGTGAGCGCGTCGGGCACGCCGTGCGGCTGGCACAGCGCCATGGCCGCGGCTTTGCGCTGCTGTTCCTCGATTTGGACCGCTTCAAGAGCATCAACGACTCGCTCGGGCACCTGTTTGGTGACCGCGTGTTGGTCGAGGTGGCCGCGCGCCTGCAGCGCTGTCTGCGCCAGACCGACACGCTGGCGCGCCTGGGTGGCGACGAGTTCGTCATCCACCTGCACGACGCCGACCGCCGTGCCGCGGAGATCACCGCACGACGCATCATCGAGGCGATCGAGCAGCCGGTCTCGATCGAGGAAATGCAGTTCACACTCTCGTGCAGCATCGGCATCGCGATGTATCCCGACGATGGCGCGACCCTGGATGAGCTGATCCAGCACGCCGACACCGCGATGTACCAGGTCAAGGAGCGCGGCAAAGGGCACTATCGCTTCTACCAAGCCGACATGAATGCCGACCTGCTCGCACGCATCCAGATGGACCACGCGATGCGGCAGGGCCTGGAACGCGGCGAGTTTATGCTGCACTACCAGCCCCGGGTGGAGCTGCGCACCGGCCGGGCCACGGGCTGCGAGGCCCTGCTGCGCTGGCAGCGCCCGGGCGAGGGGTTGGTGATGCCGGGCACCTTCATCGCCGTCGCCGAGGAAACGGGGCTGATCGCCTTGCTGGGGCAATGGGTGCTGGACAGCGCCATCGCGCAGGCCGCCCAATGGGCGGCACAAGGCCGCCCACTGCAAGTGGCCGTCAACGTGTCGGCGTTGCAGTTTCAGCAGGCCGACTTCGTACAGGACGTGGCCGATGCGCTGCAGCGGCACGGCTTGCCACCGCAGTGGCTGGAGTTGGAACTGACCGAGTCGATCCTGATCCGTGACACCGACGAGGCGCTGGCCAAGCTGCAGGCGCTCGCCGACCTGGGGGTGACCCTGGCACTGGACGACTTCGGCACCGGTTTCTCCAGCTTGGTGTATTTGCGACGCTTTCCGCTGCACCGGCTCAAGATCGACCGCAGCTTCATCACAGCGGTGCCAGAAAACCCGACCGATGCGGCGATCGTGGCCGCCATCGTGCAAATGGGTCATGCCCTGTCGATGGAAACCGTGGCCGAGGGCGTGGAGCGGCCCGAGCAGGTGCAGGCGCTGCTCGATTTGGATTGCGACCACTGCCAAGGCTTTTTGTACGCGCGCCCGATGCCCGCCGACGCGCTGCAGGACTGGCTGCAGCAGCGATCCGCCGAGCCGTCACGCCCGGCAGCGGCGTGACCCGGCGCTCATCGAATCGCGTCGGCCCAGGCCTGCAAATCCGACGGCTTGACCTGCCCCAGCTTGCGCTGCACCACCCGGCCGCTGCGATCGAGCACCACGGTAAACGGCAGCGCCCCTGTGGTGTTGCCCAACGACCGCGCGAGTTCCGTGCCACCCAAGCCCGCCAGCCCGATGGGGAACGACAACGGCTGGCGCTGCAGAAACTGGCGCACCGCACTCGGCTGATCGATCGCCAGCGCCAGCACCTGCCAGCCCTGGGCCTGCCGCTCGCGGTAGAAGCGCTCCAGTAACGGCAGTTCCTCGACACACGGCGGGCACCAGGTGCCCCAAAAATTGACCAGCAGCGCCCGGCCGCGAAAGGCCTGCGCTTGGATCTCGCCGCCGTCGGGCGCATCCCAGCGCAGCGCCCAAAACGCCTGCTCGGCCCCGGCGGCGGGATCGGTCGGCGCCAGCCGCCACCACGACAGCGCGCCGCCAGCGGCCGCCGCCGCGGCCGCCACGGCAGCGATCGTCACGGTCCGTCGTTGCATGTCTCGCATCCTTTCGCCGCGTCGGATTCGGCCGCCGCGAGCAAGTTTCGCAGTTCGGCACGCGTGCCGCGCGGTACCCGCCCCAGCGCGTCGGGCAGGCGCGCGCCGCGCTGGGCCTGCGCATCGTTGACCCACAGGTGCAGGCCGACCGCCTCGCCCAGTCCATCGCAGCGCACGGTCAGGCTCAGCACACTCGTCTCCTTGCCTTGCAAACCCGGCGCGCAGCGCGCGTCGTAATCCAGCCCCGCGTTGATGAGTGCGATCTCCACCGCCTTCGGGTCGTCGCTGAAGAGCTGCAGGTGAATGTCAGACAGGCGCGTTGCCGTGCCGTGCCAGACCGCACCCCCCAGCAAGGGCTCGAACGCCGCCAGCCGCTCCATCCAGGCGAGCGCCGTCTCGCGCAAGGCGCGCAACTCGGCGGGCTGCGTGTCGGCGTGAAAGATCGCCAAGTGCTCGCGCACCGCGGCATCGATCAGTGCCGGCCCGGGCGGCGGCGTACGGGCGGGCAGGCGCAACTGGGTCTGTGCGCGCTGCAGCGCCCGGCGCGCCTCCAGCCCCTCGTCCACCATCAAGGCGGCAGCGACCGCCGCCCATTCCCGCTGCACGTCGTCATCCATGCCCGCATTGTCCGCCATCGGCGCGAGACCCCAGGCGCGGCCGCGATAATGCCGGGATGCACATCCACATTTTGGGTATTGGTGGCACCTTCATGGGCGGGCTGGCGGCGCTGGCGCGCGAAGCGGGCCACCGGGTGACCGGCTGCGACGCCGGCGTTTATCCGCCCATGAGCGATCAACTGCGCGCCTTGGGCATCGACCTGATCGAAGGCTATGGCGCCGATCAGTTGGCGCTGCGGCCCGACCTGTACGTGGTGGGCAATGTGGTCAGCCGCGCCCGGCTGGCCGACGGCTCGCCGAAGTTTCCGTTGATGGAGGCGATTCTGGACGCCGGGGCGCGCTACACCAGTGGCCCCCAGTGGCTGGGCGAGCACGTGCTGCACGGCCGCCACGTGCTGGCGGTCGCTGGCACGCACGGCAAGACGACGACCACCGCGATGCTGGCGTGGATCCTGGCGCACGCCGGGCGCGAGCCGGGCTTTCTGGTCGGGGGCGTGCCGCACGATTTTGGCGTCTCGGCCCGCTTGGGGCGGCTGCCGACACCCGACGAACGCACGCCGTTCGTGATCGAGGCCGACGAGTACGACACCGCATTTTTCGACAAGCGCAGCAAGTTCGTGCACTACCG
>DYIC01000010.1:0-23698 GCA_020723845.1 Hydrogenophaga sp.
CCAACCAAGGTCGCATCGACTTGATGCTGAGACTCCCGCAGGCCATCGTCATCATCGAGTTCAAGCGCATCGATGGCGACCAACCCACGGGCGAGGCGATGGCGCAGCTGCGGCAGCGGGGCTACGCCGACAAATACCGCGCCGACGGCCGCCCCATCTGGCTGCTGGGCGTGGAGTTCAGCAGCACCACGCGTAATGTGGAGGGATGGGAGGTTGAGCCTGCCTGAGATGGTCCGAGCGTTTCACGTGGAACCATCATTGGCGATTTCGAAACCCGGCTCACTTGCGGGAGTTGCCAATCGTCAAATGGCTGACGTACATTGTGGGGTATCGTTAGCTTATCTAAACCCCGTCGTACCCAAAGGAGCCTCCATCATGACCCGTAACGTCGGCGGCATCGACCGCATTCTTCGCATCGCCATTGGCCTCCTCTTGATCGCGCTGGCTGCCACCGGCACCGTCGGTGTCTGGGGCTGGATCGGCATCGTCCCGCTGGCCACGGGGCTCATCGGCTGGTGTCCGCCGTACGCCATTTTTGGCATCAACACCTGCAAAACTCGCAGCGGCGAATAACCTGCCGAGCCCGCACGCCCTTGCCGTGCGCGGCGCCGATCTTGGAGAGCCTATGCACCGTTTGCGGCGCTGGCTGGCCGTCGCGAGTTGCTTGGGCACGCTGGGCGTGCTGGCCCCGGCCTTGGGCGGACCGAGCACACCCCCGGCGGATCAGGTCGCTTTTGGCGACGTCTTCCGCTACCAGGGGGTGCCCATGCTGTGGATCGAACCCGACAGCGGGCGCATCGTCGATGCCAACGAGGCGGCCGCCTTGCTCTATGGCCGCTCCGTGGTCGAGCCGCGGCAGCAGCACTTTCAGAACATCAACCTGCTGTCTGAACGACAGGTGGCCGAAGAACGCCAGCCCGACACCCTGGCACAAACGCAGCGCAAAGAGCTGTGGCTGCTGGCTGCCGTGATGGCGCTCGGCGCGGTGGTGGCGGTCTTGATCACGGCCGCGCTGGGGCTTCGCCACCGGGCACAATGGGCCACCGCGCAACAGCAGCGAGCTGAACAGGCGTTACAGATGCGCGAAGCGTCGCTCCAACACCTTGCACGATCGGCCCACGGCATGCAGCTGGCGCTGCAGGGTGCTGGCCTGGGTAGCTGGGATTGGGACTTGCGCCTCGATCGCCTGCAGCTCGACCCACCAGCCTTGCAGGTATTGGGTCACTCGGCCGCCACCCTGCCCACGCTGAACATGGCGCGCTGGCTGGATTTGATCGCGCCGGCCGACCGCTCGCTGTTCGAGCACGCGTGGGCGCGCCACCTCAGCGGGCAACAGCCGCTACTGGAGTGCGAACTGCGCCTGCGCCACCGCGACGGTCATGAGGTGCCCGCGCTCTTGCGCGGGCAGGTGGTGGCGCGCGGCGACGATGGCACGCCGTGGCGGGTGGCGGGCATACTGGCCGACCTGAGCACGCTACACGAATACCAGCGCGCCGCCTCCCTGGCCGAGCAGGTCTTTCGCTACACGCACGAAGCCGTGTTGGTCACGGATGCCCAGGGTTGTATCGTGCGCGTCAACGACGCCTTCGGGCGGCTGACTGGCTATGCGCCGGACGAGGTCCTGGGGCGCAACCCGTCGCTGCTGGCCTCCGGCCGGCACGATCGCGCGTTTTTTGCCGCCATGTGGAACGCCCTGCAAACGCAAGGCCACTGGTCGGGCGAAATCTGGAACCGCCGCCGCGACGGTGCGTTGATGGCCAACTGGATGACCATCAGCGTGATGCGCGACCCGCGCGGCGAGGTGCAGGGCTACGTTGGTGTTTTCCACGACATCACCCAGCGCAAGCAGACCGAGGCCGAGCTGCAGCGCACCGCACTCACCGATGCGCTAACCGGCCTGGGGAACCGCGTGCTGCTACACGACCGGCTGCAGCAGGCGATGGCCCGCACCGCCCGTCACGGCGCGTGCCTGGCGGTCGTGATGCTGGATCTGGACGGCTTCAAAGCCATCAATGATACCCACGGTCACGCCGCGGGCGACCGCCTGCTGATTGCGCTGGCACAGCGGCTGCGTGCGCTGGTACGCGAGGTGGACACTGTCGTGCGGCTGGGAGGTGACGAATTCGTGCTGCTGCTGCCGGATCTGATCCGCCCACAGGATGCCGAGCCGTTGTTGCAGCGCATCTTGCAAGCGATGGCGCAGCCAGTGGATGATGCCGCTGGGGCGCTGCAGGTGTCGGCCAGTGTCGGCGTCACCTATTACCCGCAAGAACCGCCCGTGGACGCCGACACGCTGTTGCACCAGGCCGATGAGGCGATGTACCGGGCCAAGCGCAGCGGGCGCAACCGTTATGCCGCCTGGACCCCTGCCTTGGCCAACAATGGCGGCACCTCGTCGGCCGCAAGCGCGGGAGCAAACCACCAGCCTTGATACGCCGCACAACGGTGGCGGCGCAAAAACGCCCATTGTCCCTCGGTCTCCACGCCTTCGGCCACCACTTGCAGCCCGAGCGTGCGCGCCAGCGCCAGCACACCGCGCACCAGCACGACGTCGGTACTGTCCTGCGGTATGCGTTGGAGGAAGCTGCGATCGATCTTGAGCCGGTGCACCGGCAACTGGCGCAGCACGGCCAGCGACGAGTGCCCGGTGCCGAAATCGTCGAGGGCCAGCCGCACCCCCAACGCAGCCAATTCCGTCATGACCCGGCGCGCGTGCGCGGCGTCGGCCATCGCCACCGATTCGGTCAGCTCCAGCTCCAGGCAGGCGGGATCCATCCGGTGGCGCTGCAGCACGTCACGCACCTGGGCGGCCAGTCCCTCCTGGCGCAACTGCACCGCGGAGACGTTGACCGCGATCGGCACCCGCCAGCCGTGGTCGGCCCAAACCCGCCACTGGCGGCACGCCTCCTGCAGCACCCAGTCGCCCAGCGCGAGCATCAGCCCGGTGGATTCGGCAACGGGAATGAAGCGTGCGGGTGGAACCGACCCCAGCTCGGCATCGGTCCAGCGCAGCAGGGCCTCCAGCCCGGAGACGGCACCGGTGCGCACATCCACCTGCGGCTGGTAATGCAGGCTCAAGCCCCCGTGGCGCAATGCGTGGCGCAAGCGGTCGTGAATGCGGGCGCGTTCATCGAGCGCGTGCGCCTGCGCGGGCGCATAACGCACGGGCTGTCCCGCCGCTTGCGCTTTGCTTGCATACAGGGCCAAATCGACCGCGCGCAGCAGCGCCTCGATATCCGCACCATCTTGCGGACCACAGGCCACCCCCACCGAGCCACCCACCTCCAGCCGCAGATCCCCCACCGTGACCGGTGCGCACTGTAACGCCAACAGCACTTTATCGGCCACACGCAGGGCATCGGCCGGGCCATCCACCCGCGGCAGCAGCACCGCGAATTCGTCCCCGCCCAGGCGAGCCACCACGTCGTCGGTGCGCACGCTGCCGCGCAGCCGCTCGGCCACCCCCTGCAGCACCGCGTCGCCGACCGGATGCCCGTGGACGTCGTTGATGCGTTTGAAGTCATCCAGGTCTAACAGCAGCAGTGCCATCGTGTGACCGCTGCGTTGCGCCGCGGCCAGGGCGTCGTGCAGCCGCGCCCGCAGCTGGGCCCGGTTGGCCAAGCCGGTCAGGGGGTCGTGCGCCGCCAGATGCTGCAAGCGCTCGGTCAGGCGCCGGGTTTCGGTGACGTCGCGCACGAACGCCACCGCACACGGCTGCCCGTGGTACTCCCCCACCCCCAGTGCGATGTCCACCGGCACCAGCACGCCATCGGCACGGCGCAGTTCGAGCGATGCCACGGCACCCATCGGGCGCGGGTGCGGGTCGGCGAAAAAACGCTGCAGATGTGCGTGGTGGCGGCTGTGCGCGGTCATTGGCATCAGCACATCGAGCGGCTGGCCCATCAGGGCTGACGGCTCGCGCCCGCACAGTCGCGCCATCGCGGGGTTGACAGCCAGGATGCGGCCCTGCGTATCCACCACCAAAATCCCGTCGGGGGCGGCGTCGAAGACGATACGTTCCAGCGGGGGGAGCTCGGCCGCCAGCGCCTGCTCGGCTTGCTCGATCAACAGTTCCGGAATGTTTGTCTGGTATGCACGCTTGCCTGATCCGGCCAGGGCAACTTTCATCGTTTTCATGGGCCTGCTTCCCTTGGATCATGGCCTGAAGCGGGTCAGCGCCGCGCACCGCTGCGCCACAGCGCCACTGCGTCGGCCAGCCGCTCGGCCTGCGCGTGCAGGCTGCGCGCCGCGCCCGACAGTTCGTCCACCAGTGCGGCGTTTTGCTGTGTGTTCTGATCCAGCGTCGCCACCGCCTCGCCGATCTGGGCCACGCCCGCCGACTGCTCGCGACTGGCGGCGGAGATTTCCCGGATCAGGTCGGCCACGCGCTTGACTTGCTCGACGATGGCACCGATCTGCTCGCCCGTCTGCTCCACCTGCGCCACGCCGGTGCCGACCTGTTGCACGCTGCTCTGGATGAGCGCCTTGATTTCGCGCGCCGCGTCGGCACTGCGCTGCGCGAGGCTCCTGACCTCGCCCGCGACCACGGCAAAGCCGCGTCCGGCCTCGCCCGCGCGCGCCGCCTCCACCGCGGCGTTGAGAGCCAGGATGTTGGTCTGAAACGCGATGCTGTCGATGACACCGGTGATATCGGCGATGCGCTGCGAGCCACTGCGAATCGTCTGCATGGTCTGCACGACCGTCTGCATCGCCTCGCCGCCTGCCTGCGCGGCCGCCATCGCCTGCTCGGCCAACCCGGTGGCGGACTGTGCATTGTCGGCGTTGTGGCGCACGGTGGCCGTGACCTGCTCCATGGTGGCCGCCGTCTCCTCCAGGCTCGCGGCAGCTTGCTCGGTGCGCCGCGAAAGGTCGCCATTGCCCTGCGCGATCTGCTCGCTTGCGCTGCTGACGCCCTGCACCTGCGCCGCGACGTCGTCGACCATGGCGCGCAGATTGAGTCCGGCCTGGTTGATGGAGCGCGCCAGCAGGCCGATGTCGTCCACCCGGTTCAGCGGCGGTTGCGTGACCAAGTTGCCGGCCGCGATGGACTGCGCATGCTGCGCGATGCGCGCCAATGGCCGCGTGATATGCACCCGGCCCCACGCCAGCGCCAGCAACACCGACACGGCCGCGCCACCGGCGGCGACGGCGAGTGGCAACCACGCCCCGGTGGACGCCGCATGGCCTGCCACGGCCGCCACTGGCCCCAGGGCGGCCAGCAACACCCCCGCGCCCAGCCGGGCCCCTGTGCTGGCGCGCTGGCCCCAGCTGCGCCAGGACTGCCAGCCGGTATGCACGATCAGACCCTTATAAAACGCGAGCCCGCGTGCGCGCCCCTCGCGGAACGCGGCGTACAAGCGCTCGGCGGCCTCGACCTCGGTGCGCTCGGGCGCAGTGCGCACCGACAAGTAGCCCACCACCTGCCCATCGCGCACCATGGGCGCGGCGTTGGCGCGCACCCAATAATGGTCGCCGTCCTTGCGCCGGTTTTTCACCAGCGCCGTCCACGACTGGCCACCCTGGATGGTACGCCACATGTCGGCAAACGCCTCGGGTGGCATGTCCGGGTGGCGCACGATGTTGTGCGGCTGGCCCATGAGCTCTTCACGCTCGAAGCCGCTGACGGCCACGAACGCCGCATTGGCATACGTGATGCGGCTCTTGGGATCGGTGGTGGAGAGCAGCGTGGCACGGCCATCGATGACGTACTCTCGCTGGGTAACGGGCAGGTTTTGGCGCACGAACGAACTTCCTTTTGCGAACGGGCAGACCCAAACATGCCATGGTGTGGCGGTTCTGTGTGCGTTTACTGACACCAATCAACGTTTCGCGTGACATTTGTCACACGGCCGCGTGGTGGCGCCGCATCACGGCGGCGGCGTGCGTGCGGTGACTGGCGCGGCCGCGGTGAGCTGGACGCGCCGCGGTCCGCCGCGCCGCAGGCGGCCTTGGCGTACCAGCATCCCGACGGCGCGCGAGACCGTCTCCGGCGCGCAGGCGGCCAGTTCGGCGAGCAGCGTCCGCTCCGGCAGCGGGACCTCGACCGACCCCGTGCATTGCGCCATGCGGCGCAAAACCGCTTCCACCCGCTCGCTGGCCGTGGGCAGGCGACCAATGGCCGCCCAATCGGACAGCGTCTCGGCCAAGCGGGTGCATTCGTCGAGCGAAGCACTGAGCACAGCGGTCGGCACCCCCTCGCGCGGCACGGGGCGCTGACAGACGCGCGCATCGGTGAGGGCCGTGGCATCGACGGCTGCGGGGGCGTGGCCCGCGAGGGCGCGCACGCCCAACGCTTGCACCGGCCCCACGATGGCGACAGCGCGCATAGGGTTGCCGTCGCCGTGGCGGGACAACGTTACCAAGCCTATCTGCACCACCAGAACATGCGTCACGGGCTCGCCCTGTCGGAGCAGGGTCTGGCCCGACGTGACCCGGCGCGCCTCGACCTCGCCCGGCCATGCGGTTTGGGTGCGCGCGATCAGGCAACGGGCGGCATGAATACAGCCGTCACACGTGGGGGTCGCCAACCGGTCAACGATGCCCACAGCGCTCCGAGACATACCCCCCGGGAGTTTGGGGGGGGGGTAAATCGCCGGTGGCGCGTGTCCATGGGTGTCATTGTGGTCCCGTCGTCCGCTTCCGCCAAGCCCCCTGGCGACATGTCAATACACGGGAGCGCTCCCGGTGGGCCGCGTCTTGAAGCGCCGATGCAACCAATGGTACTGTCCGGGAGTTTCGGTGATCCACGCCTGCAGCTCGGCGTTCATGCGTTGCGCGTCGGCCGCGTCGTCACCGCTGGGGTAGTCGGCCCAGGCCGCGCCCACCCAGACGCGATAGCCATGCCGGTCCAGCCGCGCCACCACCGGCCGCACGGGGGCGCGGGCCACCGCGGCCAGCCGCGGCAGCGAGGTAACGGTGGCGGCCGGAACCCCAAAAAACGGCACGAACACCGACTCGCGCGGACCGAAATCCATGTCTGGCAACAGATAGACCGCGCTGCCTGCGCGCAGTGCGCGCACCAGGCCGCGTACCCCCTCGCGGCGCGAGACGACCTGCGGCGCGCCAAAGCGCTGGCGCCCTTGGCGCACCCACGCGTCCAGCGTGCGGTTGACCTGGGGAGCATACAAGCCCGCCCACGGGCGGTCGATGGCCTGCGTCAGCCGCGTCCACGCCGCGTCCAGCCCCACGAAGTGGGGCACGAACAACAACTGGGGGCCCGGCGCGGCCAGCGCCGCCCACTCGCCGTCCAGCCGCACGCGCTGCGCCACGACCGTCGCCGGGGCGTGCCAAAGCCAAACCCGGTCCACAAACGCCTGGCCGAAATGGATGAACGTTTGCCACGCCCAGGTCCGCCGTTGCGCAGCAGACGCCTGCGGAAAACACAACGCCAGATTGCGCTGCACGATGGCGCGCCGACGATGCGCCAACAGGTACAACCCCGCGCCCAGGGTCGCACCCACCGTGCGCAGCAGCGGCAGCGGCAAGCGGGCGGCCCAGCGCAACCAGGCCGGGCCGGGCGTGAGGGCGTGATGGACAACAGCGGTGTCGGTCATGACCGCTGCGGATGATAGCGGCGGCCGACACGCCCACACGAACTGCGCCCACCCCCGGGCGGGACTGTCACGCCGACAGCGGATCGTCGATGCGAATCCAGGTGGTTTTGAGTTCGGTGTATTTATCCAGCGCATGCAGCGACTTGTCGCGCCCGATGCCGCTTTGCCGAAAACCGCCAAATGGCACGGTGATGTCGTCCTCGTCGTACTGGTTGACGTGCACCGTGCCGGCGCGCAGCGCGCGCGCCACCGCGTGCGCCTTATTGAGGTCACGCGTCCACACCGCCGCCTGTAGGCCGTAAATGCTGTCGTTGGCCTGCCGTACCGCGTCGGCCAGGTCGGTGAAGGTGATGACCGACAGCACGGGGCCGAAGATCTCCTCGCGCGCGATGGTCATGGTATTGGTCACCCCGTCGAAGACCGTGGGCTGCACGTAGCAGCCGCCCGGCACTGGCTCGACTGCCTGCCCCCCGGCAAGCAGGCGTGCGCCTTCGGCCTGGCCCTGCTCGATGTAGCGCAGCACGGTGTCGAGCTGGATGCGGTCAACGATGGCGCCCATGATCGTCTGTGGCTCCAGCGGGTTGGCGGGCTGGTAGCGCGGCACCAGCGCCAGCGCTTTTTCCAGGAAGGCCTCCTTGATACTGGCCTCGACGAACAGCCGCGACGGTGCGTTGCAGCTCTCGCCCTGGTTGAAAAAGATGCTGGAGACGGCGGCCTCGACCGCCCGGTCCAGATCGGGACAGTCGGCGCACACGATGTTGGGTGACTTGCCACCCAGCTCGGTCCAGGCGCGCTTGAGGTTGCTCTGGCCCGCCATGACGTGGATTTGCTTGCCCACCCGCGTGCTGCCAGTAAAGGCGATGGCGTCGACATCCATGTGCAGGGCCAGGGCACTGCCCGCCTCGGGCCCGTAACCAGGTACGACGTTGAGCACGCCGGGCGGCAGGCCGGCCTCCAGCGCCAACTCGGCCAGGCGCAGCGCGGTCAGGGGCGACTTTTCGCTCGGCTTGAGCACCACCGAATTGCCCGCGGCCAGGGCGGGCGCGATTTTCCACGCCGCCATCAACAGCGGATAGTTCCACGGCACGATGATGCCAACCACCCCGACTGGCTCGCGCGTGACCAGCGCCAGCGCAGTGCGTGGGGTAGGCGCGATTTCGTCGTAGATCTTGTCCACCGCCTCGCCGTACCAGCGGATGCAATTGGCCGCGCTGTGCACGTCCACGCTCTTGGCGTAACGGATGGGTTTGCCCATGTCCAGCGTCTCGGTCAGCGCCAGCTCGTCGGCGTGGGCCAGCAGCCGCTCGGCCAGGCGGATGAGCACGCGTTTGCGCGCCGCCGGGGCTTGGCCACACCAACGCCGGTCCTCGAACGCGCGCCGCGCCGCCGCCACCGCCGCGTCGATGTCGGCCGGGCCGCCGCGCGCCACGGTGGTCAACAGCCGCCCGTCGATGGGCGAAAGGCAGTCGAATGTGCGGCCGTCGGCCGCCTCGACCCGGCGGCCGTCGATGACAGCGCGGCCATCGAGCGCCGGGGTGACAGCGGGGGTGGGGGTTTCGGGCATGGCACAGGCTCCTTCGGTTGCAGTGTTCTATCGTACGGCAGCGCGGGCGCGCCTGGCGCAGCCACTTGCGGCACGCACTGGTGGTCCGCTTCCGCGCCCGTGACAGGTCGTCCTACACTGCCGTCCTAGGTGCCGCAAAAGGTGCGATAGCGGCGAGCAGTCATGGGATCGGCCGGTTGGGCATAGCGCTCGAGCCCCGGGCGCTCATCAAACGGCTGCTGCACCACGGACAGCAGCGCCTCGAACGGGGCCAGATCGCCCTCGTCGCTGGCGGCGCGCAGCGCCTCTTCCACGCGCTGGTTGCGCGGGATATAAATCGGGTTGACGCACCGCATGGCGTGCGCCCAGTCCGTGGGGGACCCGTGCGCGTTGCGCTGCAGGCGCGCTTGCCAGCGCACGAGCCATGCATCCAGCGCCGCCACATCGGCAAACAGCGCGGCCAGTGGCTGCGCCGCTGACGACGACGCGCGCGCCGGTTGGGTGTCGAGTGCCGCCGCCAAATCGCTCAAGCGCCGGTGCGCCAGCGTCCAATCCACCGCTTGCGCGTGCAGCAGGTGCAGCCAGTCGTCGATGAGCGCCTGGTCTGCGCCGTCCAGCGCGGCATCGGTCGGCGGCGCCTCACCCGCTTGCCAGCCCAGTTTGGCCCGCATGATCGCCAGCCAATGGTGCCGGTAGCGCGCGCCAAAGCGCTCGATCGCGGCCTGAGCCAGGGCCAGCGCGGCCTCTTCGTCGGGATGCAGCAGTGGCAACAAGGCCTCGGCCAGCCGTGCCAGGTTCCACTGCGCCATGCGCGGTTGGTTGCCCCAGGCATAGCGGCCGCCATGGTCGATGGAGCTGAACACCGTCTGCGGATCGAACGCCTCCATGAACCCGCATGGGCCGTAGTCGATCGTCTCGCCGGAGAGCGTCATGTTGTCCGTGTTCATGACGCCGTGGATGAAGCCCAACCCCATCCACTGGGCCACCAGCGCCGCCTGCCGCTCGCACGCGCCTTCCAGCAGCGCCACATACGGCTGCTCATGCGGCCCGGGGTCGTGGCGCTGCAAGGTGTGGTCGGCCAAGCGCCGCAGCAGCTCCACATCCCCACTGGCCGCTACCCACTGAAAGGTGCCGACCCGGATGTGGCTCGCCGCCACGCGCACCAGCACCGCGCCCGGCACACGCTGGGGCAAGCCGTCCACCTCGCGCCAGATCGTCTCACCGGTGGCGACGACGGCGAGCGACCGGCTGGTGGGCACGCCCAACGCGTGCATGGCTTCGCTGATCAGATATTCCCGCAGCATCGGCCCCAGCGCCGCCTTGCCGTCACCGCCGCGCGCAAAGGGGGTGCGCCCAGAGCCCTTGAGCGCCACGTCGCGCAGGCGGCGATGGCGGTCGAGCACCTCGCCCAGCAACAGGGCGCGCCCGTCCCCCAGGCGCGGCACATAGCCGCCGAACTGGTGGCCGGCGTACCCCTGCGCGACGGTGCGCACCTCTGGCGGCCACCCTTGACCACACAGCAAGGCCGCGCCCTCGGGCCCGCGCAACCGTTCGGCAGGCCAACCGAGTTCGGCCGCCAGCGCATCATTGAAGACCACGAGCGCGGGCTGTGGCACCGGTGCCGCCCGCCACGGGATGCACAACGGGGCGAGTTCGGTGGCGTAGCGGTGCTGCAAACCCGGCATGGCGTCGATCATGCCGCCAAGGGTAGCGACAGCGGGGCCCGACACAGCGACGGCCGCGTCAAGACCCTATCGCGCACCGGCCCTCCCGGTGATGCGGCACGCTGACGGTTGGGGCTCAGGCACGGGTGGCGGCTGCGATCTCGCGCTCGCGCCGACGCGTGTTGCGCGCCACCCACAACGCGTAGCTGACGATGACCGCCGTCACCACTGCAATCAGGATCGTGGCCGCGGCGTAGATGGTGGGGTTGATGCCGCGCCGCGCGTAGCCGAAGATGACCTGCGGCAGCGTGTTGACACCGGGGCCCGACAAAAACTCCGAGATCACCACGTCGTCGAACGACAGCGTAAACGACAGCAGAAATGCCGCCAGCACGGCAGGCGCGATGTTGGGCAGCGTCACCAGAAAGAACACCTGGTGCGGGCGCGCACCCAGGTCCATGGCGGCTTCTTCGATGCGGCGGTCCATCTCGAGCAGGCGCGACTGCACCACCACCATGGCATATGCCATGCCCATGAGCGTGTGGCCCAGGACGATGGTGAGCATGCCACGCTGCGGCCAGCCGAAGACGTTTTGCGCGCCCACCATCAGCAACAGCAGGGACAGGCCAATGATCACCTCTGGCATGACCAGCGGCGCGTTGACCATGCCCGAAAACACCGTTCGGCCCCAGAAGCGCCGGTAGCGCACCAGCACGAAGGCGGCGAACGTGCCCAGCACCGCCGACAGCACGCCGGTCGTCAGCGCCACTTTGAGCGACACGAAGAACCCGTTGACGATTTTGGTGTCGGCCAGTAGCGCCTCGTACCAGCGCAGCGAGAAGCCGGTGAACACCGCGTCTTGCCGCGTGCTGTTGAACGAAAAGACGATCATGAACAGCAGCGGGGCGTACAAAAACGCGTACACCAGCAGCAACCAGCCTTTGCTAAAGTGGCGTCCGAGCCAACGCGTCATGGCGACTCCCCTTCAGTGTGCGGCGCGCTCGCCGCTGTAGCGGTAGTAGATGGCCAGCGGCACGACGATGAGCGCGATCATGACCACCGCCAGCGCCGCGGCCCGCGGCCAATTGTTGGCGGTGAACATCTCGTCCCACACCACGCGGCCGATCATCAGGTTCTCCGGGCCGCCCAGCAGCGAGGGGATGACGAACTCGCCCACCGACGGGATGAACACCAGCATGAAGCCCGCGATGATGCCGGCCTTGGACAGCGGTACCGTCACCAACCAGAACGCCTTCCAGGGCGTGGCACCCAGGTCGTAGGCGGCCTCGAGCAGCCGCCAGTCCATCTTGACCAGGTTGGCGTACAGCGGCAGCACCATGAAGGGCAAGTACACATACGTCATGCCCACCAGCATCGACACGTTGGTGTAGAGCAGGTGCAGCGGCTCATCGATCACGCCCAGCGCCATGAGCGCGCGGTTGAGGATGCCCGCGTCGGCCAAAATGCCCTTCCAGGCGTAGACGCGCAGCAGAAAAGAGGTCCAAAACGGCAGCATCACCAGCAGCAGCAGCGCCGGGCGCACCGCGGGCGCGCTGCGGGCGATGAAATACGCGAACGGATACCCGATCAAGAGGCACAGCGTCGCCGTGATGGCTGCATACAGCAGCGAGCGCGCGTACGCTTCGACGTACAGCGTCTGAAACAGCGGACCGTCCCACTGCGCTTTGAAGATGCTCCAGTAGTTTTCGTACTTCAAGCGCAGCACGCCGGTTTCAGCGTCCCACAAGGGCTGGAACGGGTCGATGCCGTCACCCATGTCGACGAAGCTGATGTAGAGCAGGATCAGGAACGGCAGTGCAAAAAAGACCGTCAGCCAGCCAAACGGCACGGCAATGACGAAACGCCGCCCGGGCATCGGCAGCGGCGCGGCGCGCTCGGGGGTGGAGGGGTGACTCATGATGGCGCAGGCAGTGGGGATGCGGACATGCGCCGCGGTCAGTCGCGCAGCACGACACCAGCAGTGTCGTTCCACCAGAACCAAACCTCGTCCTCCCAGGTGATGTCGGACAGGTCGTGGCGCGAGGTGTTGGCTTCGGTGATCTTGACTTTTTGTCCCTGCGGTGTGACGACGATGTAGCTGTTGTACGAGCCGAAGTAGGCAATCTCTTTGACCCGGCCCTGAAACAGGTTACACGGCACGCCCTCGGGTCGGGTCTTGGCGATCTCGATCTTTTCGGGCCGCACCGCAACGCTGATGGGCATCCCGACGGTGCCAGTGGTGCCGTGCCCGACGTGGATGACGCCCAACGGGGTGGACACGGCGCAGTGGTCGGGCTCATCGATGCTGAGTGTGCCGTCGAACAGATTGACGCTGCCGATGAAGTCGGCCACGAAGCGGTTGGCCGGAAACTCGTACATCTCCTGCGGGGTGCCGATCTGCAATACCCGGCCCTTGCTCATGACCGCGATACGGCTGGCCATGGTCATGGCCTCTTCCTGGTCGTGCGTGACCATGACGCAGGTCACGCCCACCTGCTCGATGATGTTGACGAGCTCGAACTGGGTCTGCTCGCGCAGTTTTTTGTCCAGCGCCCCCAGCGGCTCATCGAGCAGCAGCAGCTTGGGCCGCTTGGCCAGACTGCGCGCCAGCGCCACGCGCTGCTGCTGCCCACCCGAGAGCTGGTGCGGCTTGCGTCGTGCGTACGCGCTCAGTTGCACCAGCGCCAGCATGTCGCTCACGCGCTTGTCGATTTCGGCCTTGGGCAGCCCCTCGCGCTTGAGGCCGAAGGCGACGTTTTCCCAGATGTCCAGATGTGGAAAGAGCGCGTAACTCTGAAACATCATGTTGACCGGCCGCTCATACGGGGGCAGGCCGGCGACGTCCTGGCCGCCGAGCAGGATGCGCCCGGAAGTCGGGGTCTCGAACCCCGCCAACATGCGCAGCAGGGTGGATTTGCCGCAGCCCGAGCTGCCCAGCAGCGCAAAGATTTCTCCCTTGCGCACCGACAACGACACCTCGTCAACGGCCAGCGCCTCGTCGAAGCGCTTGACGAGCTTTTCGGTGACCAAGTAGTTTTCCCGTTCAGCGGGAGCACGGGACGGTTCGGCCATGACGGATCACACTCCTGCGGGTCACGCGACCCAGGGGTCGGTCAGAGAAAGAAAACGGGCTGTTCATACCCTCGGCACGAACAGCCCGGTGCTCATCGGTGGTGCATCCGCACACCGTTTGGGCGCGTTTACTTGCCGCGCTTGAACGCGTTGTAGGCCGACGCCATCGCCTCGCGCGCTTCGTTGGTGAAGCTGCTGGGCTGGATCAACTTGGGCATGTAGTCCGCCGGCGGGAAGATCGACGGGTTGTTGGCCACCTCGGGCTTGATCAGATCGCGACCCTTCGTGTTGCCGGTGTTGTAGCCCATCTCGTTGGCCATGGCAGCGGCGTTTTCCGGCTTGAGGAAGAAGTTGATGAACGCGTGTGCGTTGTTGGGGTGCTTGGCGTCCTTGAGGATGGCCATGGTGTCGAAGAAGGCCAACGCCCCGGTGGAGGGCAGCAGCGCGACGATCTCGTCCTTGGAGCCGGTCTCGGCCGCGCGCCCGGCCGCGATGTTGATGTCACCCGCCCAGCCGATGACGGCGCACGCCTTGCCGCTGGCAATATCGTCGATCATGGTCGAGCTGAAGATGCGGATGTCTTTGCGCACCTTCATGAGCATGTCCACCGCGGCCTTGTAGTCGGCCGGGTCGTTGGAGTAGGCATCCTTGCCGATGTAGTGCAGCGCCACCGGAATGATTTCGGTGGGCGAATCGAGGTAGGCGATGCCGCACGACTTGAGCTTGGCGGTGTACTTGGGGTCGAACACCAGGTCCCAGGCGTTCTCTGGCATCGGCATGCCGCCCAGCGCCTTCTCGACCTTTTGCTTGTTGATGCCCACCGTCGTGAAACTCCACGCCCACGGCACCAGGTGTTGGTTGCCCGGATCGACGCGCTCGAGCACCTTCATGACGCCCGCGTCGAGGTTACCGTAGTTGGGGATCTTGGCCTTGTCCAGCGGTTGGAACATGCCGGCTTCGATCTGCGGCTTGGCGAACACGCTGCCGGGCACGACGATGTCGTAGCCGGTGTTGCCCGCCACCAGCTTGGCGTGCAGCGCCTCGTTGGTCTCGAACGTGTCGTAGTTGACCTTGATGCCCGTTTCCTTCTCGAAAGCCTCGAGCATGCCGTCCGGAATGTAATCCGGCCAGTTATAGATGTTGAGCACTTTCTCGTCATCGAGCACGGGGCCGGCCGGGGCTTGGGCCACCGCGGGTGCGGGCGCCGGTGTCGGTTGGGCGACGGGCTCTTCTTTCTTGCCACAGCCGGCGACGAACGCAGCCGCCATCGCTAGGGCCAACAAGCGCTTCTTCATGTCCACACTCCTGTCCAGAATTCGTGAGAAGGATCGACGGGTTTGCCAAACAAGCACATTGCGGGCCAGATCGGCAGCAGCCTCGAGCCCCACCATGCCGAGTGGGGATTCTAGGGCAGACGCTATCCAATTTTGCCCTGGCGTTGCAAATCCGCCAGCGTCGCGTCCAACGCACGGCGGATCAAGCCGATCATCTCGTCGATGTCGGCACGCGTCATCACCAGCGGCGGCGCGATGATCATGCGGTCGCCCACCGCGCGCATGACCACGCCGGTGTCGAAGCAATGCCCGCGGCACGTCATGCCGACCGCCCATTCTTCGGCAAAACGCGCCAGCGTCGCCTTGTCGCGCACCAGAATGAGGCCCGCGACCATGCCGCAGGTCTCGGTCACGCCCACCAGCGGATGGTCGGCCAATGTCGCAAAGCGCTCGGCCAGATAGGGGCCGGTGTCGGTGCGCACGCGCTCGGGCAGGCCCTCGCGCTGCATCAGGTCGAGGTTGGCCAGCCCCACGGCACACGCCACCGGATGGCCGCTGTAGGTGTAGCCGTGGGTGAACTCGCCGCCGGCGGCCAGCACCTGCGCCACGCGCTCATTGACGAGCACGCCCCCCAGCGGGATGTAGCCGCTGGTCACCCCTTTGGCAAATGTCACCAAGTCCGGCTTGGTACCGAAGCGCTCGTAGGCAAACCAATGCCCGAGGCGGCCGAACGCGCAGATGACTTCGTCCGAGATGAGCAAAATGCCGTACCGCTCGACGATGCGCTGGATCTCGGGCCAGTACGTCTCGGGCGGGATGATGACGCCGCCGGCGCCCTGCACCGGCTCGGCGATGAAGGCCGCCACCTTGTCCGGGCCGACTTCGAGGATTTTCTCCTCCAGCCAGCGCGCGGCGCGCCGGCCAAAGTCGGCTGGCGTCTCGCCTGGCTCGCGCAGGTCCCAGTAGTACGGCTGCTGGATGTGCACGATGCCGGGAATGGGCAGGTCGCCTTGCTCGTGCATGCCGGTCATGCCGCCCAGCGAAGCGGCGGCGACGGTCGAACCGTGGTAGGCATTCCAGCGGCTGATGATGACCTTGCGCTGCGGCTGGCCCATCAGGTCCCAGTACCGGCGCACCAGGCGCACGTTGGTGTCGTTGGCCTCCGAGCCGCTGCTGGTGAAGAACACGTGGCTGAAGCGCCGCCCGTCCACCGGTGGGGCCAGCTCGCTCAGGCGCGCGGCCAGCCGCACCGGGGGCTCGGTCGTGGTCTGGAAAAAGGTGTTGTAAAACGGCAGCGTCAGCATTTGCCGGTACGCGGCATCGGCCAGCTCGCGCCGGCCGTAGCCGGCGTTGACACACCACAGCCCACTCATGCCGTCCAGAATGCGGTGCCCCTGCGAGTCCCAGATATAGATGCCCTCGGCGCGGGTGATGACGCGCGCGCCCTTGGCCGCCAGCGCCTGATGGTCGGTGAAGGGGTGCAGGTAGTGCGCGCTGTCGAGGGCCTGCAGCGTGCGCGTGGGGTCGCTCGAGAGGGTGGCGGTGTCGGCGGGGGCGTTCATGGCGGCAGGCTCCTCGGTGGGTCGGGCAGTTCAGACGTGCAGCAGTAGGTGCTCACGCTCCCAGGGCGAGATCACTTTCATGAACTCCTCGAACTCGAGTTCCTTGATCTCGGTGTAGATGGTGATGAAGTCCTCGCCCAGCACGTGGTGCAGGTCGGGCTCCCGGCGCAACCAGTCCAGCGCTTCGCCCAGGCTGCGCGGCAGCGCATAGGCCGACAGATAGGCGTCGCCGCGCATCTCGGGCTTGGGCTTGATTTTGTTGACCAGGCCCAAATAGCCGCACGCCAGCGTCATCGCCATGGCGATGTAGGGGTTGGCGTCGGCGCCGATGACGCGGTTTTCCAGCCGGCGCGCCTGCGGCTGCGAGATCGGCGAGCGGATGCCGACGGTGCGGTTGTCGTGCCCCCACTCGATGTTGATGGGCGCGGCGGTATGCCGCGCCAAGCGCCGGTAGCTGTTGACATAGGGCGCCACCAGCGCCATGGCGGCCGGGATGTAGCGCTGCAGCCCGCCGATGTAGTGGTAGAACGCCTCCGAGGGGCTGCCATCCTCATTGCTGAAAATGTTGCGCCCGGTATCCTTGTCGACGATGCTTTGGTGGATGTGCATGGCGCTGCCCGGCTCGCCGGCGATCGGCTTGGCCATGAAAGTGGCGTACATATCGTGGCGCAGCGCGGCTTCGCGCACCGTGCGCTTGAAGAGAAACACCTCGTCGGCCAGCGCCAGCGGGTGCGAGTGAAAAAAGTTGATCTCCATCTGCCCCGCGCCGACCTCGTGGATGAGGGTGTCGACGTTGAGCTCCATCTTGTCGCAGTAGTCGTAGATCTCCTCGAACAGGGGATCGAACTCGTTGACGGCGTCGATGGAGTAGGCCTGGCGCGACGTTTCGGCGCGGCCGCTGCGGCCAATCGGCGGGTGCAGCAGCGTGTTGGGGTCGGTGTTGCGCGCGGTCAGGTAAAACTCGAGCTCGGGTGCGACCACGGGCTCTAGGCCCATCGCCTCGTACAGGCCACAGACGTGGCGCAGCACGCTACGCGGCGCATACGGGATGAGCTTGCCGCTGTGGTCGAAGCAGTCGTGGATGACTTGCGCGGTCGGATCACTGGCCCACGGCACGATGCGCGCCGTCGTCGGATCCGGGCGCAGTTGCATGTCGCGGTCGGTGGGCTCGATGACGTCGTAGTACGGCCCACTCTTGGGCTGCTCGCCGGTCACGCTCATGGCCACGATGGCCTGTGGCAAGCGCATGCCGCGGTCCTCGGTGAACTTCTCGCGCGGCAGGATCTTGCCGCGCGCCACACCGGTCAGGTCGGGCACCAGGCACTCGACCTCGGTAACGCGGCGCTCGTTGAGCCATTGTTCGAGTTCGTTGAAGGATTTGAGGTGTTTGGAACTGCTCATGGGTTGCTCCGTGGTCCCGGATCGGGTGGCGGCGCGTCCAGGGGCCACCACCCCGCTGGGATGACCCGGTGATTCTGGCGCCGAACGCGCGGCGGGCACAACCCCGGGCCCTGGTCAACCGCTCAGGGGAGTTCCGGGGCGGCAGCAAACGCGCGCGCGTCGGCCGCCCGGCGCTGACGCCGCTGACGCAGCGCCTCGCCAAAGGCGCGAAAGATGGCGCTCGACACGGGGTTGTCCCCATAGCGCCACTCGGGGTGCCACTGCACCGCCAGCGCAAAGGCACGCGCGTCGGTGAACTCGACGGCCTCGATGAGCCCATCGGGCGCGTGTGCCACCGCACGCAGCCCCGGCGCCAAGCGCCGGATGCCCTGCCCGTGCAGCGAATTGACGCGCACTACCGGGGCGCCCCCCGCCAGGCCGTGCAGCAGCGAGCCGGGTTGCAGCGTGACGTCGTGGCGCGGGGCGTACTGCTCGTCGATGGGCGCGCCTTTGGGCTCGCGGTGGTCCAGGTGGCCGGGTAGGGTGTGCACCGCCTGGTGCAAGCTGCCACCCAGCGCGACGTTGATCTCTTGAAAGCCGCGACAGATGCCCAACAGCGGGATGCCCGCCGCCAGCGCGTGGCGCACCACGGCCAGCGTCACCTCGTCGCGCGCCTCGTCCAGCGGCAGCGAGGGGTCGGCGACCGCTTCGCCGAAGTGGCGCGGATGGACATTGGACGGCGAGCCCGTGAGCACCACGCCATCGACCAGCGACAGCAGCGCCGGCACCTCGTCCGCACTGGCGAGCGGAAACATGACAGGCTGCGCCTGCGCGCCAAACTTGACCGCCCGCGCATACTTGTCGCCGAGCAGCAAAAACGGCATCGCGCGCCCGTGGTCACCCAACAGACGGTGGTCTGCCGGCATCCAAACGAAGGGATCAGAAGCGATGTCGATCATGTTACGGTTCATTCTGCGGGCCGATTGGGTGCACAATGGGTGCCACTTGCCCCCATGGCGTGGTGCCACTTCGTGACTGGGCCGCCCCCGACCCCATGACGCAATCTTCGACGCTGCTGGCCGATTTTTTGTTGACCGAGATGGCGCGCCCCGACGGGCCGGCGGGGCCCCACGGCGGCTTGCCGCTGAATCGCCGCCTGTACGAGGCGCTGCGGCGCGCGATGCTCGACGGGCGCTTGTCGGCGGGGGATCGGCTGCCCTCCAGCCGAGAGCTCGCGCAAGACCTCGGACTGTCGCGCAACACCGTGGTGGCGGCATTGGAACAGCTGGGCGCTGAGGGGTATTTGGTCAGCCGCGTGGGCAGCGGCACTTATGTGCACGACCAGCTGCCCCCCCCAGCCCCATCCAGCCGGCGTGCGCGCACGCGCGACGATGCTCGGCTGCCCGGGCTGTCGGCGCGCGGGCGGGTACTCGCCGAGCGCTTCGGTGCACGCGAACTGGAAATCCAACCGTTTACCCCCGGCCCGGCCGACTTCAGCGCCTTTCCGGTGGCGCTGTGGCAGCGGCTGCAAAACCGGCACTGGCGCAGTGCGCGCCCGGAGATGTTGGACTACACCGCCTCCGGCGGCTACGGGCCGCTGCGGCGTGCGGTGGCGGACTATTTGCGCGTCTCGCGCAGCGTGCGCCTGGATGCGGAGCAAGTGCTCATCACCACTGGCACGCAGCAGTCGCTGGAGCTGTGTGCATGGCTGCTGGCCGATGTGGGCGACGGTGTGTGGATCGAAGACCCGGCCTACTGGGGTGCGATCA
Source organism: Hydrogenophaga sp. (assembly GCA_020723845.1). Taxonomy (GTDB): domain Bacteria; phylum Pseudomonadota; class Gammaproteobacteria; order Burkholderiales; family Burkholderiaceae_C; genus Tepidimonas. Next base: position 19,818 of record DYIC01000010.1, read on the forward strand.
AGGCGTTCACGGCCTGCGGCTTGCAGTGGCTGCCGGTGCCCGTGGACGCCGAGGGGCTCAACCCAGCCGCGGCCAGTGGCCCCGCGCCGCGCCTGATTTACGTGACGCCATCGCACCAGTACCCAACGGGTGCCGTCATGTCGCTGGCGCGGCGGCGCGAGCTGCTGGCGCAGGCGGCGCGCGCCGGGGCGTGGATACTGGAGGACGACTACGACAGCGAATTTCGCTTCGACGGCGCGCCGATCGCGTCGCTCGCGGGGCTGGACGACGATGGCCGCGTGTGCTACCTGGGGACGTTTTCCAAGGTGTTGTATCCGGGCATCAAGCTCGGGTATCTGGTCGCCCCGCGGGGTTTGGTGGAGGCCTTCCGCCAGGCGCATTACGACCTGCACCGCCCAGGCCAACTCCCGCTGCAGGCGGCGCTGGCGGAGTTCATCGAGATGGGGCACTTCGCCGCGGCGCTGCGCCGCTCGCGCCAGACCTACGCCGACCGGCGCGCCCAATTGCTGCGGGCGCTGGAACCCCTGTTGCAAGAGCCCGGCGTGCACATCACCGGTGCGGCACAAGGCTTGCACCTGTGTGTGCGCCTGCCACCTGCGCTGAACGACGCCGCCATCGCCGAGGCCCTGGCCCGACAGGGGATTTCGGTGCGGCCGCTGTCGGCCTACACCCTGCAGCGGCGCGACCTGCGCGGCTTGCTGATTGGCTACGGCTACGCCCAGCCCAGCCAAATCGCCCCCGCTGCCCAGCGCATCGTCACAGCCGTGCGCGAGGCGCTACGCGTGGCGGGCGGCTGAGGCGGCCGGGACGCTCGTCGCTCCCAGGGCGGGCAGCACCCAATGCGGCACGATGCCCGTCAGGTCGCTTGCACGCGCCACGTCGAGCCCCGTGCTCGCGCCCGCACCCGTGACCAGCGCGGCATGCAGGCCCGCCGCCAGCGCACCCAACACATCGGTGTGCAACGTGTCGCCCAGCATCAGCACGCGGGTGCGCGGCAGCGCCACCGGCAGACTGGCCAGCGCGTGCTCAAAAATCGCACCGAACGGCTTTCCTACCCGGTGCACCCCGGCGCCGGTGCGCGCCTCCAGCCCCGCGCACCAACCGCCAGGCTCGCGCACCCAGCCCCCTTCCCACGGTGAGATGAGGTCGGGGTTGGCCACCCACACCGGGCGCGGTTGGGCGCGCAGGCTGCCCTCCAGCCGGGCTTGCGCCGCTTCATCCCAGCCTTGGGCGGCCAAAAACAGCACCGCATCGTCGCCGTCGCGCAGCGGGCCGTCGCAGCGGCGCGCCTGGGCCAGCGGCAGGTCGTGCCAGTCGGCCCCGGGCGGTGCGACGACCGCCCAGCGCCAGTGACCCGGACACGCGTGCAGCGCCTCGGCCGTCACGTCACGGCTGGTGATCCAGTCGGTCTCTGTCAGATCGAAACCCATGGCCCGGTAGCGCGCCACCAACGCCGGTTTGGGGATGCTGGCCGCATTGCTGACGATGCGAAACGGCACGCCCGCTCGGCGCAAAGTGGCCAGCGCCTGCGCCGCGCCGGCAATGGCCCGCTGGCCGACGTTGAGCACGCCAAATGCATCGAACAAAAAGGCATCGTAGTGATCGCGCAATGCGGCCAGCCCCTCGACGAACTGCGCCTGGTGTGCCAGCCGGGGAAGCGCGGGCCACAGCGCCCGCTCGGCCTCGTAGGCCTGCAACAGATACCAGGGGTCGCCCGCAGGGGGCGTATCGGCGGACGGCATCGGCGCAAGGACGTTCATGGCCTCGATTGTCGCCGCCAGCCGCCGCGCCCGGCTCAACCCAGCGCGTCTCGCAGCCGGTGCCACGCCATGCCCAGCGCCAGCACCGGCGTGCGCAGCCAGGGCCCGCCGGGAAACGCCTGATGCCGCAGCCGGGTATAGAGGTCGAACCGCTCCGACTGCGCGGTGATGGCCTCGGCCACCAGCCGCCCGGCCAGCCCGGTCAGCGCCACCCCATGGCCGCTGAAGCCCTGCAGGTAATACACGTTGCCGTCCACGCGGCCGAAGTCGGGCGCGCGGTTCATCGTGATATCGACGAACCCACCCCACAGGTGCGTGCTCGCCACCCCAGCCAGCTGCGGGAACACCGCTTGCAGGCGCTGCTGTAGCGTGGCGCGCAGGCGCGGCGGCGTCATGGTGGTGTAGCTGACACGTCCGCCAAAGAGCAGCCGGTGGTCCGCACTGAGCCGGAAATAGTCCAGCACCACGTTGTTGTCACACACCGCCGCCCCGCACGGAATGAGCGACTGTGCCCGCTCGGGCGACAGCGGCTCGGTGGCCAGGATATACGTCCCCACCGGCATGATGCGGGCCGTCAGCCGCGGGGGCAGCACCCCCGGGCCATACTCGGGCAGCAGACAGTTGCCCACGACCACGGCAAAGTCGGCCTCCACCACGCCGGCGTCGGTGTGCGCCCGCACGCGCAGGCCGCGACGCTCCAGACGCCGCACGGGGCTGTGCTCGTGCAGCAAGGCCCCGGCCTCCTGGGCTGCCCGGGCTAGTCCCAGGGCATAGCGCAACGGGTGCAAATGGCCAGATACCGCTTCGTAGGCCGCCGCCACGTAACGCGGGCTGTCCACGTACTGGCGCACCGCGTCCCCCTCGACCCAAGTGGTGGCAAAGCCATAGTCCCGTTCGAGCGATTCCATTTCCTGCCGTAACGCGCGCGCCTTGCGCGGTCGGTCGGCCACGTAGAGGTAGCCGCGCCGCCATTCGCAGTCGATGCGGTAGCGCTGGATGCGCTCTTCGATCAGATCGACCGCCTGCAGCGACAGCGCCCACGCTTGCCGCGCGGCTTCACGACCCAGTTGCGCCTCGAATGGCGCCATGCCACATGCGTAGCCGACGATGGCCTGCCCCCCGTTGCGGCCACTGGCCCCGCTGCCGATGCGATCGGCCTCCAGCAACACGACGCGCCGCCCGCGCTCGGCCAATTCGAGCGCCGCGCTCAAGCCAGAAAACCCACCGCCGACCACCACCACGTCGGCGCGCTGCGTGCCGTGCAAGGGCGGCAGCGCTGGCGGTCGTACCACGCTGGCTTCGTAATGACTATCGGCGTGGCGTTGGGTATCCGAGCGCAGCAAGGAGGGGCGCAGCATACGATGGGGCGGGGACACGTGGCGTTGCACGGGCGGCGAGGACCGCCACCGTGGACCCTAACGATACGCTCAAGCGAGCGCCCGAACGGATCCAATCGACGGCAGAGCAGGGGCGCCAACGCGGGCAACGCCCATCTATCGCCTTCGCCAATCACCGGTTTCATCACGCTGTCATCGTTGGCGTCAACCATACCCGGGTTTCTCGACCACACTCACCCGGAGGTTAGCCCACCATGGCCAAAGATTTTTCGTTGATGGAAGACTCCAACCGCAGCGACAATCCGTCGATTCACGACGTCTCCGACCCCGCCCGGCGGCGGTTCGTGCAGGGGTCGCTCGCCAGCGCAGCCGCGGCCCTGTTCGGTGGCGGCCTGCTGGCCGGCTGCGCCACCGGCGCCGGCTCCACCAAGGCAGCCAACCTGGGCCGCGACATCGGCTTTGCCAGCGTGCCCATGCGCGCGGTGGACGACGTCCTGGTACCCCCGGGCTACACCGCGCGCGTGCTCAACCGCTGGGGCGACCCGGTGGGTGTCGCCGGTGCCACGCCCGCGTTCAAGCCGGACGCGACGAACACCGCCGACGAACAAGCCCTGCAGGCCGGCATGCACCACGACGGCATGAGCTACTTCCCGCTCGATGGCAGCAAGCGCGGGCTGCTGGCCATCAACCACGAGTACACCGATGACGGCCTGCTGCACCCGGACGGCATGAAGACCTGGAGCGCCGAGAAGGTGCGCAAGGCGCAGGCCGCGCACGGCGTGTC
>DYIC01000010.1:23798-46385 GCA_020723845.1 Hydrogenophaga sp.
TGAAGACCTGGAGCGCCGAGAAGGTGCGCAAGGCGCAGGCCGCGCACGGCGTGTCCATCATCGAGGTGCAGGCCGACGCCCAAGGCTGGCGTCAGGTGCTGCCCTCGCGCTATGCGCGCCGCATCACGGCGGCAACACCGATGCGGATCAGCGGTCCCGCCGCCGGCCACGCCATGATGCGCACCGCTGCCGACCCCAGCGGCACGCGCGTGCTGGGCACGATCAACAACTGCGCGCACGGCGAGACGCCCTGGGGCACCTACCTGACCTGCGAAGAAAACTTCATCGGCTACTTCAACGGCCCCGACACGCCCGATGCGCATGGCAAACGCTGGGGCTTGCGCAAAGGCGGTTCTGGCTACCGCTGGCACGAGTTCGACGAACGCTTCGACGCCACCCGCCACCCGAATGAGCCCAACCGCTTTGGCTGGGTGGTCGAGATCGACCCCTTCGACCCCAAGGCCGAGCCCATCAAGCGTACCGCGCTGGGTCGTGCCGCGCACGAAGGCGCCACCGTGGCACAAACCGCCGACGGGCGCGTGGTCGTCTACATGGGCGAGGATGCCCGCTTCGAATACATCTACAAATTTGTCAGCCGCGATCGCGTCAAACCCGGCGGCTTTGCCGCCAACCGCGACCTGCTGGACCACGGCACGCTGTATGTGGCCAAGTTCAACGCCGACGGCAGCGGCGAGTGGCTGCCGCTGGTGCACGACCGCGGTCCGCTGACCGCCGCCAACGGCTTTGCCAACCAGGGCGCGGTGCTGATCCAGGCGCGGCAAGCCAGCGACGCCCTGGGCGCCACCAAGATGGACCGCCCGGAATGGACCGCCGTGGACCCGATCAGCAAAGAGGTCTATTGCACCCTGACCAACAACAGCAACCGCGGCCGCGACGGCCGCCCGGGTGTCGACGCCGCCAACCCGCGCGCCAACAACACCATGGGCCACATCATCCGCTGGAAGGAAAGCGGCGACCTCGACGCCACGCGCTTCCAGTGGACCCACTTCGTGATGGCGGGCGACCCGTCGCTGCCGCGCGCCGAGGCCAAGGGCAACATCCGCGGCGACATCTTCGGCAGCCCGGACGGGTTGTGGGTCGATCCGCGCGGCGTGCTGTGGATCCAGACCGACGTGTCCACCTCGACGCTGGGCAAGGGCGACTATGCCAACCTGCCCAACAACCAGATGCTGGCCTGCGACCCGACCAAGGGCGAGATCCGCCGCTTCCTGGTCGGCCCGCGCGGCTGCGAGGTCACCGGCATCGCGATGACGCCGGACCTGCGCACGATGTTCATCAACATCCAGCACCCGGGCGAAAGCCCCAGCGAGCGCAGCGACCCGGACGCGCCGACCAAGATCTCGCGCTGGCCGGACGGTGGCCGTCCGCGCTCGGCCACCGTCGTCATCACCAAGAACGACGGCGGCGTCATCGGCCTGTGACCACCGGGCGGACACCCGGTCCGTTCGCCCCGATCTGCTGGCCCCTCGGGGCCGGTTTTGTTGAGGAGCCCAATCCCATGCGTTTTCCCCTTTTGCCCCGGGCGTGGCGCGGCGCCGTCGCCGCCACGGCCGTGCTGCTGGCCGGCACCGTCGCGGCCCAGACCGTGCGCTTCGTCGCGCTGGGCGACATGCCCTATGGCCCCCCTGACAAGAGCTATCCGCCCTACCGCGCGCTGATCGAGCGCGTCAACGCGCTGCAGCCGGCCTTCACCGTCCACGTCGGCGACTTCAAGGCCGGCTCCACGCTGTGCAGCAACGAGGAGTTTTCCGCCCAGCTGGAGCACTTTGGCCGCTACCGCGGTGCCGTGGTCTATACCCCGGGCGACAACGAGTGGACCGACTGCCACCGCGCCAACAACGGCGGCTACGACCCGCTGGAGCGCCTGGCCACGCTGCGCCAGCGCTTCTACACCCCCGGCCGATCGCTCGGCCAGCAGCCCATCGCGGTGGAAAACCAGTCCACCGTCATGCCCGCCTTCGCGCCCTATGTGGAAAACCAGCGCTGGTGGGCCGGCGACGTGCTGTTCGTCGCCGTGCACATCGTCGGCAGCAACAACAACTTCGAGACGCGCGACCCCAAGGCCGTGGCGGAATTTTTCGAGCGCGACCGCGCCAACGTCGCCTGGCTGCGCGCTGCCTTCGAGCTGGCGCAGCAGCGCAACGCGCGCGCCATGGTGGTGGCCATGCAGGCCGACCCGTTCGACAACCAGCAGCCGGTGGAGACGTTCCCGCGCCACTCGGGCTTTGCCGCCAGCATCGGCGACACGCTGGTGCCGCTGGCGGCGCAGTGGGGCCGTCCGGTCCTGCTGATCCACGGCGACAGCCATGTGCTGGCCTTCGACAACCCCTTCAAGCACCAGAAAAAGCCGGTGCTGAACCTGACACGCCTGCAGGTGCCGGGCGCGGCCGACGTGCGCGCGGTGGAGGTGAGCGTCGATCCGGCGTCGTCGCAGCCGTGGACCATCCAGGTCTTTGACGCCCAGCCTTGAGGCGCGTGTGAAGCCCGATGACGTTGTTTATGAACAACATTCGGGTCATCACGAATTGACTTCACATCACCGTCATCAGGGGCCGGTGCAATAGCCCCTGTGGTTCGGCCCTCCGGGCCGCCCATCCCCAGTTGCAGCCCCCCCATCCGGGGCTGCCGCTTTCTGGTTCAACCCTAGGAAATCCGACGAGGAAAAAATCCCTGATCGCCCTGGCCGCCCTGATGACCACCGGGGCCGCCCTGGCCCAATCCAACGTCACGCTGTACGGTCGCGTGGACCTGTCGGTGGGCAACCTCAAGGACAAGGTCAAGAACACCTCCACCACCCAGATGTTCCAGGGCGGCGACGGCGGTCTGACCACCTCGCGCTGGGGCCTGCGCGGCACCGAGGATCTGGGCGGCGGCCTGAAGGCGGCCTTCAAGCTGGAAAACCGCTTCAACCCCGACACCGGCGCGTCGCAAGACCCATACTTCAAAGGCGAATCCAGCCTGTCGCTGATGGGTGGCTTCGGCGAGGTCAAGCTCGGCCGCAGCAACACGGTGTACAAAGACGTGCGCGACCTGGGCGAGAGCCGCGATGTGTTCGACTCGGCCTTCACCGCTTCCAGCAACGGCGTGTTCAAGTCGGGCGGCGACTATGCCTCGCGCGTCGACAACAAGATCAGCTACTACAGCCCCAACATGGGCGGCTTCTACGCGGGCATCGACGTCTCGCTGGACGAGAAGGCCGGCGTCTCCCAGGACAAGTACGCCTTCAAGGCCGGCTACAAGCAAAAGGAATTCGAGGTCGCTCTGGCCCACCAAAACGAGAAGGACAAATCCGACAAGTACACCGCGCTGGCCGCGATGTATGACTTCGGCAGCTTCTCGGTGTCGGGCGTATACAACCAGCGCAAGGGCAGCGCCGCCAACGGCGACGACAGCGAATACGCGCTGGGCGTGACCGTGCCGGTCGGGGCCTGGGCCTTCTCCGGCGGCTATGCCTACAGCAAGACCAAGGACTCGGCCGGCGGCGCCAAGAACGGCAAGGCCAGCGGCTTCGCCCTCGGCGCCACCTATGCCCTGTCCAAGCGCACGCGCCTGTACGCCGGCTACCGCGACGTCGTGGTCAAGAACAACGTCGGGGCCAAGACCAAGGACGAGCGCCTGGTCGCCTTCGGCATGCGCCACGACTTCTGATCGCGGCCCTGTCCGCACACGGGCGGTGACGGGCCGCCCGATCTCTCCAAAAACGCTCCTTGGGACGGGCTTTCTGCGGAAAGCCCGCTTTTTTTCTCAGGACAGGGCACGCTGGCGCCACGCGGCCAGCGCCCCCAGCCACAGCGCCCCCGCCGAGAACACCAACCCCCGCTCCAGCCCCCCGGGGCCGTCGCCGATCCAGCCCACCACGGCCGGGCCGACGATCTGGCCCGCCGCAAACACGATGGTGAAGGCGCTGATGCCCGCCGCCCAACGCGCCGCGGGCAGGTTGTGGCGCACCAACGCCGTGGTGGACGCAACCACGGACAAAAACACCGCGCCAAACAGCAGGCCCGACGCCAGCAGCACCGGCCAGGCGTGGGTCAGGGCCGGCAACACCGTGGCCAGTCCGAGCAATGCATTCAGCCGCGCCAGGGGCTGCCCGTCGCGGTGCCGATCCAGCAGCCCGGCCCACAGGCGCGACGACGCCATCACCGCCACCCCCAGCAGGGCATAGAACAGCGTGATTTCAGCCGCAGGGGTGCCGCGGTCGCGCAGCAGCGCGACCACGAACGTCATATAGCCGATGTAGCCCACCCCAAACAAGGCGTAGCCCGCCAGCGAGGGGGCAAACGCCCGCAGCAGCGCCCCGGTGTGGGCCGGCCCCCCGGCAGCGGCGGGCGCCGGCGAACTGTCCGGCGCCGGCGGGGCGGCGCCCGTCAGCCCCAGCGTGCCCAGGCCGCGCCAGGCGTGGACCAAGCCCCCGGTGGCCGCCAGACAGGCCACGGCCAAGGCCCACCAGGCCCACGCCCAGGCGTGCGGCCGATCCGCCGCCCAAGCCAGCACGGCCGGCACCGCCAGCGACGACAGCACGATGCCGCTGCCCACGCCACCATAGTACAGGCCCAGCATCAGGCCGGCATGGCGGGGCCAGACACTGCCCAGCCGGGCCGCCAGCAGCCCCCCGGCCACGAACACCCAGGCACTGGCGATGCCCGCCAGCCAACGCTGGGTCAGCAGCGGCCCATCGGCCGTCAAAAAACCGCTGCCCGCCATGAACAGCGCCGCCAACGCCGACCCGCCCAGCAACACCGCCGCCGGACCATGGCGGCGCATCAGCGCAGGGACGGTGAGTGCCCCGACCAGATAGCCCACCGCATTGGCCGTGTTCATGGCGCCGGCGAGCAGATAGCTCCAGCCCAGATCCGCGCGCATCGGCGGCAGCAGCAGGCCATAGGCAAAGCGGGTGATGCCCAGTGACACCGCCGCCCCCAGCGACAGCCACAGCGCGAGCACCAGACCGCGGCGCAACGGCACCGGGCAAGCGGATCCCTGTTCGAGGCGAGACATGGCCCCGCATTGTGACGCGGGCCTTTCTATCCTGTCACACCATGCGCGACACCCGAATGCCCTCCCCTTCCGCCCCCGTATCCGCCGAGCGCCTGGCGGCGCTGCAAGCCGCCGAGCGCGAGCGCTTCCTGGCCGAACACCCCCGCTCGCGCGTGCTGGCCGGGCGCAGCGCGGCGCACTACCTGTTTGGCGTGCCGCTGCACTGGATGCGCGACTGGCCCAACCCCGTGACGCTGTTCGTGCGCAGCGCCCACGGGGCGGAACTCACCTGCGCCGACGGGCATGGCTACGCGGACTTTTGTCTGGGCGACACCGGGGCGATGTTCGGCCACTCCCCGGCCCCGGTGGCGCGCGCCATCGCCGAGCAGGCGGCGCACGGGCTGACCTGCATGCTGCCCACCGAGGCGGCAGCGGGCGTCGGTGAACGGCTGGCGCAATGCTTTGGCTTGCCGTTCTGGCAGTTGGCCCTGTCCGCGAGCGACGCCAACCGCTTCGTGCTGCGCTGGGCGCGCGCGGTCACCGGCCGGCCGCAGTTGTTGGTGTTCGATGGCTGCTACCACGGCGCGGTGGACGACACGCTGGTGGACCGCGACCCCGCGACCGGCAGCACGGTGCGCCGGCCATCGGTGCTCGGCGCGGTGCACGACCACCCCGATTTCACGCGGGTCATCCCCTTCAACGACCTGACCGCGCTGGAGCGCGCGCTGGCCGATGGGCAAGTGGCCGCCCTGCTGGCCGAGCCCGCGCTGACCAACTTTGGGCTGGTGCCGCCCGAGCCCGGCTTCTGGCCGGCGGCTCAGGCCCTGTGCCGCCGCTACGGCACCCTGTTGGTGCTGGACGAAACCCATACCCTGTCCAGCGGCGTCGGCGGCCATGCGCGGGCGCACGGGCTGGCACCCGACGTGTGGGTGGCCGGCAAGGCCGTCGCCGGGGGCGTGCCCTGCGCACTGTACGGCGTGACCGCCGATCTGGCGGCCCGCATGCAGGCGGTCAAACAGGCTGCACCCGAGGGGCACAGCGGCATCGGCACCACACTCACGGCCAACGCCCTGGCCATGGCCGCGCTGGATGCGGCCTTGCAGCATTTGCACACGCCAGCCAGCTATGCCGCCATGAACCGCGTCGCCGATGCGCTGGAAGCCGGCTTGACCGAGCGCTTGCGCGCCCGTGCCCTGCCCTGGACCGTGACACGGCTGGGCGCCCGGTTGGAACTGCAGTTCATGCCCGAGACGCCGCGCAACGCCGACGATGTGCGCCGCCATGCCCAGCCGGCGCTGGAAGCCAGCCTGCACCTGTTCCTGCTCAACCGCGGGGTGCTGCTGACCCCGTTCCACGGCATGATGCTGTGCTCGCCGGCCACCTCCCCGGCGCATGTGGATCGCCTGCTGAACGCCTTCGACGACTGGCTGGCCGCCCTGGGTTTGTGAGGTCACGCCCCGAGGCCGATGGGCGCCGGGGCCACCTCCAGAATGCGGCGAAACAGCCGCTCGTAGGCCGGATCGGGCGCATAACGGCCCGTCAGCGGGTCGCGGTTGGCCTCGAACGCCTCGTCCAGCGCCCGCCAGTCGGCTTCGTCGAGCACGCGCTGGGCCGCGGGCAGGATTTCCTGCTCCTCCAGCCGCATGTGCTCCAGATAAAACCCGACATAGCGCTCGCAGGCCTCGACGAAGGCGGCCTGGCGGTCGTCGCCCAGCCATTCCCAGGCCAGCAACCGGTGCTGCAATTCGCGCACCTGCGACTCGCCCTTCATGTGGTCCTGCTCCAGCCGGGTGATCACGGGCAGCACCGACGGTTCGCGCTTGGCCACGCGCGGAAACAACAGATCGGATTCCTTCGGGTGGTGCAGCCGTTCCGGAAACTCATCGATGTAGAACAGCATCGCGCGCAGCGTGTCGAAAAAGCGCGCGCGGTCATCGCCCGGACCACGCCGGATCAGCCACAGCAACGACTGCAGCATCGCTGACAGCGCGGCGTGTTCGTCGCGAATGGTACGCAGGGCACTCGAAGCATGCATGGGGGACTCCCGCCAAATGGCCACGGCCCGCCACTGTCGGGTGCCGGGCCAAGCGCGAGCATGCCCCAGCCTGCGGTGGGCGATGTTGACCCAAGTCAATGCGGCGCGGCAGGCGGCAGCGGTGCCGGGCGCCAACGCGTCAGCCATAAGGCATTGCTCACGACGCTGACCGAACTCGCGGCCATCGCCGCGCCGGCAAGCACCGGGTCCAGCCACCCTAAGGCCGCCAGCGGAATCCCCGCCACGTTGTAAATGAAGGCCCAAAACAGGTTCTGGCGAATCTTGCGCACCGTGCGTGCCGAAATATCGAGCGCCGCGGGCACCAGTGCCGGGTCACCGCGCAACAGCGTGATGCCCGCCGCGTGCATCGCCACGTCCGTGCCACTGCCCATGGCCATGCCGACGTCGGCCGCGGCCAGCGCCGGGGCATCGTTGACGCCATCGCCCACCATGGCCACCGGGCCAGCGACGGCCTGCCATTCGCGCACCACGGACACCTTGTCCGCCGGCAGCACCTCGGCCCGTACCTCGCCCGCTTCCGGCCGCAGCCCCAAGCGGCGCGCCATCGCCTCCGCCGAGGCCCGCTGGTCGCCCGAGATCATGACAACCCCGATGCCACGCGCCCGCAGGGCCGCGATGGCGGCGGCCGCGGTGGGCCGCGGCTCGTCGGCAAAGGCCAGTAGCGCCAGCGGCCGCCACACGGGATCGTCGTGCCAGGCCAGCACTGCCAGCGTCGCACCGTCTCGCTGCGCCAGCGCCTGCAACTCGGCCCACCGAGCAGGCAGACCCTCACCCGTCCAGCGACAGCCCAGCTCCACCATCCAGCCCGGACTGCCCAATGCCAGCGAGACGCCCTGCACGCGGCCTTGTACACCCCGGCCGGGCACCGCCTGCACCGCCTCGGCCGGCTCTGGTTGCCCCTCGCCGATGGCTGCCAGCACCGCCTGCGCCAACGGGTGGCTGCTGCCCATCTGCAGGGCAGCCGCCGTGCGCAATGCGGCCTGTTCATCGACGCCCTCGGCCGGCGCAAGCGCCAGCAGCCGCGGGCGCCCCAGGGTGAGCGTGCCGGTCTTGTCGAACGCGACGGTACGCACCTTGTGTGCCGCCTCCAGCGCTTGTGCATCCTTGACCAGGATGCCGTGGCGCGCCGCCGCTCCCGTGCCGGCCATGATCGCCGTGGGCGTGGCCAACCCCAGGGCACACGGGCAAGCGATCACCAACACCGCCACGGCGTTCAACACGGCGCTCTCCAGCGGGGCACCGCCCACCGTCCCCCACAGCACGGCAGTGGTCAGCGCCACCACCACCACCACGGGCACGAACACTGCCGCCACCCGATCCACGGTCTGCTGCACCGGCGCCTTGTGCGCCTGCGCGTCTTGCACCAACGCGATGATGCGTTGCAGCATCGATTGCGCGCCCGTGGCGGTCACGCGCACCTCGATCGCCCCGTCGCCATTGAGGCTGCCGCCGGTCACGGCATCGCCTTCGGCCTTTTCCACCGGCAACGGTTCGCCGGTCAGCAGCGACTCGTCGACCTGCGTGCGGCCCCGCTCGATCACGCCGTCGGCGGGAATGCGCTCACCCGGGCGCACCAGCACCCGGTCGTCGGGCAACAGCTCGGAAACGGGGACATCGACCACGGCGTCACGTCGCACGCCGTCGGGCAGCAAGTGCGCACGCTCGGGCCGTAGCGCCTGCAGCGCCCGAATGGCCGCCAACGTGCGGCGCTTGGCGCGCGCCTCCAGCCACTTGCCCAGCCGCACCAGCGCGATCACCATGGCGGCGGCTTCGAAGTACAAATGCGGCTCGGTGCCCGACGGCGCGCGCCACCACAGCCACACGCTCATGCCCCACGCGGCCGAAGTACCCAGCGCCACCAGCAGTTCCATGTTGCCGCTGCCATGGCGCAGCGCCTGCCAGCCAGCCCGGTAAAAACGCGCCCCCAGCCCAAACTGCACCGGCGTCGCCAGCAAGGCCTGCCACAGCGGCGGCAACATCGCGTGCACCCCCAACGGCTGCAGCAGCATGGGGGCCACCAGCGGCAATGCCAACAGCAGGCCTGCCAGCACCCACCACCCCTCGCGCCGCAGTGCGGCATCCTGCGCGGCCTGCGCAGCGTCCGTATCCTCGTCCAGCGGACGAGGGTCGTACCCCGCATCGCGGATGGCGCGCTGCAGCCGCGCCGGCAACTCTGCGGCCAGTGTCGGGTCCGCCCGCCACTGCACCCGCGCCGACTCGGTGGCCAGGTTGACGCTGGCCGACACCACCCCGGGCACGCGCTGCAGGGCCCGTTCGACCCTGGCCACGCACGAGGCACACGTCATGCCGCCAATGCCCAGATCGCACTGGCCCGTGGTTTCGGCATCGGAAGGCGCAACGGTGGAAGTCATACCCAACGAGTATGCAACGGATGGGCGGCGACTTATGATGCAGGTGTCGTTTTTCCTGCTGTGAGTCCATCCCATGCAACACGCCTTCACCGTCACCGGTATGTCTTGTCAACACTGCGTGCGCGCGGTCACGCAAGCCGTCCGCGCCCTCGACCCCGACGCCACGGTGCGCGTCGATCTCGACGCCCAACGCGTCGAGATCGAGTCGTCGCGGCCCCGCACGGAACTGGCCCAAGCCATCCGCGACGAGGGCTACACCGTCATCGACTGACGCGGCTCGCCCGTCGACGGCATCGCCCCCCGGGGCGTTGCGACCACCAACCGCGGGTTGCCCGCCGCCTTGATGGCATCGCGGCAGGCAACCCGTGGTTTTTTTGCGTGCGAACAACCCTGTGGATATCGAGCGGGTAACGAGACGGTTATCCACCGAGGGGCGAGCACCAAGCAACATTGTTCCCGTTGGCGCTGCCCCTTTCTGCCACCCAGCCCACAGGGTTGAGCGTCTCGCAACCCATTGTTGCATCGCCAGATCACGGTCTTGTCCACGGCCGAGGCCGACGTTCTAGCTACGACGACTACCATGATCGATTCAAAAGAAGAAAAACAGGGAAAACGCCATTGGCCCATTGGCACGATGGCGCACCGCGCCTCGCCAACACGGAGGGGCGACGCTGCTAAGATGCGCACCGAATGCACGCCATGTCCGCCCCACCCACCGTTGCCCTCGAGATTCGCCACGGCCAACTGCCGCTGGTGGTGGCCCGTCTGCGCGGGCCGGATGTGGCAGCGGTGTTGGCCGAGCTCGAGCAGCGCTATGGCGGCGCGCCCGGCTTTTTCGAGGATGAGCCGCTCTTGCTCGATTGCGCCGACTGGGCGGGCGCGGCGAACGCGCCGACACCGCTGGAGCAGCAAGCCTTGCTCGATGGCTTGCGTGCGGCAGGGTTGCGTCCGCTGGCGTTTTGTGCGGCCCCCCCGATGTGGCGAGACGCCTTCCTGGCAGCAGGGCTCGTCGAGGCCGAAGCCCCTCCAGCGGCAGCGGTTCGCAGTGGTGCCGCGCCTGCTGCTGCGCCGACCGTATCCGTCGAGACGGCACCGGCGGCGCCGAGCTCCGCGCTGGTGATCGATCGGCCCTTGCGGTCGGGTCAACAGGTGTATGCGCGCGGCCGCGACCTGGTGGTGCTGGCGATGGTCAATCCGGGCTCGGAAGTCATCGCCGATGGCCACATCCACGTCTATGCGCCGTTGCGGGGGCGGGCCATCGCCGGGGCGCGTGGTGACACCCAGGCGCGTATCTTTTCGTTGGCGCTGGAGCCCGAGCTGGTCTCCATCGCTGGGATTTATCAAACGGCAGAAAAGCCCTGGCCCGACGCCGTGCGCGGCAAACCCGCGCAGGTGCGGCTGTCCACGGGCCCGGACGGGGACAAGCTGTTGTTCGAACCCCTGTCCTCTTGAACACCATTTTTGGATCGAAAGCGGTTTCCATGGCCAAAATCGTCGTCGTTACATCGGGCAAAGGTGGCGTAGGCAAGACCACGACCAGCGCCTCGTTCGCCACCGGTCTGGCCCTCAAGGGGCTCAAGACAGTGGTCATCGACTTTGACGTCGGTCTGCGCAACCTCGACCTCATCATGGGCTGCGAGCGGCGCGTGGTGTACGACTTCGTCAACGTCATTCAGGGTGAGGCCAATCTGAACCAAGCGCTCATCCGTGACAAGCAGGTCGACAACCTCTACGTGCTGGCCGCCAGCCAGACGCGCGACAAAGAAGCGCTCAAGCAGGATGGCGTGGAGCGCGTGCTCCACGACCTGGCGGGCATGGGGTTCGAATACATCGTGTGCGACTCGCCCGCGGGCATCGAAACCGGCGCGCTCATGGCCATGCACTACGCCGACGAGGCGCTGGTCGTGACCAACCCGGAGGTCTCGTCGGTGCGCGATTCGGACCGTATCCTGGGCATGCTCAGTTCCAAGACCAAACGCGCGATCGAAGGCCGCGAGCCGGTCAAGGAGCACCTGCTGATCACGCGCTACAACCCCAACCGCGTGCAGGACGGGCAAATGCTGTCGCTGCAAGACATTCAAGACATCCTGCGCATTCCGCTCATCGGCGTCATTCCCGAGAGCGAAGCCGTGTTGCAAGCGTCCAACCAAGGGGTACCGGCCATCCACCTGCAAGGCACCGATGTCTCGGAGGCGTACAAGGACGTCATCGATCGCTTCTTGGGCCAGGACAAGCCGCTGCGCTTCATCGAGGCCGAAAAGCCCAGCTTTTTCAAGCGCCTGTTCGGGAGGTGAGCGCCGTGTCCTTGCTGTCCTTTTTGCTGGGCGAAAAGAAAAAAACCGCGGCGGTCGCCAAGGAACGGCTGCAGATCATCCTGGCGCATGAGCGTTCCGGGCGCAATGCGTCGGAGCCCGACTATCTGCCCGCCCTGCAGCGCGACCTGGTCGCCGTGATCGGCAAATACATCCCGATCAATCCCGACGACATCAAGGTGCACCTCGAGCGCCAGGATAATCTGGAGGTGCTCGAAGTCAAGATCGAGCTGCCCGATGCCCGCTGACGCGCTGGCAGGGTGGGCCGATGCGATCGGGACCGTGGCCGCCGTGTTGACCACGGCCAGCTTCGTGCCGCAAGCATGGTTGACGTGGCGCACGCGCGACGTTTCGGGGATCTCGCTAGGGATGTACAGCGCGTTCACCACCGGGGTCGCGTGCTGGCTGGTCTATGGCATCTTGCTGGGCGCGTGGCCCATCATCATCGCCAACGCCATCACGTTGAGCCTGGCGCTGGCGATTTTGACGATGCGCATCCGCTACGGTGGCGCAGGCGATTCAGCCCGAACCCGCTGATCAGGCCGCCGCGCGCTGCAGCCGATCTCGTACCCCGTCCCACGCGGCATCGGCCGGCGGCCGCTCCACCCAGATCAGGCGCGTGTCATCCGCATCCAGCGCGCGCAAGACGGCAAACAGCTCGCGCGCGCAAGCGGCGGCATCATCGGGCATGCGTGCCATGCGGACATGCGGGCTTAGCACCCGCAGCGGCGTGCGGTGATAGACCGCCAGCTGACGCGCCTCGCCGCCCAGCAGGTCGAGCGCCGTTTGCAGCTCGGTGGCATCCATCAGCCGTACTTTGGCACGCGGGGCATAGTGCGACGCCAGCGTGCCGGACGCGCGCGGTGCCTGCGCGTCGCGCTCGGCGATCGGCACACTCGCCGCGGCGTGCAACTCGTCGAGGCCGATCGTGCCGGGCCGCAGCCGCACCGGCATGCCGCGCGAGCAGTCGATGATGGTCGATTCGATCCCCACGGGGCACGCGCCACCGTCCAGGATCAACAGCGCCTCGTCGTCGAGGTGGCCGAGCTCGTCGAGCACATGCTGGGCGGTCGTTGGGCTCACGCGGCCGAAGCGGTTGGCGCTCGGTGCCGCCAGGCCATGGATACCGGCCGCTTTGGCCGCGCACAACACGCGCTGGGCCACTGGGTGCGCGGGGCAGCGCAAGCCGATGGTGGGCTGTCCGCCGGCAGCCGTGTCGGCCACGCCGGGCCGGCGCGGTAGGATCAACGTCAACGGCCCGGGCCAGAACGCCTCCATCAGGCGCTGGGCAAATGGGGGCACCTGCGCCGCATAGTGATCGAGTGCTGCGGCCCGTTCTTCCCGGGTGGTGCCTGCCAGGTGCACGATCAGCGGGTGGTCCGCTGGCCGCCCCTTGGCGGCAAAAATGCGCGCCACGGCCTTGGGCTGGTCGGCGTCCGCGGCCAGCCCATAGACGGTCTCGGTGGGCAGCGCGACGAGGCGGCCGGCGCGCAGCCGCTGCACCGCGTCGTCGATGGCCGCGTCCGCTTCGGGCCGCTGGGCGTGAAGAATCAGCGCCATGGTGCGATACCCAGCCGCTGCGCTGCTGCTAGCGCGGTGGTTTGCGCCTGCGCTGCCGTCGGGGCAGTGACGGTCAGGTGCCCCATCTTGCGCCCGGGGCGGGCATCGAGCTTGCCATACAGGTGTAGGTGTACGCCGGGCAGCGCCAGCACGCCCGTCCAGTCCGGGGTGCACGGCTGGCCGTCGCGCCACCACAGGTCACCCAACAGGTTGAGCATGATGGCCGCGCTGTGCTGGCGCGGCGCGGGCAGGGGCAACCCGGTGAGTGTGCGTACTTGCAGCTCGAACTGCGACACGTCGCAAGCGTCGATCGTGTAGTGGCCGCTGTTGTGCGGGCGCGGCGCCATCTCGTTGACCACGAGCCTCCCGTCGGCACTGCCGTCGTCGATGACGAAATATTCCACGCACAGCACGCCGACGTATTGCAGCTGCTCGGCCACGATGCGTGTGGCCTCGACCGCCCGTTGCGCCAGGGCAGCAGGCACGGCACCGGGGACGGCTTCGGTCACGGCCAGGATGCCACGGCGGTGCACGTTGCGCTGCGGCTCGAAGTGCACCGTGGTCCCATCGGCGGCCCGCGCGAGGATGACCGATAGCTCGTCACGCAATGCCAACCGCTGCTCCAGCACACAAGGAACGCGGCCCAATTGTTCCCAGGCCGCGGCCAGTGCCGCTCGGTCGTCGACGGGAACTTGTCCTTTGCCGTCGTAGCCCAGGCGGGCGGTCTTGAGGATGCCAGGCAGCAGCGCATCGGGTACGCGCGCCAGATCATCGGCCTCGGTGATGACGGCATACGGCGCCGGCCCCACGCCGGCCAAGGGGGCGCAAGCCGCGAAGTGGGCCTTTTCCGCGATGCGGTCTTGCGCGATGGCCACCGCCTGCGCTCCGGGGGCGACCGGCCGTTGCGCGGCCAGGGTTGCCAGCGCCCCGGCGGGGACGTTTTCAAACTCGGTGGTGATGGCCTCACAGCGTTGCATCAATTGCGCCAGGCCCTGTTCGTCGTCGTAGGCGGTGGCGATGTGCACGTCGCTGGCGCGGCCTGCGGGGCTGATGGGATCGGGGTCGAGCACTGCTGTTTGGTAGCCCAGTGCCTGGGCCGCGTGCACGAACATGCGGCCCAGCTGACCCCCACCGAGCACCCCCAGGGTGGCCGTGCGACCACCGGCCATGGGGCCGGGCAGGATGGGCGTGGCGCTCATGACGCCTCCCCGATCGGCAGCGTCATGGCGCGCGCCATCGCGGTCTGCTCGGCACGAAAAGCGTGTAACCGTTCGCGCAGCGCGGCATCGTGGCGCGCCAGCATGGCCACCGCGAACAGTGCCGCATTGGCCGCGCCTGCGGCACCGATGGCAAAGGTGGCCACCGGCACCCCCTTGGGCATTTGTACGATGGAGTGCAGCGAATCCACTCCCTGCAGGTGCCGACTGGGCACCGGCACGCCCAACACGGGCACCGTGGTCTTGGCCGCCAGCATGCCGGGCAGGTGGGCGGCACCGCCCGCGCCGGCCACGATGGCTTGCAGCCCGCGGCCTTCCGCGGCTTCGGCATAAGCGAACATATCGTCGGGCATGCGGTGGGCCGAGACGACGCGCGCCTCGAAGGCGACGCCAAACTGTTGGAAAATGGCAGCCGCGTGTTGCATGGTCTCCCAGTCACTGCTGGAACCCATGACGACACCGACCTGGACGTTGCTGCTGGACATGGCGACCCCGGGGAAAATCCCTTCATTCTAGAGAATCGGACGGTGCCGACATGATCGACGTCACGCTTGCCAATTTCCAGACCGAGGTGCTCGAGGCCTCGCTGACCACCCCGGTGTTGGTGGATTTCTGGGCGCCCTGGTGTGGTCCCTGCAAGGTGCTGGGCCCCCTACTGGAAAAGGTGGAGGCGGCCTACGCCGGGCGCTTCGTGCTGGCCAAGGTCAACACGGAGGAGGAGCAGCAACTCGCGGGCTACTTCCAGATTCGCAGCATCCCGACCTGTATCCTGTTCGTCGGTGGCCAGCCGGTCGATGGGTTCATGGGCGCTTTGCCTGAAGGCCAGATCAAGGCTTTCTTGGACCGTCACTTGCCGAGCGACGCTGACCTCATGGCGCAGGCCGAGCTGGCCCAGGCGCAGCAAGCCGCGGCACAAGGGGATGCGGGCACGGCCGTGCAGCGCTTGCGCGATGCACTGGCGCAAGCGCCCGACAACGACGACGTACGCTACGATTTGGTGCGCCTGCTCATCGAAGCGGGGCAGCTCGACGAGGCGGCCGCCGCGCTCGCGCCCGCGCTGGGCAAGATTCCAGTGCCGCTGCGCTTCGAGGCGCTGGCGCAATGGCTCAACGCCCTCGAGTTTGTGCGCAACGACCCGCGTGGACAGTGGCCGCTCGAGAAGTTCGACGAGGCGATCGCGGCCAACAAGCGCGATTTCGAAACCCGATTCGCCAAAGCGCGCGTGTTGATCGCCCGCGGCGAGTGGCCCGCGGCGATGGATGAACTGCTCGAAATCATCATGCGCGACAAGAAGTGGGCCGACGAGGCCCCGCGCAAGACGATGGTCGCGCTGCTGGAGCTGTTGACGCCCGCCCGGCGCGATGGAGCACCGTCGCCGAAGTCGGCAGCGGGCTTGGAGATCGCCGGCCACACGGCGACACAGGAAGACCCGCAGGCCGAACTGGTGTCGCGCTACCGCCGCAAGCTCAGCATGGCGTTGAACTGATGACAACCGTGATTACCGTGCGCTTCGTGACCCCGGGGCCCCACGGCCCCGTGGACGACCGCGAGGTCGAGGTAGCCGCCGATGGCCGCAGCCTGATGAAGGCCGCCGTCGAGGCCGGAATCGACGGCATCGCCGCCGATTGCGGTGGCAACCTGACCTGTGCCACGTGTCATGTGATCGTGCCCGACGCGTGGCGCGATCGGCTGCCGCCGCTGTCGGCCGATGAAGACACCATGCTCGACTACACCGCGGTCGAGCGCCAGCCCGGCAGCCGGTTGAGTTGCCAAATCCGCCTCGGGCCGGCGCTCGACGGACTGGTCGTCGAATTGCCGGCGCGCCAGTACTGACGACGCTGATGACGGGAAGGCGGCCATTGGGCGCCGCGTTGACACTTCTTTACGCAGCCGCCAAATGGGCTTGACAGCGGCCGCCGACACTGCCGTTGTCGGACGGGCCATGGGGGCTCGGCACCGGCAACGGTATCGAAGGAGTGTGACCATGAACGACGAACGGCAGTGGGGGCGCGGTTGGCGCCCGGTTTTGGTGGGGTTGGCGCTGGTGACGGCGTCTGCTGGCGTATGGGCGGCGGGTCCTGCCCACGGCGTGGGTGGACCCATGGGCCCGATGGAAGGAGCTGGCGAGCGCATGGTCGAACACTGGATGCGCGGGCTCGACCTCCAGCCGGCGCAGCGCGAACAACTGCAGACCCTGGCCCAAGCGGCCCGCGCCGATATGCAACCCCTGCGGCAGGAAGGCCGCGCGCTGCGCGAGGAGCGCCAGCGCCTGCTGGCCGCGCCAGCCCTGGACGAAGCCGCGCTGGAGGCATTGCGCCAGCGCGAACTGGCCTGGCACGACCGCTTGACGGCGCGCATGAACCGTTTCATGATCGATGCGGCCAAGGTGCTGACGCCGGAGCAGCGGCAACGCTGGGCCGAACGCATGCAACAGCGCGCCGAAGGCAAGCACCGTCGGGGGATGGGCCCGCATGAGCGCCCCCACCATTCTCATCGTTGACGACGACGGCCGGCTGACCGCCATGCTGGCCGACTATTTGGGCAGCGCCGGCCTGCGCACCCGGCATGCCGAGACGCTGGCGCAAGCGCGTCAGTGCTTGCGTGCCGGTCCCTTGCCCGACGCCGTGGTGCTGGACCTGATGTTGCCCGACGGTGACGGGTTGGATCTGTGCCGTGAGCTGCGCCAGTCGCCGCGCACGCGCGCCCTGCCGGTGCTGATGCTGACGGCGCGGGGCGAGGCCGCCGACCGTGTCGTGGGACTCGAGCTCGGCGCCGACGACTACCTGGCCAAACCGTTCGAGGCGCGTGAATTGCTCGCGCGCCTGCGCGCGCTGCTGCGGCGCGCCAACGGCGCCCGCGACGATGCAGATTCGTGTCTGCGCGTGGGCGCGCTGGAGCTGGATTTGGGCGCGCTGCAGGTGCGTGTGCATGGACAGCCGCGCGAACTCACGCCCTACCAATTCCAACTGCTGGCCGTGTTGGCACGCCACGCGGGCCGGGTGCTCACGCGTGACCAGATCATGGATGCGTTGAAGGGCCATCCGCAAGAGGCGTTCGACCGCTCGATCGATGTGCACATTTCGCGCATCCGCGCCGCCATCGAGGACGACCCGCGCCAGCCGCGGCGCATCCTGACCGTGCGGGGTTGCGGCTATATGCTGGCGCGCAGCGCGGACGAAGTCGCGGCATGACGCGGTTGTTTTGGCGCATCTATGGCGCGGTGTTGGTCGTGCTGCTGGTGTTCGGCACGCTGGCCTACGGCGTGGCGCAATACCACGCGCAACGCGAGCGCGACGAGACCCAGGCTGCGTGGACGGACTGGAGTGGTGGTTGGGGCGATCCGCTGTTGACCCCCCTGCTCTACGACGACGACGGCGAGCGTTCCCGCGGCCTGTGGATGGTGGGATCGCTGGCCATCGCCTGGGGTTTGGTGGGACTGGTCGCCTATCCGGTGGTGCGCTCACTCACGCGTCGATTGGAGCGGCTGCGCGCGGGCGTGCAAGCGTTCGGCCAGGGCGATTTGCGCCAGCGCGTGGACGTCAGCGGGCGTGACGAAGTGGCCGCACTGGCGGCCAGCTTCAACGCCGCCGCGGCGCGCATCGAGACGCTGGTGCAGGCGCACCGGTCGCTGCTGGCCAACGCCTCGCACGAGTTGCGCTCGCCGTTGGCCCGTTTGCGCCTAGCGCTGTCGCTGCTGCGGCAAGACCCGGCAGCGGCTGACGCGCGCTGGCGCGAGATCGAGCGCAACCTGGCCGAGCTCGATGCGCTGGTCGAGGAGGTATTGCTGGCCAGCCGCCTGCAGGCGATGCCTGCCTTCGAGCGCGCGCCGGTCGAGTTACTCGGCTTGGCCGCTGAGGAAGCAGCGGCTGTCGGGGCGGAGGTCGAGGGGGTGATGTTGACCGTTCTGGGCGACGAGCGACTGCTGCGGCGCGCGGTGCGCAACCTGCTGGACAACGCCCGCCGCCACGCTCCCCCACAGCCCCCCGACGTGCAGCTGCGGCGCGTGGGTGACGCTGCCGAACTGCGCGTGTGTGACCGCGGCCCGGGTGTGCCCGAGGCCGAGCGCGAGCGGATTTTCGAGCCTTTTTACCGCCTGCGCGGCCATGGCGAGAGCGCGGGCGGCGTGGGGCTGGGCCTGAGTCTGGTGCGCCAGATCGCCGAGCGGCACGGCGGCAGCGTGCACTGCGAGCCGCGCCCCGGTGGCGGCAGCTGCTTCGTGTTGCGGCTGCCGCTGCGTTGACCTCAACCGATCAGGCGCTGGAGTGCTTCGCGGTATTTGGCCGCAGTCTGCTCGATCACTTCGCGTGGCAAGCGCGGCGCCGGTGGCGTTTTGTTCCACGGCCGTCCGTCCACCTGTGCCGTCTCCAGCCAGTCGCGCAGGTACTGCTTGTCGAAGCTCGGCGGATTGATGCCTTCCTGATACGATTCTGCGGGCCAGTAACGCGACGAATCGGGCGTGAGCACCTCGTCCATCAGGGTCAGCGTGCCGTCCGCATCCAGGCCGAACTCGAACTTCGTGTCGGCGATGATGATACCCCGCGTGGCCGCATAGTCGCTGGCCGTTTGGTACAGGCGGATCGATAGGTCACGGATACGCGCGGCCAGATCAGGCCCGATGCGGGCGGCCATTTCGTCGAACGTGATGTTTTCGTCGTGCTCGCCCACGGCCGCCTTGGCCGCCGGGGTGAAGATCGGCGCGGGCAGCCGCGAGGCCAGGCGCAATCCCGCAGGCAAGGGCACGCCACATACCGACTGCGATTGCTGGTACTCCTTCCACCCGCTGCCGGCCAGGTAGCCGCGCACCACCGCCTCTACCGGGATGGGCTGCAGCCGCTTGACCAACATCGATCGCCCGCGCACCAGCTCGCGCTCATCGGGGGCCACGACGCTCAGCGGATCCTCACCCGTCAGGTGGATGGGGCAAAGGTTGGCCCCCTTGGGCCCCAGCTTGTCGAACCAAAACAGACTCAAGCGCGTCAGCAGCTCGCCCTTGCCCGGGATGGGCTCGCCCATGATGACATCGAACGCACTGATGCGGTCGGTGGCCACCATGAGGATGCGGTCGGTACCGACCGCGTAGTTGTCGCGTACCTTGCCGCGCGCGAGCAGCGGCAGCGAGTGGAGTTGGGTGGTGTGCACCGCTTGTATCATGCCGTCGATGGTAGCGCATCTCGACTCGGGGCCAGCTGGTGACTGCGTTGTCCGTCTCCACGGGTCAATCGTCGACGGCATCGACATCATGCACAGCGTCGAGCCGATGCATGACATAGGCGTACAGCACGACGATGGCCACATAGGTCAGCAACGCGCCCTGAGCGGCCACCCAGTAGCTGAACGGCCAACCGAAAAAATCGAAGCGCAGCTCGCGCGCGAAGTACGCGACGACGAACGTCACCCCAAACCAGATCACCAGCAGTGCGCTCGTGATGACCAGAACGCAACGCCAATATCGTTGCTGCACGTCGTGCGGTCGCTGCATCGTGCGCTTCCAGTTTTATCCCACCTGCCCCACCTTGAGCATGTTGGTGCCGCCCGGCGTGCCCATCGGCTCGCCGGCGGTGATCACGTACCGGTCGCCCGTCTGCAGGCGTCCGCGTGATTTCAGGTGTTGTTCCGCCTGCATCAGCGCCGTGTCCCGATCGGCACTGCCGCCCGCGATGCGCAGCGCGTGCACATTGCGGTACAGGGCAAGGCGCCGTGCCGTGCTCACGCGTGGCGTGATGGCAAAGATCGGGATGTCCACCGTGGGGCGGCTCATCCACAGCGGCGTGGAGCCGGACTCGGTCAGGGCGATGATGGCGCGCGCTTGCAGGTGCGATGCAATGAACAGCGCGCCGAGCGCGATCGATTGGTCGATACGCGCGAATCTCTTGCCGATGAAGTCGGCATCGAGCGCGTCGTGGTACGCTTGCTCCGCCGCCAGGCAGATGCGCGCCATCTCCTGTACCGTCTGCAGCGGGAATTTGCCGGCGGCGGTCTCGGCGCTCAGCATCACGGCGTCGGTGCCATCGAGCACCGCGTTGGCCACATCGCTGACTTCGGCGCGCGTGGGCACCGGTGCGTGAATCATGCTCTCCATCATTTGCGTGGCGGTGATCACGAGCCGATCGTGCTCGCGTGCCAGCGCGATCATGCGCTTTTGCAGCGCCGGCACGGCCGCATTGCCCACCTCGACCGCGAGGTCGCCGCGCGCGACCATGATGCCGTCGCTGGCCAGCAGAATCGCTTCCAGCTCGGGGATGGCTTCGGCACGCTCGATTTTGGCAATCAAGCCGGGGCGATGGTCATCGGTGGCGGCTTCATCGCACAGGCGGCGCGCCAAGCGCATGTCGTCGGCGTTCTTGGGAAAGCTCACCGCCACATAGTCGGCCCGTAGCGCCATGGCGGTGGCGATGTCGGCCATGTCCTTGGGGGTGAGCGCGGGGGCGGTCAACCCCCCGCCGCGCTTGTTGATGCCCTTGTGGTTGGACAGCTCGCCCCCCACCACGACGCGGGTGTGCACGGCCGCGCCTTCCACGCGGACCACTTCCAGCTCGATCAGGCCATCGTTGAGCAGCAAGATGTCGCCGGGCACCACGTCGCGTGGCAACTCCTTGTAGTCCAGGCCGACCACGGTTTCATCGCCTGGCTCCGTCCGGGTGGCGTCGAGCACGAACGGCGCTCCCTCGCGCAGGGTGACACGGCCATGGGCGAACTTGCCCACCCGAATCTTGGGACCCTGCAGGTCGGCCATGATGGCCACCTCTTTGCCCAGGCGCTGTGCTGCGGCGCGCACGCGCTCGGCACGCTGGCGGTGATCGTCGGCGCTGCCGTGAGAAAAATTCAGGCGCACGACATCGACGCCCGCCTGCAGCATGGCCTCGAGCATGTCGGGGGCATCGGACGCGGGTCCGAGGGTGGCAACGATTTTGGTGGCGCGCAATGGCATGGGGTCTCCTCGCAAGGTTGGGGCGGACCACCCGCGGGGGGTGGTGGCGCCGGATTTGGGTATTCTCCACCCCCTATCGTAGTACGCATGCGTGACAGCGCTTTGATACAGTGGCTGCATGAACGCCGAACGCCCCACTCGACGGCCGCCAGCCAAGCCGTTGGCGGGCGTGCGCATCGTCAGCCTGGCGCTCAACTTACCTGGGCCGGCCGCCGTGATGCGGCTGCGGGCGCTGGGCGCCCGCTGCACCCCGATCGAGCCGCCCACGGGCGATCCCATGCGGCACTACAGCGCTGCCGCCTACGCACGCCTGCACCGGGGTGTGGACGCGATCGAGCTGGATCTCAAAAGCGTGGCCGGCCAGCGTCGCTTGGCGCGCCGGCTCGACCGCGCCGACGTGTTGCTCACGGCCTTTCGCCCGTCGGCGCTGGCGCGGCTCGGGTTGGACGCCGATACCCTGCGCGCCCGCTGGCCGCGCCTGTGCGTGGTGCGCATCGTCGGCGGGCCGGGCGCGCGGGCCGAGGAGGCCGGGCACGATCTGACCTATCAGGCCGAGGCGGGCCTGATCGATGGCGAGACGATGCCGCCCAGCCTGCTGGCCGACATGGCTGGCGCCCTGCTGGCCGTCGAAGCGGTGCTGGCCGCACTCATCGTGCGCGAACGGACCGGTCATGGCGGGATCCATGACGTGGCGCTGAGTGACGCCGCCCGCTGGCTGGCACTGCCGCGCGACTGGGGCCTGACCACGCCCGGCGGGCTGTTGGGTGGTGCCCATGCTGGGTACCGGATCTACCGCTGCGCTGACGGGCGGGTGGCGGTGGCAGCGTTGGAGCCCCACTTCGCCCACCGCTTGGGCGAGCTGGCCGGGCTGGGCGCACTGACCCCGCAGGCGTGCCTGCAGCCAGCCACCGCGCAAGCCTTGGCGCGCTGGTTCGGGCAACGCACGCGCGCGCAGCTGCGGGCGCTGGCGCGCCGGCATGATTTGCCGTGGGTGGTGTTGGAGTGACCATGGGCCAACAAACGAAACGATGGGTCGGAGTCGCCGTCCTACTAGGGCTGGCGGCGGCTGCGGCATGGTGGATGACGCAGCCGGTGCCGGTGCGCGTGGTGACCCTGGAGGCGCGGCCCGTGCAGATGTCGGTGG
>DYIC01000011.1 GCA_020723845.1 Hydrogenophaga sp.
CAGGCCGGCTGGCTCTATGGCGGTGGTCTGGCCGCGACCAACGTCGCCGACTACGGCACCTACGAAAAGGTGCCTTACGATTCGAGCACACAACAGTTGCCTGGAGGGGTGATTCTGGGTGGCAATTGGGACGAGATCCATGAGATCGACCCGCGTGATCCCGAGCAGGTGCAGGAGTTCGTTGCCCACAGCTGGTACAAGTACGCCGATGAGACCAAGGGATTGCATCCCTGGGACGGTGTGACAGAGGCTGACTTCAAACCCGAGGGGCCCAACTTCAAGGGGTCGCGAACGAAGATCGAGAGGGTCGACGAGTCGGCGAAATACTCTTGGATCAAGGCCCCACGCTGGCGTGGCCATGCGGTGGAGGTGGGGCCGCTGTCGCGCTACATTCTGGCTTATGCCCACGCCCGGCGGGGGAACAAATATTGCCAGCGCGTCAAAGAGCAGCTGGAATACTCCGCGGAGATGGTCAACAGCGCGTTGCCCAAGGCGTTGGGTCTGCCAACTACGCAATACACCCTGAAGCAGTTGTTGCCCACCACCATCGGCCGTACATTGGCTCGCGCACTGGAGAGTCAATACAGCGCTGAAATGATGATGGACGATTTCAAGCAGCTGGTCGCCAACATCAAGGCCGGAGATACGAGCACCGCCAACGTCGAGAAATGGGACCCAGCCACGTGGCCGAAAGAGGCCAAAGGCGTGGGCACCGTGGCCGCGCCGCGTGGCATGTTGGGCCACTGGATCAAGATCAAAGACGGCAAGATCGAGAACTACCAATGCGTGGTACCGACCACGTGGAACGGCTCACCGCGAGACGTCAAGGGTCAGATCGGGGCCTTCGAGGCCTCTTTGCTCAACACACCGATGGTCAATCCGGAACAACCTCTCGAGATTTTGCGTACGCTGCATAGTTTCGATCCTTGCTTGGCCTGCTCTACCCATGTGATGAGCCCCGACGGTCAGGAGATGGCCAGGATCACCGTCCGCTGAACGTCCCCGCAGAAGGAGAAACCCATGCAAGCCACAAGCATCCGCCAAATCTCCGCCGCCGTGCTGCTGGTCAGTCTGGCCGGTGTTGCGCAGGCTCACACCGGCCACGGCACCCACAGCCTGATGGAGGGTCTGCTGCACCCGTTCGGGCTGGATCACCTGCTGGCCATGGTGGCCGTGGGCGTCTGGTCGGTGTCCGCCTTGCCGCAGGGCAAAGCCTGGCAGGGGCCGGCCACCTTCCTGCTCGCGCTGGTCATCAGCGCCGCCCTGGGCGCGGCCGGTGTCACCGTGCCGTACCTGGAGCACGCCATCTCCCTGAGCGTGGTGCTGTTCGGCCTGATGCTGGTCGTTGCCCAGCGCACGATGCCGGCGGCGCTGGGTCTCGTGCTGATCGCCGCAGCCTCGTCGCTGCACGGCCTGGCCCACGGTGCCGAAACGCCCGAAACCGGCTTCGCTGGTTACGCCGCTGGTTTTCTGCTCACCACCGCCGCGTTGCACATCAGCGGCGTCGGTGTCGGCCTGGCCATCCAGCGCTGGCTGGCCGAGCGCCGTGGCGCCGTGCTGGGCGGGCTGGGTGCTGCCGTCGGCGCCGCAGGGCTCTACCTGTTCGGCCAGTTGGCCGCCTGATGCTTCCCCTCCCCCTCGCACAGGAAGGAGTGCTCCATGTCTACCTTGCCTGCCGACCAACGGACCCGGCAACGCCTGGCCGATGTCACTGGGACCGACACCGAAGCCGTCTCGCATGGCCAGATCACCAAGTCGGTGTATGTGTATGAAGCGCCAGTGCGCATCTGGCATTGGGTCAATGCCTTCGCCATCACCGTGTTGTGCATCACGGGCTACTTCATTGGTGTGCCGCTGCCGACCATGCCGGGTGAAGCCAGCGACCACTATGTGATGGGGTATGTCCGGTTTGCCCACTTTGCGGCCGGCTACATCATGGCCGTGGGGCTGTTGGGCCGGGCCTACTGGGCGCTGGTTGGCAACCACCATGCGCGCGAGCTGTTTTGGGTGCCGTTGTTTCAGAAGGCCTATTGGACCGAGGTGTTCAGGATGCTGCTGTGGTACCTGTTCATCATTCCCAGGCCCAACCAGTACGTTGGCCACAACCCACTGGCGCGGCTGGCCATGTTCAGCGGCTACCTGATGCTGTCGATTTTCATGATCGTCACCGGCTTTGCGCTCTACAGCGAAGGCGCGGGTGCTGGCTCGTGGCAGGACTGGCTGTTCGGGTGGGTGATTCCGCTGTTTGGTCAAAGCCAGGATGTGCACACGTGGCACCGGATGGGGATGTGGGCGATGGTCATCTTCGTGATGTTGCATGTGTACGTGGCGATTCGCGAGGACATCATGGGGCGTCAGTCGATCGTCTCGACGATGATCTCGGGCCACCGCACGTTCAAGGACTGATGCCCCATGGCATCCGTCTGCAGCTAGCGCCGGTTTGCACCGCTTGCCATCGATTTCTGATGGGTAACGATCGCCATGGACTTCGCGACGCCCGCATCGACTTGCCACCCCGGGTCGGACAGCCCGCAACACCGTATCGTCGTGCTGGGGATCGGAAACCTGCTGTGGGCCGACGAAGGTTTCGGGGTGCGGTGTGTCGAGGCGCTGCATCAACGCTACACCTTTGCCGACCACGTCCATGTGATCGATGGTGGCACGCAGGGGTTGTACCTGTTGCCGTATGTCCAGGAAGCCGATCGG
Source organism: Hydrogenophaga sp. (assembly GCA_020723845.1). Lineage (GTDB taxonomy): Bacteria > Pseudomonadota > Gammaproteobacteria > Burkholderiales > Burkholderiaceae_C > Tepidimonas. Next base: position 2,707 of record DYIC01000011.1, read on the forward strand.
CTGTTGATCTTCGACGCCATCGACTACGGGCTCGCGCCGGGCACGCTGCGGCTGGTGCGTGACGACGATGTTCCGCGCTTCATGGGGGCCAAGAAGATGAGCCTGCACCAGACGGGTTTTCAAGAGGTTCTGTCGCTGGCACAGCTCACGGGGAAATATCCCTCGCAGGTTCTGCTCATTGGCTGTCAGCCGCAAGAGCTCGAAGACTATGGCGGGAGTCTGCGGCCGGTCGTGCGGGCGGCGGTGGAGCAAGCGCTCGCGTTGGCGCTCGTCGAGCTGCAGCGCTGGGGAGCTGACCCGGCGCCCCGCCCCTTGCGGCCGGTACCGGCCGAGTCCGTCACGTGCGCAGAGCTGGCTCTGGCCACCTATGAGGCGCAGCGTCCCGGGCCCGACGCCGCGTGCCGCACTGGCGACGAGCGCTTTTTCGCGCCTGCGGGAGGGTGATGCATGTGTATCGGCGTACCCATGCAAGTCCTTCAGGTCGACGGCGCGTTTGCGTTGTGCCACGGCCGTGGCGAGCGGCGGCGTATTCGCACCGTGCTGGTCGATGAGGTGTCGGCGGGCGATTGGCTCCTGGTATTTCTGGATGATGCGCGAGAGCGCATCGACGCCCAGCGTGCCGCCGAAGTAAACGCGGCGCTGGATCTGCTGGAGGCCGCCATGCAGGGGCATCGTCGACCCCACCAGCATGCCGACTTCGTGCTTCCGTCGCAGATGAGTGCCGAAGAGATGCGCGCCTTGACGGGCGCCCCCTATCGTCCGGAGAACCGATGATGAACGAAACACAGTTACATGCCCCGCTGATCGAGCGGTTGGTGCAGGTCCACGGAGCAACCTGGGTCGATGAACACAGCGTTGGCGACTGGGTGGCCGGAGAGGGTGACCGGGTCCTACTGCTGGCAGGGGACCCGGTGCGTTTTCCGGAGGGCGGCGATGTGGCCGTCGTGCTACCCGAGCTCATGAAGGCGTTCCCGGGTCGTTTCGTGATCGCGGTCGTGCCACAGGCACGGGAAGAAGCCGTGGCGCGTCGGTATGGCTCGCAGCGCTGGCCCACGCTGTTGTTTTTTCGCGAGGGTCAGTATGTGACGGCCATCGCCGGCATGCAGGACTGGGACGTGTATTTGGCCCAGGTGGCGGCTGCGCTGGCCATGCCTCCTTCTCGCCCGCCGAGCATCGGCATCCCCGTGGTCTCCCTCTCCGGGGCTCACTGTCATTGAAGGAGTGTCCATGGTAGCGTTTCCCATTCCCGTCGTCGCGGAGGGTGCGGGCGTGTCGGCCGAGGACGAGGCGCTCGACTATCTGCCGATGCCCAAGGGCATGCACACCTACGCCCCTCCCGTGCTGCCCCAGCCGCAAGAGCTGCTGGGCCTGGATCGGGCATGCCTGACCTTGCAGCAGGTATTGGGGCTGCTGCAGCGGGTTGCCGATACCGGTACCGCGGAACGGTTGCGGCTGGAGGGGCTCTCCGAGCGGGAGGTGGCCGTCCTCAATCAGGTGTTGGGTGAAGGTGAAACGAGCGTTGTGGTTCCGCTCGAGCCGGGGCGACTGGAGGTGCACGTCCAGGAAGCCATCTTTACCGGTGTCTGGCGGCTCATGACCTGGCGCACCGGCGAGTGTGGCACGGTCGAGCTGGTGGACGATGCGATCGAAGTCGGTCCAGTGCCCTCGTTGTTTGGCGCGGTGGCGGCGCGAGATGTCTGGGAGCGCTTCCCCGTTTGGGAGGGTGAGTTGCCACCCAACGTGCAAAACGCCCCGCTGTTGCTCACCGAAATTCGTGACCGGGTGGCGCGCTGGCAACCGGGGCAAGCGGCGCATGTGGTCAACCTGTCGCTGCTGCCCGTCTCGGCCGAAGACATTGCCTTTTTGGACCACCACTTGGGGACTGGCCGCATCCGTTTGTTGGCGCGCGGCTATGGCAACTGCCGCATCTCCAACACGCGGTTGCCGAACTGCTGGCGTGTCGTCTACTACAACTCGATGGACAAGGTCATTTTGAACACCGTCGAGGTGGTCGACATGCCGGCGGTGGCGCTGGCAGCGCCGGAGGATCTTCGGGATTCCCATGCGCGCCTCGCTGATGTCTTGTCGTATCTGGAGTCGGCATGAACCACAGTCCACTGGCATCCGGCGATGACTCGAGGGTCGTCGCAATGACGGCGGGAGATGCGCCGTCCGCCCCCATTGGTCAGGATGCCAGCGGTGGTCACGGCTTCGAGGGTAGCTACCTGGGGAAGCGGGAGCAGCTGCGGCCCTGGTCGCGGCTGGAGTGCAAGATCTGCTGGTGGGTCTACGACCCCAACGAGGGCGATCCGCAATGGCAGATCCCGCCCGGAACCCCGTTTGCTGAGTTGCCGTCGCACTGGCGTTGCCCGCAGTGCGACGGGGATGCGCGACAGTTTCTGCTCTTGCCCGATGAACGCGATGGCAACTGACGCCCACCCCTTCGGGCCGACGGCGGCCCTGCGGATATCGGCAACCGCGCGTGTTGGCGGCCCCGCCGGGCTGGCAAGCCGCGTCGAACAATTGGAGGCGTTTTACCGCTGGGTACACACCGAGCGCATGCAGGGGCTCCCGATCCTCAATCCTGCCCTTCAGGTGGAGGCGGTGGGTTTTCGGCTGCTCGATGGCGATGGCATGGTCGCGGGAGGGGTGCTCATCACACCGTGGTTCATGAGTCTGGTGTGTCTGCCCTTGACATGGCAGGATGGCGGGCAGCGCATCGGTTGCAAGCGTGAGCGTGCGTTTGGTAACCAATGCTTCGAGTTCATCGGTGCGCACGACCCCGCGATCGGTTGGCACGAGGCATGCGCGTTGTTTTCACCCATGGGGGGATTCGATCGGCACGAACTGGCGCGCGAGACGGCGTGCGCGGTGTTGGCATCGCTGTTTGCCGAGGGCCAGAAGACCTCTGTGGCACCGGGTGATAGGGCGTCGCGCCGGGCGTTTTTGCTGGGGCGGCGCGCGGGTGCGTCGTCATGACTGCCATCGCCGGCAGCCTGGAGATGCGCCCGGGCGTTGCCGCCCCCCACAACGTGCGCAGCACGAGGCGGAATTGGGTGTCACCGCTGGTGCAGGGGCGGCCCATCGACCAAGTGCCGGGGCTGGTGGCCACTGTGCTGAGTCTGTGCGGGGCCGCGCATCGCTGCGCCAGCACGCTCGCCATCGAGGCGGCGGCGGCGATGCCCGGTTCGGCCAAGGGCACCATCGATACCATGCTGCATCGCGAGACGGTACGGGAGCATCTGTATCGGATTGCACTCGATTGGCCGCGATTGCTGGCCGGGGGCGACGGCGGTGCACTGGCAACGGCCGCACTGGCTTCGATGCAGCGCTGCCCGTTGGCTGGCGCGCGAGCATCGCCGGCGCAGCTCTGGCCAGCCCTGAGTCATTGGTTGCGGGACGAGTGGTTGCATACCGATCCCGCGCGCTGGTTGCAGGCATGGCTGGCCGAGGGTATCGATTGGTTCCACGCGTGGAGCCGGCGGCATACCGGGTGGCTGGGCGCGTTGCTGCGCACGGCCCGACAGGCGGACGTGGCGTGGCCGCGGGGAGTCGTCCTGCGCCCTTTGTTCGCGCACGGCAGCGAGGTCGAGCTGCGCCGGCTGGCGGCAGACATCGCGTCACGGCCGGGGTTCGACCGTCTGCCGCAGTGGCGGGATGCGCCCGCGAGCACGGGTTCGTGGGCGCGTTTGCGGCAGCCAGCCGAACCCGTGCCTCGGAGTGTTGGGGAATTGCTGGGTTATCGGCTTGCCGAGTTGGTGCGCCTGTGTTTGCCGGATGCTGGGGGTGAGTCAGGCGCGCAGTGGCTGGGTTGGGGGGTGGTTGCCGTTGGAGAGCGCCAATGCTTGGCCTGGGTGGAAATGGCGCGAGGGCTGCTGATCCACCTCGTGCGCCTCGGGCAGCCTCAGTCGGGAGCGGTGGCAACGGTGCTGGACTACCACGTCGTGGCGCCGACCGAGTGGAACTTTCATCCGGCGGGGTTGGCCGCGCAGGTGCTCGCCACGCTGTCGATCGACGATCCCGAAGTACGCGCTCGGGTGAATCTTCTCACCGCCGCGCTGGATCCTTGTGTGCCGGTTGAGATCTGCGCGCCGAACGAGGATACTGCAGGATACCAAGAGAGCAGTCATGCATGAAGCAAGTTTGGCCGGTGGCGTGTTGCAGCTGGTGGAAGAGGTGGCGCAGCGCGAGGGTTTCCGACGGGTGCTCGAGCTGCGGCTGGAAGCCGGGCAGCTCTCGGGCGTCGATGTGCGGGCGCTGCGCTTTGCGCTCGAGAGCCTGGCGCCAGGCACCCTGCTCGAGGGCGCACAGATCCACATCGACGAGCCCGCGGGGCAGGCGTGGTGTTTGTCCTGCAGCCAAAGCGTGCCGTTGGCCCAGCGGGGCGAGGCTTGCCCCGTCTGTGGGGGTTACCAGCTGCAGCCAACGGGGGGGATGGAGTTGCGCGTCGTCGACTTGCGGGTCAGCGACGCGGATGCGTGATTTGACCAAAGGAGTGAACGATGTGTGTCGTGTGTGGTTGCAGTGAGGGCGGCGCGGGGCACGCCCATCATGCGATGCTGGGCCAACAGGCGGACGCTGCTGCTGCCGAGACGGCGCGCGATACCCTGCACTTTGGCACGGGGGTGGCCCGGGTGTCGGTGCCTGGCTTGAGTCAAGAGCGTGCCATTCGGCTCGAGCGCGATATCCTGGGTGCCAACGATCGGGTGGCGCAGCAAAACCGGGCCCACTTCCGGGCACACGGTGTGTCGGCGCTCAACCTGGTGTCCAGTCCGGGTTCGGGCAAGACCACCCTGCTGTGCGCCACCATCGAAGCGCTGCGGCAGCAGGGGCCGCAGTGGGAGGTGGCCGTCATCGAGGGCGACCAGCAGACCAGTTTCGATGCCGAGCGCATCCGAGCCACCGGCGTACCCGCGATTCAGGTCAACACCGGCAAGGGCTGTCACCTCGACGCGCCGATGGTGGCGGAGGCGTTTGCGCGTCTGCACGCGCACTTCCATCACCACGGGGACGGGCACGAGCATGGGCACGCAGCGGTGCGTCGTCTGTTGTTCATCGAAAACGTGGGCAATTTGGTGTGCCCCGCGATGTGGGATCTGGGCGAGACGGCCAAGGTCGCGGTCCTGTCAGTGACCGAGGGGGATGACAAGCCCCTGAAGTATCCCGACATGTTTGCCGCCGCGCGGCTGATGATCATCAACAAAGTCGACTTGTTGCCACATGTTCGGTTCGATGTCAATCGTTGCATCGAGATGGCGCGTCGCGTCAACCCCACCATCGAGGTCATCGCCTTGTCGGCCATCTCTGGCGAGGGGATGCCGGTGTGGCAGGATTGGCTGGCCCGGGTGGTTGACGGCGAGCACCGTCAGGCGTCAGAGGCCGACGCGGAGGCTTTGCGCGCGCGGATTTCGCGGCTCGAGGCCGAACTGGCGCAGGCCAGGGCCGCGCTGGCGGAGCGTTGAGCCATGGGGGCTTCGGTCTTGGCGGTCGGCGCCTGGCTCAAAAACCGGGCTTGCCGGATGGGCGACGACGGCGTCGAATGGTCCGAGCTGCACGGAGACCTGAGCGATCCGCAGGCCTGTGCGGCGCTGGAATCGTCGGTGCAGGCGCTGATTCGCTCGGCGTCGAGCCGGGGTCGACCGGTGCGGGCCATCGCGCACGATTGGCATCCGGATTTTTTCAGTACTTGGCTGGCGCTGCGGATGGCTGACACGTTGGGGGTGGCTGCTGTGGGGGTCCAGCACCACCATGCGCACTTGGCGGCTGTCATGGCCGAGCACGGGATCGAGGCGCCCGCGCTGGGGCTCGCGCTCGACGGCGTAGGTCTCGGTACGGATGGCGCGGCCTGGGGGGGGGAGCTGCTCTGGACCGACGGGGCGACCTTCGAGCGCCTGGGCCACCTGCAGCCGCTGGCGCTGCCGGGGGGTGATCGCGCGGCGCGCGAGCCCTGGCGCATGGCCGCCAGCGTCTTGCACGCGCTAGGGCGTGGCGATGAAATCGTGCCGCGCTTCGTTCACGGCGTCGGCGCCGGGGTGGCCGCGGGTGTGCAGCAGCTGCTGCAGCGGGGGCTGAACTGTCCCACCACCAGCAGCGCCGGGCGCTGGTTCGACGCTGCCGCGGCAGCGCTGGGGCTGTGCCTGCGACAAACCGACGAGGCCCAGGCGGCGGTGGCACTGGAGCGTGTGGCGGCCGCAGCGCTGGCGCAATGGCCCCAGGCAGTGCCTTTGCCGGGGGCGGTCGTTCACCCGGACGGGTGTGTCGACCTGCGCACGGTCGTCGCCCCATTATTCGACATCCGCGATCCGCGGGACGTCGGTGTGGCCGCGGCGGGCTTTCATCTGGCGCTGGCCGATGCGCTGTGCGACGCGCTGCTGGCGGCGGCGCGGGTGCGCGGCGTGCGCCATGCGCTGCTCGGGGGCGGCTGCTTTTTCAACCGAATCCTGCGCGAGCGCTGCGTGCAGCGGCTGCAAGCGGCAGGGATGGACGTATTTCTGCCGGGCGCCATGGGGTGCGGGGATGCCGGTTTGGCCATCGGCCAGGCGTGGGTGGCCGCGCACCGGCTTGCCCTGCCCCGCCCTCGCAATGTGACCAAGGAGTTCATCGCATGTGTCTAGCCATACCCGCGCGCGTGGTCGAAAAACTCGACGGCGAACAGGCCGCGGTCGACCTGGGCGGCATACGCAAGACCATCTCGACGGCGCTGGTGCCCGAGGCGCAGGTCGGCGACTATGTCATCGTGCACGTCGGCTATGCGTTGGGTCTGCTCGACCCAGAGGAGGCTCGCCAGACGCTGGCGATGTTTGCCCAGTGGCAGGCCATGGGCGATGCGCAGGGGGCGCCATGAAGTACGTGGATGAATTCCGTGACGGCCAGCTCGCGCGGCGCATCGCCGCCGCGATCCACGACGAGGTCGGCGAGCGGCACTACCATTTCATGGAGTTTTGCGGCGGACACACCCATGCGATCAGCCGCTACGGGGTGCAGGACCTGCTGCCGCCCAACGTGCACATGGTGCACGGGCCCGGTTGTCCGGTGTGTGTGCTGCCGATCGGCCGCATCGACCAAGCCATCCGGCTGGCGCTGGAGAGCGGTGCGATCGTCTGCGCGTATGGCGACACCCTGCGCGTGCCGGCCAGTGACGGGCTGTCGCTCGCCAAGGCCAAGGCGCGCGGTGGTGACATCCGCATGGTGTATTCGGCCGCCGATGCGCTGGCCGTGGCGCGCGCGCACCCCGAGCGCGAAGTGGTTTTTTTCGCCATCGGTTTCGAGACCACCACCCCGCCGACGGCGTTGGTGATCCTGGAGGCACAGCGCGAGGGTCTGCCAAACTTCAGCGTGCTGTGTTGTCATGTGCTCACGCCAGCGGCCATCACGCACATCCTGCAGTCGCCCGAGGTACGCGAATTCGGCACCGTCCCGCTCGACGGCTTCATCGGACCCGCGCACGTGAGCATCGTCATCGGCACCGAGCCGTATGAGCATTTCAGCGAGGAATACCGCAAGCCTGTCGTGATCGCCGGATTCGAGCCACTGGACGTGATGCAGGCCATCCTGATGTTGGTGCGGCAGGTCAATGAGGGTCGCGCGCAGGTGGAAAACGAGTTCACGCGCGCCGTCACGCGCGAGGGCAACCAGCGTGCACAGGGGATCGTGTCGCAGGTGTTCGAGCTGCGAGCGCAGTTCGAGTGGCGCGGTCTGGGCACGGTGCCCTACAGCGCGCTGCAGATTCGCGAGCGCTTTGCGGCCTTCGACGCGGAGCGGCGGTTCGGCTTGACATACCGACCCGTGCCCGACAACAAGGCGTGCGAATGCGGAGCCATTCTGCGCGGGGTCAAGCGGCCGACGGATTGCAAAATCTTTGGCACCGTTTGCACACCGGAACACCCGGTCGGCTCGTGCATGGTGTCGAGCGAGGGCGCGTGCGCGGCGCACTACACGTATGGGCGCTTCCGGGACATCCCGATCGTGCATGCCGGCGCTGGTGTCGAGGAGAACGTTTCGTGACGGCGAATCTCCCCCTTTCCACAGCACCCGTGGCGCTCGATGCGCCGGCGGCCGACCCGACCCGAGCGTACAGCCGACCGCTGTCGATCCGCCACGGACGCATCGACGCCGCCCACGGCGCTGGCGGCAAGGCGGCCATGCAGTTGATCGAAGAGCTGTTTCTGGCCGCTTTCGACAACGAAGCGCTGCGCCAGGGCGACGATGGCGCGGTGTTGGCGTTGCCCGCCTTCGACCCCACACAGGGGCGGCTGGTCATGGCCACCGACGGGCACGTGATTTCGCCGCTGTTCTTCCCCGGTGGCGACATTGGCAGCCTGGCGGTGCACGGCACCCTCAACGACGTGGCCATGATGGGCGCGCAGCCGCTGTACCTGAGCGCGAGCTTCATTCTGGAGGAGGGCTTGGCGCTGGCGGACCTGCAACGCATCGTGTACAGCATGGGGGCGGCGGCGCGCGCGGCAGGGGTGCCCATCGTCACGGGCGACACCAAGGTGGTCGAGCGCGGCAAGGGTGACGGCGTCTTCATCAGCACCACGGGCGTGGGGGTGCTTGCCCCCGGCGTACACATCAGCGGGCGCAACGCGCGTGCGGGCGACGCGATCCTGCTGTCGGGCAGCATCGGTGACCATGGCGTAGCCGTACTGTCGCAGCGTGCCGGCCTGCAGTTCGAGACCACCATCGAGAGCGACAGCGCTGCCCTGCACACGTTGGTGGCGGCGATGCTGGCGGCGGCGCCAGGGGGTGTGCACGTGTTGCGGGATCCGACTCGTGGGGGCTTGGCCACCACGCTCAACGAGATCGCGCGCCAGTCCGGTGTGGGCATGGTGCTCCAAGAGGCCGCGATCCCGGTCAAGCCGCAGGTCGAAGCCGCCTGCGAGCTGCTCGGGCTGGATCCGCTGTACGTTGCCAACGAGGGCAAGCTCGTGGCCCTGGTGGCGCCGGAGGTGGCCGAGCGTGTGCTGCAAGCCATGCGTGCGCATCCGCTCGGACGCGACGCCGCCTGCATCGGCCAGGTGATCGCCGATCCCCACCACTTCGTGCAGATGGCTACCCGCTTCGGCGGCCGCCGTGTGGTCGATTGGCTCAGCGGTGAGCCGTTGCCGCGTATTTGTTGAAGGGCAAAGCAACGGTTGGTTCGTCATGGCGCTGCGTATTTTGTTGCTGTGCCACGGCTTCAACAGCCTGAGCCAGCGGCTGTATGCCGAGCTGCGCGCGCGCGGCCATACCGTGAGCGTCGAGCTCGATATCGCCGACCGAGTGACCGAAGAGGCGGTGTCCCTGTTTGCGCCCGACCTGGTGCTGGCGCCGTTTTTGAAGCGGCGTATTCCCGATACCGTCTGGCAACGCGTGCCGTGTTTCGTGGTCCATCCGGGGCCACCCGGAGACCGCGGGCCGAGCGCATTGGACTGGGCGGTGCGGGAACGGCTCTCCCACTGGGGGGTCACCGTGTTACAGGCGAACGGAGAATTCGATGCAGGCCCGGTGTGGGCCCATGCCGATTTCGCCACGCGAGCGGCCACCAAGAGCAGCCTCTACCGGCGCGAAGTGACCGAGGCGGCGCTGCAGGCGACGTTGGCTATGTTGGCCCGATTCGAGTCTGGCGTGCGCACGCCGCCCGCAGGGCCGTCCCCCACGATGCGTTGGCAGCCAGCGATGCGGCAAGCCGACCGTGCCATCGACTGGGAGTGCGACGACACCGCGACCGTGATGGCCCGCTTGCGCTGCGCTGACGGGCAGCCCGGGGTTCTCGACGCCCTCTGGGGGCAACCTTGCTATCTGTATGACGCGCACGAGGCCAGTGCCGCCACCATGGCGGCGTTTACCAATCATCGGCCCGGGCGCGTGTTGGCAGTGCGCGACGGCGCGCTGTTGCGGCGCACGGTCGATGGCGGTGTCTGGATTGGGCACGTGCGTTTGGCCGATCCGCCCGGCACCGCGGCGGGACTCGGGCATGTCAAGCAGGTGGCGGCGGACGTATTTGCCGAGCAGGTGCATGCCCTTGCGCACTCCCCCGCGCCGCTGACGCGACCCGACGACGAGTGGGGTGAATTGCGCTACCGGGAACATGGCCCCGAGGACGCCCGAGTGGGTTGCCTGTCGTTCGACTTCTACAATGGAGCAATGACCACCGTGCGCTGCGAGCGCTTGCTCCGGGCGTTGCAATGGGTGCGCCAACGGCCGCTGCGGGTGCTGCTGTTGTTGGGCGGTGAAGATTTTTTCAGCAACGGCATCGATCTCAACGCCATCGAGGCGGCGGCGCAGTGTCCCGGAGACAGTGCGGCCGATGCGTCATGGCGCAACATCCAGGCCATCGATGACGTGGCGCTGGCCATTTTGCAGATGACCGACCGCGTCACGGTCAGCGTGATGCGTGGCAATGCAGGGGCGGGAGGTGTCTTTTTGGCGCTGGCGGCCGATCTCGTGTGGGCCCACGAGGCCGTGGTGCTCAACCCACACTACAAGAACATGGGCAATCTGTATGGATCGGAGTATTGGACCTACGCGCTACCGCGTCGCTTGGGGGATGATGGCGCGCGTGCCCTCATGGCGACTCGGCTGCCGATGCGGGCCCGTGATGCCTGGCAGATGGGGTTGATCGATGCCTGCGTTGAGGGGCCGCGGCATGTGCTGGAATCCGAGGTGTTGGCACGAGCGTTGGCGCTGGCGGCCGCCGCGGATCACGTCGAGCGCATAGCGGCGAAACAACGGCAGCGGCAGGCCGACGAGGCGATTCGACCGCTATCGTGGTACCGTGAACAAGAGCTGCAGCGCATGCATCGCAACTTTTATGGATTCGATCCCAGCTACCACGTGGCCAGGCACCATTTCGTGCACAAGTTACCTCCCGCATGGACGCCGCGCCATCTGGCCATACACCGCTGACCGATCGTCATGTCTCGTCCCCTAGCGCAGCCTGCGATGCCTACGGTTTTGATCGTGGATGACGAGCAGCGTTCGCAGGAAGCGCTGCGTCGCACGCTTGAGGATGACTTCACCGTCATCACCGCCAGCAGTGCGGACGATGCCCGCTGCCTCTTGGAAGAGCACCCAGTCCACGTCATTCTGTGTGATCAGCGCATGCCGGGACAGACCGGTGTGCAGTTTCTGCGCGAGGTACGCGAGCGCTGGCCCGACGTCGTGCGCATCATCATTTCGGGATATGCCGACAGCGAGGAAATCATCGCTGGCGTCAACGAGGCGGGCATTCACCGCTACATCCTCAAGCCTTGGTTGCCGGATCATTTGCTGGAGTCGGTGCGCAGTGCGGTCGAGGCACTGGCGCTGCAGCAGCAGACCGCGCGCCTGGACTTGGAGCTGCGCACCAGTACACGTGCGCTGCGGCAGCGCATAGCGACACAGCTGTCGCTGGTGCAGCAGCAGTTTGGTTTCGATCGCCTCGTGCGCATGCCAGGCAGCCCCCTCGATGGCGTGTGCGCCATGGCCGAACGTGTCGCGCGCTACGACATCTCGGTGTTGTTGCAGGGCGAATCCGGGACGGGTAAAGAGTTACTGGCGCGTGCCATCCACTACGCGAGCCCGCGTTGTGCAGGGCCTTTCGTGGTCGAAAACTGTGCCGCCATTCCGGATACCTTGCTCGAGTCGGAACTGTTCGGTCACAAGCGCGGGGCTTTTACGGGGGCCTTCGAGGACCACGTCGGCCTGTTCCAGCGCGCCAACGGTGGCACGATATTTCTCGACGAGATCGGCGAAACGTCGCCGGCTTTTCAGGTCAAGTTGCTGCGCGTCTTGCAGGAAGGGGAGGTGCGCCCGGTGGGCGCGGCACGACCGGTACCGGTCGATGTGCGCATCATTGCGGCCACGCACCGCGACCTGGAGCAAAGGGTGCGCGAGGGATTGTTTCGCGAGGACTTGTATTACCGCATCGCTGCCGTCACGCTTACTTTACCCCCGTTGCGCGAGCGCGTGGGAGACATTCCGGCCATCGCGCGCCAGATCGTGCAGGACGTGGCCGCCGAGTTGGGTCATCCCGGTGTGCAGCTCTCCGACGAGGCGCTGGCGTGTCTGCTTGCTTACCCCTGGCCGGGCAACATCCGCGAGTTGCGCAACGAGTTGGCGCGCGCGATGACGCTGCATGACGGCGCGGTATTGTCCTCGGATGTGTTTTCGCTTCGCGTGCGTCAGGGGCGGGGGAGTGGTGCCGGTGGGCGCGGCTGGATCACCGAGCCCGGCAGTGGTACCCTTAGCGAGCGGCTCGAGGTGGTCGAAGCCATGATCTTGCGAGACGCTTTGCTGCGGCATCGCTGGAACAAGACCCGTACGGCTGCCGAGCTGGGACTGTCGAGGGTCGGTTTGCGCGCCAAGATGCGCCGCTTTGGGTTGGATCACCCATGAAGGCCGAGCCTGGTGCATCGTGTCTCGGCACGCCGGATGAGCTGAGGAGAGTTGCCCATGAACGTGTTGTGGCTGCAATCTGGCGGCTGTGGGGGATGCAGCATGTCGCTGTTGTGCGCGAATACGGCCGATTTCGATGGACAGTTGCGCGCCGCGGGCATCGATCTGTTGTGGCACCCCTCGCTGTCGTTGGCCAGTGGTGAGGAGGTCCGTGCGCTGCTGCAATCGGTGCTCGACGGTGCGACACCACTCGATGCACTTTGTGTAGAAGGCGCCCTGCTGCGCGGTCCAAACGGCACCGGCCGCTTTCACGTGCTCGCCGGCACCGGGCGACCAATGATCGATTGGGTGCGCGAGCTCGCGACGCGGGCGTCTTATGTATTGGCCATCGGCAGCTGTGCCGCCTGGGGTGGCGTCACCGCTGGTGGGCCCAACCCCACCGACGCCTGTGGCCTGCAGTACGACGACGAGATCCCCGGTGGTTTGCTGGGTGCGGAGTTTCGATCCAGCAGTGGACTGCCGGTGATCAATGTTGCGGGTTGTCCCACGCATCCCGGTTGGGTGATCGACACCTTGATGGCCCTGGCCGCGTCCGAAATCGCGGCGCAAGACCTTGATGCCTACGCGCGCCCGCGGTTTTACGCCGATCATTTGGTGCACCACGGTTGCACACGCAACGAGTACTACGAGTTCAAAGCCAGTGCCGTCAAACCATCGGACCTGGGCTGCCTGATGGAGCACCTTGGCTGCAAGGGTACACAGGTCCACGCCGACTGCAACACCCGGCTCTGGAATGGCGAGGGTAGCTGCACTCGTGCCGGTTACGCCTGCGTGGCTTGCACCGAGCCGGGTTTTCAAGAGCCTGGCCATCCCTTCCATCAAACACCCAAGATCGCCGGCATTCCGGTTGGCCTGCCCACGGACATGCCCAAGGCGTGGTTCGTCGCGCTGGCCTCGCTGTCCAAGAGTGCAACGCCCAAGCGCGTTCGGGTCAACGCCGTGGCCGATCACTTGGTCGAGAAACCTGCCATCCGGCGGACCCGGCTCACATGACATCGCGCCTGTTGGTCGGCCCCTTCAATCGTGTCGAGGGGGATTTGGAGGTGGCGCTGCAAATCAGCGATGGGCGTGTGCAGGACGCACGCGTCAACGCGCCGATGTTCCGAGGGTTCGAGCAGATCCTGCGCGGCAAGGTGCCACAGGACGCCTTGGTATTCGTGCCCCGCATCTGTGGGATCTGCTCGGTATCCCAGTCGGTGGCGGCAGCGCACGCCTTGGCCGAACTGGCCGGCGTGGCGATGCCCCCCAACGGTCGACACACCATCAATCTGATGTTGGCGACCGAAAACCTGGCCGACCACCTCACGCACTTCTACCGGTTTTTCATGCCGGATTTCACGCGCCCCGTGTATGCTGACAGACCCTGGCACGCAGAGGCAGTGCGGCGCTTTGCGCCCGATGGGGGGCAACAGATTCGCGCGGCGACGGCAGCGCGCCAGCGTTGGCTGACTATTTTGGGCACGCTCGGTGGTCGGTGGCCGCATACACACAGTGTTCAGCCTGGTGGATCGACGCGCGCGATCGACAACGCGGAGCGACTCCGCCTGCTGGCCACGGTACGCGAATTTCGTTTTTTCGTGGAGCGGGAGTGGATTGGCGACTCACTGGACGCCTTCATCCACCTGGACAGCGAAGCCGCGCTTTGGTCTTGGCATGCGCGGGCGCCCCTCGGGGGGGATCTGCGGTTTTTTCTGACACTGGCGAGCGAGTTGGGTTTGCAGAACCTGGGGCCGGGCCCCGGTCGTTACCTGAGTTTCGGCGCCTACCCGCAGCCCGATGGTTCGTTCGCGTTACCTCGCGGTGTATGGCGCCAAGCGCAACACCGGCTCGACACCGTCGATGTCGGCTCGATTTCGGAGGACGCCACCTGTGCCTGGCTCGAGCATGGGAATGGCGCCCTGCATCCGTGGCAGGGTCGTACCGAGCCGGACGCGGACAAAGCCGGCGCGTATACCTGGAACAAGGCCCCTCGGCTGGCTGGAGAGGTGGTGGAGACCGGTGCCATTGCCCGGCAGGTCGTCGACGGTCACCCGTTGCTGCGTGATGCACTGGCTCGCCACGGCGGCACGGTATTCACCCGGGTCTTGGCGCGCGTGCTGGAGCTGGCGCGGGTGATTGGGTGGATGGAGGCTTGGTTGCACGCGTTGCGCCCGGGGCAGCCGTATTGCGTGCCAGCCAATCTGCCCGCGGAGGGTCGCGCGGCCGGATTGTCCGAAGCCGCGCGCGGCGCTTTGGGTCACTGGCTGGTGGTGCGTGACGGCAGGATTGCCAACTATCAGATCGTCGCACCGACGAGCTGGAATTTTTCGCCTCGCGACGCGCAGGGAACGCCTGGCGCGCTCGAGCAGGCGCTGGTCGGGGCACCCGTCGTGCCGGGCGAGACGACGCCGGTGGCGGTTCAGCACATCGTGCGCTCGTTCGATCCCTGCATGGTCTGTACCGTCCATTAGAAGACGAGAGAGGGTCGAATCGTGAGTAGAGATCGCTCCCGCATCGAGGCGCCTGCCGCGACGCTCGACGGCGTGGACGAGTCGACCTGGCTGGATGTGATCCAGAAAATGGACGAGGTCTACACCCGTCTGATCGCCGACGAGGTCGAGCTGGAGAAAAAGAACGCCGAACTGGAACAGTCGCAGCAGTTCATCCTGAGCGTGCTCGGTGCCATGTCGGACGTGTTGATCGTCTGCGACGGGCAGGGGCGTATCGAGCAGGTCAATGCCGGGCTGTGCCAACTGGTGGGTAGGTCCGAAGAGAGTCTGTGCGGTGTGCGGTTCGTGGAGCTGCTGGCTGACGACGGCAGCGCCGCCATGGCTCGCGCTGCCATGGCCCAGGTCGATGGCGTGAATGCCCGACAAGGGATCGAGCTGCAGTTGTTGGATCGGACAGGGCAAGCGGTTCCCGTAGATGCGAGTTGTGCGCCGCGTCTTGGGGGCAACGGAAAACGACTGGGCACGGTCTGGGTGGGCCGGCCAATGGCCGAGCTCAAGCGTGCCTACCATGAGCTGCGCTCTGCACACGAAGCTCTCAAGCGCACCCAGCAACAGCTGCTGCACTCCGAGAAAATGGCGTCATTGGGGCAACTCGTGGCCGGGGTGGCGCACGAGCTCAACAATCCCATCAGCTTCGTGCTTGGCAATGTGCACGCGCTGCGCAAGTACTGCGAGCGGCTGCAGGTGTATCTACAAGCCCTGCAAGACCGGGTGCAGGACGACGAGATCGATGTCCTGCGCCGGCGGCTGCGTGTGGAGCATCTGTTGTCGGATTTGCCTTCGTTGATCGAGGGTACGCTGGAGGGTGCGCAGCGTACCGCCGATATCGTGCAAGGTCTCAAGCGCTTCTCGGCCATGGATTCCGAGGAGCGCCGGCCCGTCGATCTGGTGCCGGTCATCGAGCGCGCCATTCATTGGGTGCAAAAAGGGCGGCCTTCACCCGTGCAAGTCCACTGGGCTCCTCAGTGTGGTTGCACGGTGTTGGGTAGCGCGGGGCAGCTGCAGCAGGTGATGATGAACCTGCTGCAAAACGCGTTCGACGCGGTGGCGGGTGTGCCTCAGCCGACCGTGTGGGTCGAGCTGCGAAGCATCGACGATGGGCCGCCACGGGTGCAGGTGACCGTCCGCGACAACGGTCCAGGCATCGCCGCGGAGCATCTACTGCGCATCTTCGACCCATTCTTCACCACCAAACCGATCGGCAAGGGCACTGGCCTGGGGTTGTCGATCAGCTACGGCATCGTCGAGCAGCACGGCGGGCGACTGAGCGCGGCGAATGCCGAGGGAGGCGGCGCTCTCTTCGTGCTCGAGTTGCCGTGCGCTCGCACCTGAAGGGATAGGGGTTGCGTCGGCGGGGTTTTTGGTCCTGCTACCCCCGCTGCCGCAGTTGCAGGCAGAATCGTGCCCCGTTTTCAGCCACATTGACGAGGAGTGAGAGCCATCATGTTCCAATGGACCCCCAAATCCGACGCGGCGCTGGCCGCCGGCGGCGTCATCGGCCCCGACGAGCGGCTGCCTTGGCCGCAGACGGCGATGCTGGGCGTGCAGCACCTGATTGCGATGTTCGGCGCCACGGTGCTCGCGCCCATTCTGATGGGGTTCGACCCCAACGTCGCCGTGCTCATGAGTGGCATTGGCACGCTGCTGTTCTTCCTGTTCACCGGCGGCAAGGTGCCCAGCTACCTTGGGTCGAGCTTTGCCTTCATCGGCGTGGTGATCGCGGCCACCGGTTACGCCGGGCCGGGGCCCAATGCCAACATCGGCGTGGCGCTGGGCGGCATCATTGCCTGCGGGCTGCTGTACTTCATCATCGGTGCCATCGTGCAGGCGGTGGGCACGGGCTGGATCGAGCGCTTGATGCCCCCCGTCGTCACGGGCGCGGTGGTGGCCGTGATCGGGCTCAACCTCGCGCACATTCCGGTCAAGAACATGGCTCCCACGCCGTTCGATGCCTGGATGCAGGCTGTCACTTTCGTTTGCGTCGGGCTGGTCGCGGTGTTCACGCGCGGCATGGTGCAGCGCTTGCTCATCCTCATGGGCCTGATCGTGGCCAGTGTGGTGTACGCGGTGTTGGCCAACGGCTTGGGGTTGGGCAAGCCGCTCGATCTGTCGGGGGTGGCCAACGCGCCGTGGTTTGGGCTGCCCCAGTTCAGCACGCCGGTGTTCAGCGCCCACGCCATGCTGCTGATCGCGCCGGTGGCGGTCATCTTGGTGGCCGAAAACCTGGGCCACATCAAGGCGGTGACGGCGATGACCGGCAAGAATCTGGACGTCTACATGGGCCGTGCCTTCATGGGCGACGGCGTGGCCACCATGGTCGCTGGCAGTGTCGGTGGCACGGGCGTGACGACCTACGCCGAAAACATCGGCGTCATGGCGGCGACCAAGATCTATTCGACCGCGATCTTCGTGGTCGCGGGCCTGATGGCCATTCTGTTGGGCTTCAGCCCCAAGTTCGGCGCGCTCATCCAGGCCATCCCGCTGGCGGTCATGGGCGGGGTGTCGATCGTGGTGTTCGGCCTGATCGCAGTCGCGGGCGCCAAGATCTGGGTGGACAACCGGGTGGACTTCTCCGACAACAAGAACCTGTTGGTCGCGGCCATCACGCTGGTGCTGGGCACGGGTGACTTCACGCTGAAGTTTGGCGACTTTGCCTTGGGCGGCATCGGCACCGCGACGTTTGGTGCCATCGGGCTGTACGCGCTGCTCAACCGCCGGCGTTCGGCGTGACGCCACGTGGCGCGCCGGGCCTGGGCGTGGCGTGCCTGCGGGGTGTGCCGCCGTTCGTCGGGAGCGCGCGCGTTGGCGAGGCGGCGGGACTACACTGCCGCCATGGACGTGATCTCGACCACGCTGTCGGGCCTGCGCGCCGCCCAGGTGCGGCTGGACAGTGCAGCCCACAACATCGCCAATGCCCAGACCGAGGGCTTTCGGCGCCAGCAGGTGCGCGCCAGCGCTGATCTCGCAGGCGGCGTGCGCACGCAAATCGACCGGCTGCCCACGCCCGGCGCAGATCTGGCCGCCGACCTGGTGGCGCAAAAGCAGGCCGCCAACGCGTTTGCCGCCAACTTGCAGGTCTTCAAGGCCGCCGATCAGGCCTTGGGTCGGCTGCTCGATGCCCGCTCGTAGCAGGCACGCTCAATAGTCGGCGCCGCAATAAAAACACCGGGCTCGCCGGTGTTTGTAATTGCGGCCCTTTGACGGCGCGTGCTCGTGATGCCAATGGTGTCTCCACCCTGACGTGGATGGTCTGCTTGCCGTCCTCTGGCACGGTGGGGCTGTCTCCTCGGCCCTCTTGGAGCCGCCGTTGCCGCGAGCGCGGCGCGCGACGACCGAATATGCCCATTCTAGAGGCGCACTGGGCCGCACGGGCATGGGACTAACCCGAACCCCACCGGTCCGCGGCGCTCATTGGCCGGCCAGGATCCAGCGCGCGGCCTTCTCCGCGATCATGAGGGTTGGGCTGTTGGTGTTGCCGCTGGTGATGGTGGGCATGATGCCCGCATCCACCACGCGTAAGCCAGCGATGCGTCCCCCACGCCCGTCGCGCACGCGCAGGTGCGGGTCCGTCACGGCCATGGGGTCGCCGTCGCGGCCCATGGCCGTGGTGCCCACGGGGTGGAAGATGGTGGTGGCGATGTCGCCCGCCAGTTTGGCCAGGTCCTCGTCGCGCTGGTACTGCACGCCAGGTTTGTATTCCTGGGGCTGGTACGGTGCCAGCGCCGGTTGCGCGACGATGCGCCGCGTCAGGCGCAGGCTCTCGACCGCCACCTGTCGGTCTTCGTCGGTGGACAGGTAGTGCGGCGCGATGGCCGGGGCCTCTTGAAAGTGCGGGCTGCGGATGCGTACCGTGCCGCGGCTGGTGGGATTGAGGTTGCACACGCTGGCCGTGAACGCGGGGAAAGAGTGCAGCGGCTCGCCGAACGCATCGAGGCTCAAGGGTTGCACGTGATACTCGATATTGGGCCAGGGCCGATCCGGCGCGCTGCGTGTGAAGGCGCCGAGCTGGCTGGGGGCCATGCTCATCGGCCCGCTGCGCGTGAGCAGGTATTGCAGGCCGATGCGCGCCTTTCCCCACAGGCTGTGCGCCAGGGTGTTGAGCGTGGGCACGCCGTGCACCTTGAATACGGCGCGGATCTGCAAATGGTCTTGCAGGTTGGCGCCCACCCCCGGCAGGTCGGCCAGCACGTCGATACCCAGCGGCTGCAGAACGGAGGCGGGCCCGATACCCGACAGCTGCAGGATTTGCGGACTGCCGATGGCGCCGGCGCTGAGCACCACCTCGCGCGCAGCGTGGGCGGTCACCGTCCCATCGCGGGTCCAGACCTCGACGCCGCGGCAGCGCAGCGCGCCATCCGCGCCTCGCTCGAAGAGCAGCCGTTTGACTTGCGCCTGCGTCCAAAGGGTGAAGTTGGGGCGGCGCTCACACGCCGGGCGCAAAAACGCCTTGGCCGCGTTCCAGCGCCAGCCGCGCTTTTGGTTGACCTCGAAGTAGCCCACCCCTTCGTTGTCGCCGCGGTTGAAGTCGTCGGTGGCGGGAATGCCCGCTTGCTGCGCCGCGCGGGCAAAGGCGTCCAGGATGTCCCAGCGCAGGCGTTGTTTTTCGACCCGCCACTCGCCGGTGCTGCCGGTGCGGCGATGGCCATGCAGCGCGGCGAACGCAGGGTCGGTATCGGCGTCCAGTCGGTAATGATCCTCGTGCGCCTTGAAGTCGGGCAGGCAGCGCGCCCAGCTCCAGTCGTCGTCGCCCGTCAGGCGTGCCCACTGGTCATAGTCGCGCGCTTGCCCGCGCATGTAGATCATGCCGTTGATGCTGGAGCAGCCCCCCAGCACCTTGCCGCGCGGGTAGCGCAGCCGCCGACCGTTGAGGCCGGCGTCGGCTTCGGTTTGGTACAACCAGTCGGTGCGCGGGTTGCCGATGCAGTACAAGTAACCCACCGGGATGTGCACCCATGGGTAGTTGTCGCGCCCGCCGGCTTCGATCAGCAACACCCGGTGCTGGGGATCAGCCGACAGGCGGTTGGCCAGCAGGCAACCCGCGGTGCCTGCCCCGACGACGATGAAGTCGAACGTGTTCACTGCGCGGTCGGCATGGCGAATTCGGCGCCCTTGGGCGTGCTCTCGGGCCAGCGCTGCATCACGCTCTTTTGCGCGGTATAGAAGCGCACGCCCTCCTCGCCATAGGCGTGCAGGTCGCCAAAGAGGCTCTTTTTCCAGCCGCCGAAGCCGTGCCACGCCATCGGCACAGGGATCGGCACGTTGATGCCGACCATGCCCACACGCACGCGCCGGGCAAACTCGCGCGCGATGTGGCCGTCGCGCGTGAAGCACGCCGTGCCATTGCCGTATGGATGGTCGTTGACGAGCTGCAGCGCGGCCGCGAAGTCCGGCACGCGCACGCACGACAACACTGGCCCGAAGATTTCCTCGCGGTAGATCGACATCGACGGCGTGACATGGTCGAACAGCGTGCCGCCCAACCAGAAGCCACGCTCGCACCCCGGCCCCGCGCGCCGCGCGTCGAAGTCGCGGCCGTCCACCCGTAACAGTGCTCCCTCGCGCACGCCGGCCTCGATGTAGCCGGTGATGCGCTGGCGCGCGCTGTCGGTCACGATCGGGCCCATCTCCGCCTGGGGATTCATGCCGTCGAGGACCTGCAGCGCGCGCGTGCGCTCGACCAGCCGCGGCATGATGCGCTCGGCCACGTCGCCCACCAGCACGGCCACGCTGATGGCCATGCAACGCTCGCCGGCCGAACCGAACGCGGCGCCGATCAGCGCGTCGACTGCCTGGTCCAGATCCACATCGGGCATGACCACCATGTGGTTTTTGGCCCCGCCCAGCGCTTGCACCCGTTTGCCGTGGCGCGCGCCCGTCTCATAGATGTGCTGCGCGATCGGGGTGGAGCCGACGAAGCTGATGGCGCGCACATCCGGGTGTTCGAGCAGCGCATCGACCGCCACCTTGTCGCCCTGCACCACGTTGAACACCCCATCCGGTAGGCCCGCTTGCTGCAGCAGCTCGGCCAGGCGCAGCGACGGCGAGGGATCGATCGGGCTGGGCTTGAGCACGAAGGTGTTGCCGCACGCCAGCGCGATCGGAAACATCCACATCGGCACCATCACGGGGAAGTTGAACGGCGTGATGCCCGCCACCACCCCCAGCGGCTGGCGCAGCGTCCAGTTGTCGATGCCGGTGGAGACCTGCTCGGTGTAATCGCCCTTGAGCAGTTGCGGGATGCCGCAGGCGAATTCGACGATCTCGATGCCGCGCGTGACCTCGCCTTGCGCGTCGGCGAAGACCTTGCCGTGCTCCGCGGTGATCAGGCGCGCCAGCTCGTCGCGATGCTGGTGCAGCAACTCCAGAAAGCGAAAGAGGATGCGCGCGCGGCGCAATGGCGGCACCTCGGCCCAGGCAGGGAAGGCGGCGTGGGCGGCGGCCACCGCGGCGTGCACCTCGGCCGCATCGGCCAGGGCGACCCGTCCGGTGACGGTGCCCGTGGCGGGGTTGAAGACGTCTTGTTGGCGACCGCTGTGGCCAGCGAGCAGGCGACCGCCGACATAGTGGCCGATCGCGGTGGGGGTGGCATGCATATCGAGGATAAAAAAAACTGATGACAAAGAACCCACTGTAGCGAAAGCCATTGCGCTCGACCAGCGAGTTTTTCTAAAGTAAGGCATAACGCCATCTAATATCCAAAACCATGGATCACACTGCATTGCGCGCCTTCGTCACCGTGGCCCGCGAGGGCAGCCTGTCGCGCGCGGCCCAGCGGCTGCACCTGACGCAGCCGGCCGTGAGCCTGCAACTCAAATCGCTGCAGGAGCGCCTGGGCGTGCGCCTGTTCGAGCGCACCGCGCGCGGCATGCGGCTCACGCCCGACGGCGCCGCTTTGCTGCCGTTGGCCGATCGCGTGTTGGCGGCGCAGCGCGAGTTCGACGGCGCCGCGCAGCGCCTGCGCCAACAGGTGCGGGGCGAACTGGCCATCGGCACCATCCTGGATCCGGAGTTCACACGGCTCGGCGCCTTTTTGCGCGAGTTGGTGGAGACGGCTCCGCACGTGCAGACCGCGCTGCGCCAAGGCATGAGCGGTGAGGTGCTGCAGCGGCTCGACGCCGGCGAGCACGACGTGGGCTACTACCTGGGTGACCCCAACACTGACCGTGGCGTGCCGGATCGCTACCGCGTGCGGTCGCTGACCCCGTTTACCTACCGCGTGTTGGCCCCGGCAGGCTGGGGGCCGCAGGTGCATGGCAAGGGCTGGCCCGAGCTGGCAGCGCTGCCGTGGATCGAAACCCCGCCAGCGTCGGCCCACCACCGGCTGCTCGCGCGCGTGTTGCAACCGCTGGGCGTGCGCGTGCGGCGTGTGGCCCTGGTGGACCAAGAGGCGTCGATGCTCGACCTCGTACGCTCGGGCGTGGGGCTCAGCCTGGTGCGTGACGCGGTGGCGATTCGCGAGGCGCAGGCGCGCGGGCTGGTCGTGGCCGACCGGGTGTCGCTGCCGTGCGAGCTGACCTTCGTGAGCCTAGCCGAGCGCGCGGCCGAGCCGGTCATTGCGGCGGCGTGGTCGGCACTGGGGCGCGTGTGGGGGGAGCCGCAGATGGAAAAAACTTGACCCCGCGAATCACCAGTTTTTGGGCAGCTTGATTGAGTTTGCGCGGGTTGCCGGCTGATCCGTGACAGCCTTGAACAGCGGGTCGCGCGGCAAAATCTCTTCCCGAATGCGTGTGAACTCGTCCAGTCGTACCATCAAATCGTGTTTGATGTCCATCAACGCCGCTGCCGTCGTGAAGTCGAAACCACGCCGCGTGCCGCCGCGGGTATCGAGGAAGAGGTGGTTGACGTAATCCAGCATGGCCTGGGGATCATCGCGCAGCTGCAACAGCCGCTCGCGAATGTGCGGATAGGCGATCTGCTCGAGTCGGCCCTCGAGAACATCGGGCAGGCGGTCCATGGTGGCTCAGCGGACGAATGGACGATGGATGCATGCAATCGTAGCAGCCCGGATCGATTTCGGCCATCAGGGCCGCCCCGGTATTCAGCCGCGCCAGAAAAACACCGCGCTCATGGCCAGTCCCGTGGCGATGACGATCCCGCGCACCGCCGCCGCCGGCAAGCGTTGCGCCCAGCGCGCACCCGCGTAGCCGCCCATCGTCGCGGCGGCCATCATCAGCAGCGCCGGTGTCCAGGCGACGGCCCCGGCCACGGCAAACGTGGCCACTGACAGCAGCGACAGCACCAGCGAGTTCAGGTTTTTGAGCGCGTTGGCGGTGTGGATACGCGACTCGCCCGTGACGGTGTAGAGTGCCATCAACAAAATACCCAGGCCGCCGTTGAAGTAGCCGCCGTAGATGGCCACGGCCAGCAGACCTCCGTGGCGGGCGGCGGCGGCGCTCGTGCCCGGGCGGTGTGTAGCCAGCCAGCGCACGGCATACGGTCCGGCCAGGAAGACCGCGGTGGCAAACAAGAGCAGCCAGGGCACCAGCGCGCGAAAGGCGCTGGCGGGCGTCACCAGCAGCAGCGCTGCGCCCAGCACGCCACCGGCGGCGGCGATGCCGGCTTCGACGAGCAGCCGCCGGCGCGGCAGCGCCGCCAGCTCGCGACGAAACCCCAGGGTGCTGCCGAGATATCCTGGACTGACCGCCACCGCGCTCGTGGCGTTGGCTACGATGGGCGGAATGCCCGTGAAGACGAGCGCGGGAAACGTCAGAAAACTGCCGCCACCGGCGATGGCATTGAGCACGCCCGCCGCAAAGGCCGCCACGGCCAGGAGTGGCGCGTCGGCGGGCGTCATGTCAGTTCGATGCCGGCACGATGGGGGCTACCGGCTCGGGCGCGAGCAGCGTGCCCTCGCGCAGGCCCTTGACGGTGGCCAGCAGCAGCGCCGCGATCACCACCGACGTCAGCGCCAGCAGTACCAGCGCCACCATGCGCAGTGGGGGCAGCGCCAGCGCCTCGGCCAGCCGCACGGTCAGGGTGGTGAAGGCCGCCAGCGGAAACGAAACGCTCCAAAACGGCACGCCGAACGGCTGCGCAAAGAAGCGCCGTGCCTGCGTGCCGACCCACAGCAAGGTGAATAGACCCACACCCCACACGGCCACGGCCACCAGTGGCGCTGCGCCATAGCGCAGCAGGCACAACCCCACCACGGACACCGGTGCCAGCGTGATGAACCAGGTGGGATGCAGCCGCGGAGGGATGGGCCCATGCGCCAAGCGCCGCGCCACCAGCAGCGCAAACACCACCGGCCAGAAAAAGACGCCAATACCGAGGTGGATGGCCGACCACACGTCGTGGCCGAACCCGACCCCGGCCAGCGGTGCGACCACATTGCCCACCACGGGGATGTAGAGCACCGGGGTGATGCCGTTCCAGAGCGATTGCGCATCTGGCGCGTGGGCCACCGTGGGCGCGAGCCAGCGCCCCAGTACCCATACCGTGACGGCCAACTGGCCCAGCGCGCCCAGCCACCACAGCCCGTGCGCACCGTCCCGCCACAGCTCCATGGCCTGCATCCACGTCGCCAGCAGCAGCGCCGACACCGGCAGCGCTGCCACAAAGGTGTGGCGCACCGGGTGACGCAGGTCTTCCGCCAATGCTGGCGGGTGGCGTTGTGCCCGCACGGCCGAGCCCACCAGCAGCACCCCGAATACCGCGGCCGCCAA
Organism: Hydrogenophaga sp.; assembly: GCA_020723845.1. GTDB lineage: Bacteria > Pseudomonadota > Gammaproteobacteria > Burkholderiales > Burkholderiaceae_C > Tepidimonas. The sequence continues at coordinate 27,278 of DYIC01000011.1, forward strand.
CACGCCCAACACGAGCGACGCGCCCTGCGCCCACTCACCCAGCCAGTGACCGGCGGCGTGCCAGGCCAAGGCCAGACCCGTCAGTCCCATGACGATCGAAAACCAACCCGGGTGCAGATATTTCAGCGGTGTGGCAGAAGGTGTCATGGGGCACCGTGTGGCAAGAGGGCGAACGAATCAGCAAGCTTTGCAGGGCAGGGCGCTCTCAGGCACGCCCAGCTTTTTGAGGATGATGGCCAGCGGGCAGAAATTGGTAAACCCAAATTGGAACAGATTCAGCCCCACGAACGCGGTGAAGGCCAAAAACCACTCGCTGACGAACAGCGGGCTGGAGGGCGCCCCCAGCGCCACCGACACGAATACGAACAGACCAGCGATGATGCGGATATAGCGTTCGACCGTCATGATGAAAGACTCCTTGACAGGGTTGGACAAGAAACAGCAGTGGGGTGGCAGCAATCAGGCGTTGCCCGCCGCCTGCGCCGCGTAGCGGCGACGGTAGACAGCGTAATACAACACCGGAATCACCACCAGCGTCAGCAAGGTGGAGACCGCGATGCCAAAGATCAAGGACACGGCCAGGCCGTTGAAGATGGGGTCGTCCAGGATGAAGAACGCCCCCATCATCGCGGCCAACGCGGTGAGTGCGATCGGCTGCGCGCGCACCGCCGCCGACTGCACCACCGCCTGCGCAAACGGCACGCCCTTGGCGGTCTCCAGCTCGATGAAATCGACCAACAGGATCGAGTTGCGCACGATGATGCCCGCCAGCGCGATCATGCCGATCATGCTGGTGGCGGTGAACTGTGCCCCCAACAGTGCGTGCCCGGGCATGATGCCGATCAGGGTCAACGGGATCGGAGCCATGATGATGAGCGGGGTCAGGTAGCTCTTGAACTGGGCCACGACGAGCAGGTAGATCAGCACCAACCCGACGGCGTAGGCCGCCCCCATGTCCCGGAACGTTTCGTAGGTGATCTGCCACTCGCCGTCCCACTTGATGGCGTATTGCCGCCACGGGTCGGTGGGCTGGCGAATCCAGTATTCACCTAGCGCGCCCGCGTCGGGCAGGGCGGCCTGCGCCAGTTGCGGGCGAATGCCGAACAGCCCGTACAGCGGCGAGTCGGTGCGGCCTGCCATGTCGCCCAGCACGTACACCACCGGCAGCAGGTCCTTGCTGAAGCGCGGCGTGTCGATGACGCCGTGTTCGACGCGCACCAGCTCGGACAGGGGCACCATGCGCCCGTTGGCGGCGCGCAACGGCAGCGCCAGCACCGCATCCAAGCCCACCTGCGCCTCGCGCGGCAGCTGCAGCCGCACCGGCACGGCGAACTTGGCGTAGCCGTCGTGCAAATAGGCGGCGTCCATGCCCGACAGGGCGGTGTAGACGGTTTGCGCGATCACCTGCGCCGGGATGCCCAGCGCCTCCGCGCGCGCGCGCTCGATGCGCAGGAAGGTGCGCGGCGCGTCTTCTTTGAGCGTGGTGTCGATGCCAACAATGTCCGGGGTGGCGGCAAACGCCTGGGCCACGCGGCGGGCCAGCTCGGCGCGACCGGCCTCATCCGGGCCGTAGACCTCGGCCACGATGGGCGCAAGCACCGGCGGGCCCGGGGGCACTTCCACCACCTTGATGCGGCCACCGTGCGCCTGCGCAATCGCTTCCAGGCCCGGGCGCAGGCGTTGCGCGATGGCGTGGCTCTTCTCATGCCGGTGGCGCGCATCGACCAGGTTGACCTGCAGGTCGCCTTGCTCCGGGTCGGCGCGCAGGTAGTACTGCCGCACCAGCCCGTTGAAGGTGATCGGGCTGGCCGTGCCCGCGTAGCCTTGCACGTGCGTGACTTCGGGCTGCTGGGCCAGAAAGGCCGTCATGTCCTGCAAGGCGGCCGCGGTGTCTTCCAGCGCGCTGCCGGCGGGCATTTCCAGCACGACCTGGAATTCGCTCTTGTTGTCGAACGGCAGCATCTTCAGGATCACCGCCTGCACCACCACCAGCCCGACCGACAGCACCAAGCCGGCGAGCACCCCGGCCGCGAGCAGCCAGCGGTGGCGCGCGCTGTGCAAAAACGGTGTCAGCGTGCGGGTAAAGAACGCTTGCAGCCCGCGCGTCAGGCGCGAGGGGGCGTGCGCGGCGTGCCCGTGCGAGCGCGTCAGGTGCAGCGCCAGCCAGGGCGTGACCGTGAAGGCGATCGCCAGCGAAATCGCCATACCCATGCTGGCGTTGATGGGGATGGGGCTCATGTACGGCCCCATCAGGCCGGTGACGAACGCCATTGGCAGCAAGGCGGCGATCACGGTCAGCGTGGCCAGGATGGTGGGTCCACCGACCTCGTCGACCGCGCGCGGGATGATCTCGGTCAGCGGGGCGTCGGGCGTGAGTTGCCGGTGGCGGTGGATGTTTTCCACCACCACGATGGCGTCGTCCACCAGAATGCCGATGGAGAAGATGAGGGCAAAGAGCGAAACACGGTTGAGCGTGAAGCCCCACGCCCAAGAGGCAAACAGCGTGGCGGTCAATGTCAGAATGACCGCGGCGCCCACGATGACGGCCTCGCGCCGCCCCAAGGCCACGCCCACCAACACGATGACGCTGGCGGTGGCAAAGATGAGTTTTTGGATCAGCTTGTTGGCTTTGTCGGCCGCGGTGGCGCCGTAGTCGCGGCTGATGGTGACCTCGACGCCCTCGGGGATGAGGGTGTTGCGCAAGCGCTCGATCTGGGCGCGTGCCGCTTGCGCCACATCCACCGCGTTTTGGCCCGGTTTTTTGGTCACGATGACGGTGACGGCCGGGTACGACTGCCCGACCTGAGCCCCGGCGGGCAGCGCGTCACCCGGCCCTGGCGTGTGCCACACGTAGCGGCGGGGCAGCTGGGCCCCTTCCTCCACGCGGGCGACCTCGCGCAGATAGACCGGCTTGCCGTCGTGCACGCCCACCACGATGTCGCCCACCTCCTGCGCCGAGCGCAGGAATTCGCCCGTCTCCACCGTCAACAAGCCGGGTTGCCCCGGTTGGCCCGCTTGCGGGTTGGCCACCGTGCCCGCCGGCAGTGCCTGGTTGGCCGCCTGGATGGCCTGGTACAGTGCCTGCACTGGCACGCCGCGTGCGCGCAACTGGGCAGGGTCGAGCCAGACATGTACCGCCCGGCCCGGGCCACCGATGGTTTGTACTTCGCGCGTGCCCGGCACGCGCTTGAGTTCGGTTTCGATGGCATGTGCCACGCGTTCGATATCGAGCGCGCTGCGCCCGTCCGGGCTCCAGAGTGTGGCCGCCAGCACGGGCACGTCATCGATGCCTTTGGGCTTGACGATGGGTGGCAGCACCCCGAGCCCTTGCGGCAGCCAGTCCTGGTTGGCGTTGAGCACGTCGTACAAGCGCACCAGCGCCTCGGTGCGCGGCACGCCCACCTGAAACTGCACGGTCAGCACCGCCACGCCCGGGCGCGAGACGCTGTACGTGTGCTCGATACCGTGGATCTGCGACAGCACATGCTCCGCGGGCTGCGCCACCATCTTTTCCACGTCCGCGGCCGACGCGCCGGGGAAGGGGATGATGACGTTGGCCATGGTCACGTTGATCTGCGGCTCTTCCTCGCGCGGGGTGACCAGCACGGCAAACAGCCCCAGCAGCAGCGCCACCAGCGCCAGCAGCGGGGTGATGGCATTGGCCTGGAACAGGCGCGCCACCGCGCCGGAGAAGCCCAGGCGTTCGACGGAATCCGATTTGGGTGTCATGGTACGGCGCGTCCCTCGAGGTCAGCGTTGGGCCGGTTGGGCGCCCGCCAGACCGGCGCGCACGGGGTCCAGGGCCACGCGCTCGCCGGGCTGCACGCCGGACAGCACTTCGATGTCGTCGCCGTGATCGGTGCCCAGGCGTACCGCCCGCAGCACGAAGCCGCTGGCCGCCCCGGCGGGAGAGGCGACGTAGACGGCGGTCAACTCGCCGCGGCGCAGCACCGCGCGCGCCGGTACCACCAGGCGCTCCTCGGCGCTGGCCACGAAGCGTACCTTGACCGCCTGCCCGGGCACGTGCGAGGCCGTGTCCGCCGGGGCCAAATCCAGTCGCCACTCCACGGTTTGCGCCACCGGGTCGGCCGCGGGCAGCCGAGTCTGCGCCTGCGGCGCGACCCAGCGTCCATCCGGCAAGCGCACCTGCACCTGGCGCGCCGCCCCGGCAAGCGCTGCGCGCGAGGCCGGGACGTGTACGACCGCGCGCAGCGGCTGCGGCGCGTGCAGCGTCAGGATGGGTCGGCCTGGTGCCGCCAGGTCGCCTACTTCGGCATGGGTGGCCAACACATACCCGTCGTACGGTGCCGTCAGGCGCGTAAACCCTTGCGCCAGCGCCGACTGGGACTGCGCCGCGCGCGCTTGCGCGAGCGCCGCCCGCGCGGCGTCGGCCTGTGCCTGGGCGGTGTCCAGTGCTGCCTGTGACACGAACCCCTGCGCCCGCAGCTCGCGCGTGCGCTTCAGGTGGGCGTCGGCGTTGCGCGCCTCGGCCTCGGCCTGCTGTACCGCGGCCTGTGCGCGCTGCACGCCCGCACTGGTTTCGCGGTCGTCGATCACGGCCAGCACCTGCCCGGCGCGCACCCGGTCACCGGCCTTGACAGGCAGCTGGACGATGCGGCCGGCGGCCTGCGCCGCCAGCGTGCTTTGCTGCACCGCCTGCAGCGTGCCGTCCAGCACCAACCCCTGCGCCACGGGCTGACGGCTGACGGTGTGCACCTCGACCCGCGGGCCCTCGGCGGCCCAGGCGGCAGGCAGTGCGGCGGACAGTGCCACGGCGGCAGTGGCCAGCCAGTGGCGGCGCCCCAATGGTCGCGGGGCGGTGGTGTCGGCACGGAGGGGCGGACGCGGCATGGACATGGACGGACTCCTCATGCTAATCAGTATACCAACATACCCCAGGGAGTACAAGGGGCCATCAATCACCGTCCACGCGCACCGGCACACGCGCGGCCAGTGCACACAACAGTTCGTAGGCGATGGTACCCGCGGCGCGCGCTACCTCGTCGACGGCCAGCACGGGCCCGTGCACGCTGCGCCCCCACAGCACCACTTCGTCGCCCAGCTGGCACGGGCCGCCGGCGGCTTCGACCGGGGTGAGGTCAACCGCCAGCATGTCCATGCTGACGCGCCCCACCAGCCGCGTGCGCACGCCGCGCACCAGCACCGGGGCGCCGTGGTCTTGGCCCTGGCTGGCGTGGCGGGGATACCCATCCGCGTATCCGCAGGCCACGATCCCCACCCGCATGTCGCGGGGGGCCGTGTAGGTCGAGCCGTAGCCCACGGTTTCCCCGGCGCGCACGTCCTGGATGGCGATCAGGCGGCTGGTCAGCGTCAGGGTGGGCTGCAAATCCCAGTGGGCAGTGTCGTGATGGGGGTGGTCCGGTGCGCTGCCGTACAGGGCGATGCCCGCGCGTACCCAATCGGCAGCCAAGGCCAGGGTGTCGTTCGGCCCCAGCAGCCGCGCCGACTGCGCATGGCGCAGCAGCGCGGCGCTGTTGCACAGGCTGCGCTCGCCGGGCAGGTCGGCCGTGGCGCGCACGAACGCCTCGACCTGATGCGCGATCCCCTCGCGCCCCCAGCGCAGGCCATCGGCGTCGCTGAAGTGCGTCATGAGGCTCACCTCGTCGACCTGCGGCAGCGCTTGCAACCGCGCCCAAGCGGCGCGAAACGCCTCGGGCCGAAAGCCGAGCCGGTTCATCCCCGAGTTCATTTTCAAAAAGACACGGTGGGGTTGGTGGGTTTTGTGCGCCCCCAGCCACTCGATTTGTTCCTCGCAATGCACCACGTGCCACAGGTTCAGTCGCGAGCAGACCTCGAGGTCGCGCGGCTCGAAACACCCTTCCAACAGCAGGACGGGGCCCCGCCAGCCGAGCGCGCGCAGGCGTTCGGCTTCGGCCAGGTCGAGCAGTGCAAACCCGTCGGCCGCGCGCAGGGCATGGAAGACGCGCTCGATGCCGTGCCCGTAGGCGTTGGCCTTGACCACGGCCCACAGGCGAGCCGATCCCGCTGCGGCGCGGCAACGCTGCAGGTTGTGGCGCAGGGCATCGAGATGGACGGTGGCGTGGATGGGACGGGGCATGGCAAGACGGCGTGCTATAAACGCGCGCACTTTCGCACAAAATGCGCCGCTGGCGCAGCGCCTACGATCCTCTTTCACCGGCATGAAGCGCGGCTTCTACACCATCATGACGGCGCAGTTTTGCAGCTCGTTGGCCGACAACGCGCTGTTCGTGGTGGCGGTCGAGCTGCTGCGCAGCCGCGGCGCGCCCGAGTGGCAGGCGGCCGCGCTGGTGCCGATGTTCGCGCTGTTCTACGTGGTGCTGGCGCCGTTCGTCGGCGCCTTTGCCGATGCCCGGCCCAAGGGCCAAGTCATGTTCATCAGCAACGCGATCAAGGTGGTGGGCTGCTTGCTGATGCTCACCCCTGTGCACCCGCTGCTGGCCTACAGCTTGGTTGGGTTGGGGGCGGCGGCGTACTCTCCGGCCAAGTACGGCATCCTCACCGAGCTGCTGCCGCCGTCGCAACTCGTCAAGGCCAACGGCTGGATCGAGGGGCTGACGATCGCCTCCATCATCCTGGGCGTGGTGCTGGGGGGGCAGCTCGTGGGGCCCACCGTCTCAGGCTGGTTGCGTGCACTCGACATCCCGCTCATCGGGCACACCGCCTCAGCACCCGAGGCGGCCATCATCGGGCTGGTTTTCGTGTATGCGCTGGCGGCCGCGTTCAACCTGCGCATCCCGCGTACCACTGCGCCGTTGCGCCATCTGCCGGCCAACCCATTGGCGTTGCTGGGCGACTTCTGGCGCTGCAACCTGCGCCTGTGGCGCGACCACTTGGGCCAGATCTCGCTGGCCACGACCACGCTGTTCTGGGGGGTGAGCGGCAACCTGCGCTACATCGTGCTGGCCTGGGCGGCGGCGGCGCTGGGCTATGGCACGACGCAGGCGTCGTCGCTGGTGGGGGTGGTGGCCATCGGCACCGCGTTGGGGGCCGTGGTGGCATCGCTGCGCATGCGGCTGGAGCGTGCCCCGCGCGTCATGCCGCTGGGCATCGCGATGGGGGTGCTGGTGATCGCCATGAACGCCATCGACAACGTCTGGGTGGCTGCGCCGTTTCTGATGCTGCTGGGGGCGCTAGGGGGCTTTTTGGTGGTGCCGATGAACGCGCTGCTGCAACACCGCGGCCATAACCTGATGGGCGCGGGGCGCTCCATCGCAGTGCAAAACTTCAACGAACAGGCGTGCATCCTGGGCCTGGGCTTTCTGTACACCGCCGCCACCGGGGTGGGGGTGTCGGCGTTCGGCGCCATCGCGGCCTTCGGCGCCTTGGTGGCGTTGGTGATGTGGGGGATTCAGCGATGGCACGCCGCCAACCTGCGCCGCTACCCGCATGAGTTGCAACGGCTGTTCGAGATTGCGCGGCGCGACGATTTGCACGGGTGAGCGGGGAGTCCGGCGCTTAGCCGGAGAGACGCGCCACATGCGCCCACCCGGTCTGGCGGCTTGGGTACAGCAAAGGCCGCCTAGACTGTTGGGCCATGTGGCGGTGCTGACGCCAGCGCGGCGTCCACCAGCTCGACCCAGTGGCGCACCGGGGTGTCGGTGCCGCTCTGCAGGTGGGTGATGCAGCCGATGTTGGCCGAGACGATCACCTGCGGCGACTCGGCCTGCAAGTGGGTGAGTTTGCGGTCGCGCAGCTGCTGGCTCAGCCCGGGCTGCAGCACGCTGTAGGTGCCGGCCGAGCCGCAGCACAGGTGCGACTCCTGGCGCGCCAGGGTCACCGTGAACCCCAGCTCACCCAGATACCGCTCGACGCCGCCACGCAGCTTTTGCCCGTGCTGCAGCGTGCAGGGCGGGTGAAAGACGACCCGGCGCGCGATCCCGTCGGGCAGCGTGTCGCCCAGCCGGGCTTTCCAGGCCGGTACCAGATCGGGCAGCAGCTCGCTCAGGTCGCGCGTCAGCTCGCTCACCCGGCGCGCCTTGTCGGCGTAGTCGGGGTCATGACGCAGCGCGTGCGCGTAGTCTTTGACCATCACGCCGCAGCCAGAGGCGTTCATCACGATCGCTTCCACCCCGGGACTGCCGTCGGTCGGTGCGATCCATGGCCACCACGCATCGATATTGGCGCGCATGTCGGCCAGCGCGCCGACCTGGTCGTCGAGGTGAAAGCGCAGCGCCCCGCAGCAGCCCGCCTTCGGCGCGATGAGGGTCTGGATGCCGGCCGCGTCCAGCACCCGTGCCGTGGCAGCATTGATGTGGGGCAGCATCGCGGGCTGCACGCAACCGGCCAACAGCAGCACACGCCGCGGGTGCGTCGTCGTGGGCCAGACGCCAGGGTCGCGCCGCTCGGGTACCTTGGCGCGCAGGGTCTCGGGCAGCAGGGCGCGCACACTTTGCCCTAACCGCATGGCGGGCGCAAACAGCGGCGACGTCAAGCCCTCGCGCAGCAGCCAGCGCACGGCGCGCTCACCCACGGGGCGCTCGACGCGCGTCTCCACCACCTTGCGGCCGATGTCGAGCAGGTGTCCGTATTCGACGCCGCTGGGGCAGGTGGTTTCGCAATTGCGGCAGGTCAGGCAGCGATCCAGGTGGCGCTGGGTGGCGCGCGTCGGTGGCGCACCTTCGAGCACCTGCTTGATCAGGTAGATGCGGCCACGCGGGCCGTCGAGCTCGTCGCCCAGCAGTTGGTAGGTGGGGCAGGTGGCGGTGCAAAAGCCGCAGTGCACGCAGCGGCGCAAGATCGCCTCGGCGGTCTGGCCATCGGGCGTGTCTCGAAATTCGGCAGCGAGTTGGGTCTGCATCCTCAGTATCCCCAGATGCCGGGCTGAAAAATCCGGTGCGGGTCGAACGCGGCGCGCACGCGCTGCTGCAGGGTGCGCAGCGTGGCCTCGGGCGGCGTGAAGCGCTCGCGCGCTTCGGGCTGCGCCGCGGGGGCGCGAAACAGCGTGGCGTGCCCCCCGCCCTGGCGGGCCAGGGCGCGCAGCGCCTCGGCCGCCGACACCGGGGCCCAGACCCAGCGCTGGCCACCGAACCATTCGATCACGGTATCACCGGGCCAGGCCAGCATCGGTGTGGTGGGTGCGACGGACAGCCGCCACAGCCCGTGCTCGTCTGACAGCGGCTGGGCGAAGAAGTCCGACGTCTGCTCGCGCGCGGCGTGCCAGACGGTCGTCGCCGCAGCGGGTTCCAGGCGCTGGCCGCCGGTTTCGCGCAGCAGCCGCTCGCTGGCGGCCTCCACCGCCGCAGCGGCCCCGCGCAGCCGCAGCCACAGCGTGCCGCCGGCGTGGGGCGACCAGAGGCTGGCATTGAGCGGCAGGGGCTGGCTGCGCCAGTGCGCCAGGCGTTCCAGCGCGGCGTCGGCGGGCAGCGCCGCGCACAGGGTGGCCTCCCCCGCGGCCACCGGCAGCACCTTCAGCGACACCTCGGTGATGACGCCCAGCGTACCCAGGCTGCCAGCCAAGGCGCGGCTGACGTCGTAGCCCGCGACGTTCTTCATCACCTGACCGCCGAAGTGCAAGTCCTCGCCCCGGCCGTCGAGCAAGCGCACGCCCAGCACATAGTCGCGCACGGCGCCCACCGCGGCGCGTGCCGGGCCGGCCAGCCCCGCCGCCACCATGCCCCCCACGGTGGCGCTGGGTCCGAAGTGCGGGGGCTCGAACGGCAGGCGCTGGCCGTGGCGGGCGAGCACGGCTTCCAGCTCGGCCAGGGGGGTGCCGCAGCGTGCGGTCACCACCAGCTCGGTCGGCTCATGGTTGACGATGCCGGCGTAGGCCCGGGTGTCGAGGACTTCGCATTCCGCGTCTAGGGGGTTGCCGTAAAACGCCTTGCTGCCACCGCCGCGGATGCGCAAGCGCGGTCCGCCGGCGGCCGCCGCGCGGATGCGCTCGGCCCATGCCTGCAGCAGGGCATCATCGCCGGCCGGCGTGTCGGCGCGTGAAAGGGGCTGGGATTCGACCATGGGGGCAATGGTAGCCCGCCCCGGCAGGCGCCGTGTGAAGAATTTGAATGATCGCTGTGAACGGCGACGGCGCGGCCCCTGCCGTTCAATCCCCGTACAGTGGGGCCGGCAGCCCGGGTGCGTCCAGCGGATGCGCGAGCACGGCACCGCTGTCGGGATACTGCGCCAACTCGTCCGCCGGGCGGTGCTGCCGGGCGGTGGTGACGAACAGCGTGCGCAGGCCGGGCCCGCCAAAGCACAAGCCGGTCGGGCACTGCGCGGGCAGTGGCCATTCGCTGGCGATCTGCCCCTCCGCCGTCAGGCACACCACGCGCGCACCACCCTCCAGGGCCAGCCAGTAGCGGCCGGCCCGGTCCACCGCCGCGCCCGCGGGATGCTCGCCGCCGCCGGGCGCAGGAGAGGCCAGGCGCCGCAGGGGCAATCGCACACCCAATTCCGGCGGCCACCGACCGGCGGTGTGCATCGGCTGGGTGTACACGATGCGCGCCACGCCATCTGCGCTGTACAGCAGCGTGCCGTCGGCTGACCAAGCCAGCCCGGCGCAGGCTGCCGCAGCCGGTCCGATCCGGGCGAGCTCGGCCCGGTGGCGCTCGCCCGTGCGCAGGCAATACAGCGTGGCTGCCGGGTCATCGCCGGTTTCGGCGCACGCGGCCAGCCACAGTCGTCCCCAGGGGTCGCAAACGCCATCGACGAAGCACACCCGCCGCGTGTCGTAGGGGGCATCGATCACGCGTTGCAGCGGCAGGTTCCAGTCGGGCAGGTGGAAGATGCCGTCGCGCAGCGCGATCAACCAGCCGCCGCGCCGGCACGGCACGAGCGCCGCGGGTGTTTGCGGCAGCTCCATGGCCTCGCTGCGCCCACTGGGCACATGCATGCGCCACAGGCGCTGCAGGCCCTGGTCGATCCAGTACAGCCGATCTTCCAGCCCGCGCCACACGGGTGCCGCCCCCCGGGCGCTGACCGGGGGCGTCACGGGCGCCCAGCCCCCTGCCGCAGGGGGCTCCGGCGGGCGCGATGGGGTCGCAGGCTCAGCCATGGCCCCATCTTATGCCATCCCCGCGGGTGTGGCATACACTGCGCGCATGCTGTGGGTCAAAACCTTTCACATCGTCTTCATCGCCAGTTGGTTCGCTGGGTTGTTTTACCTGCCGCGCATCTTCGTCAACCTGGCGATGGTCGATCCGGGCAGCGTCGCCGAGCGCGAGCGGTTGCTGCTGATGGCGCGCAAGCTGCTGCGCTTCATGACGCTGCTGGCCGTGCCCGCCTTGGGGCTGGGGCTGTGGTTGTGGCTGGGCTATGGCATCGGCCTGGGGCCGGGCAACGGCTGGATGCACGCCAAACTGGCGGTCGTGCTCGTGCTCATCGGCTATCACGTGGCGTGCGCGCGTTTGCTGCGCGCGTTCGAGGCGGGGGCCAACCGCCGCAGCCACCGCTGGTACCGCTGGTTCAACGAAGTGCCGGTGATCCTCATGGTCGTGGCGGTGGCGCTGGTGGTCATCAAGCCCTTCTAAAGGACGGCGGGTGGCGCGTACGCGGCAGGCGGTGGCCATGGGCGCGCAGCGGCACGGCTCGCTCGCGTGGCCGCTGTTGCTCAGTTACGCGGTCCTGGTCGTCTATGCCAGCCTGTTTCCCTTCGAGGGGTGGCGCTCGCAGGGCGTGGCGCCGTGGGCGTTTCTGCTGGCGCCGTGGCCGCGTTATTGGAGCGGTTTCGATATCCTGGCCAATCTGCTGGGCTACGCGCCGCTGGGCGCGTTGTTGACCGTCGCGCTGACGCGCACGGGCTGGCCCCGGCTGGCGCCTGTTTTGGGGGTCGCGGTCCCGACGCTGCTCTCGCTGACCATGGAGGCGCTGCAAACCTACTTGCCGCAGCGGGTGCCTTCACAGCTGGATGCGCTGCTCAATGCCGCGGGTGCGCTGCTCGGCACGGGGGTGGCGCTGCTGCTGTTGCGCTGGCGTTGGCTGGGGTCGTGGGGGCAGTTTCGCGCCGAGTGGCAGCAGCCCGGCGCCCAATGGGCATGGGGTGTGTTGCTACTGTGGCCGTGGGCGGTGCTGTACCCGACCTCGGTGCCTTTCGCGACGGGGCAGTTCTGGCCCCGCCTAGAGGCGGCGTTGTGGCGGGCCGCCGAGGGCTCGCCCCTGCAAGCCTGGTTGCCGCAGAGCGCCCCGCTGTCGCCACCCAGCCCGTTGACCGAGGCGCTGCTGGTCGCGCTGAGCCTGTGGTTGCCCGTGCTGCTGGGCTACGCCAGCCTGCGCCGGGTCGGCCAGCGCGTGCTGTTCGCGCTGCTGTTTGGTGCGGCGGCGTGGGGCGTCGGCACCTTGTCGGCGGTGCTGACCTTCGGCCCCTCCCACGCCTGGGCGTGGTTGACCCCGCCCGCCCAGTTGGGCTTGGCCGCCGCCGCGGCCATGTCGCTGTTTGCGCTGCCGCTGGGCGCGCGGGCGGCCGCGTTGCTGGTGGTGCTGATCGGGGGCCTGATGCTAGGGCTGGTCAACCGCGTTCCCGATCCCGCGTATCTGGATGTGGCGCTGCAGACCTGGGAGCAGGGGCGCTTCAGTCGCTTCCATGGCGTATCGCAGTGGCTGGGCTGGATCTGGCCCTGGGCGGCGCTGGTGGTGGCCGCCCGGTTCGCGTTGCGCCGCGACGGCCACGCGGGGCGCGGCCCATCCTACAATCGCCGCCCATGACCGACGCTGTCGCCAACGATCCCAACCCCACCGCGCCGTACTACCGCCGGCACATCTTTTTTTGCCTCAACCAGCGCGACAACGGCCAAGCCTGTTGTGCGCAGCACGCCGCACAGGCTGCCTTCGAGCACTGCAAGGCCCAGGTGCGCGCGCTCGGCCTGGCCGGACCCGGCCGGGTGCGGGTCAACAAGGCGGGCTGTCTGGACCGCTGCGCCGGCGGGCCGGTCGCGGTGGTGTACCCGGAAGGGGTCTGGTACACCTACGTCGATTTGGCCGATATCGACGAGATCGTCACCTCGCACCTGCGCGACGGCGTGGTCGTTGAGCGGCTGTGTCTGCCGCCCGACGTGGGCCGCTGAGGCGGCGCCGCTGTTGTCGGCGATGAACGCGCAAACCACCTTTATCACCATCCCGGGCCCCGCCGGCGCGCTGGAGCTGGCCATCGACCGGCCCGCGCTCGCGCGGCCCGGCGGGGGCGTGGCCGTGATCGCCCACCCGCACCCGCTGTTTGGCGGCACGCTGCACAACAAAGTCGTGCAGACGCTCGCGCGCGCCTGTGTGCAACAGGGCTGGGAGGCGGTGCGCTTTCACTTTCGCGGCGTCGGGGGCAGCGCTGGGGTGCACGACCATGGGGTGGGCGAGGTCGATGACCTGCTGGCCGTGGTGGCGGCGCGCGGCCTGGGGGCGCCGCTGGTCTTGGCGGGGTTTTCCTTCGGGGGCTATGTGGCCGCGGCTGCTGCGGCCCGCTTGTGGCTGCAGCAGCCGGCGCACGCCTTGTGCCTGATCGCGCCCGCGGCGAGCCGCTTCGAATTGCCCCCGTTGCCCGAGGAACTCCAGGCGCGCACGATGGTCGTGCATGGCGAGGCGGACGACACCGTGCCACTGGCCGCGGTGCTCGACTGGGCGCGCCCCATGGGGTTGCCGGTGACCGTGGTGCCGGGGGGCGAGCATTTTTTTCATGGCCGCCTGCCGCTGCTGAAGTCCCTGACCCTGCGCCATTTGCGCGCGCTGGATTGACGGCCGCCCCGGCCTGGGTGGCTCGCAAGGAACGATCGACGTGTCTGTACTGCAACGAATCCGAATCCTGATACAAGCCTGTGCCCGCCGCACCGGGCGCCGAACGGGCGCGACCGCGTGGCTCGTCGCGCTGATGCTGGCGTGGATACCGATGGCGCATGCCCAGGCGCCGCAGCCGCCCGAGATCGCGGCGCGCGCCTGGCTGCTGCTGGATGCCACCAGCGGGCAGGTGCTGGCGGCCAAGGACCCGGATGAGCCGGTCGAACCTGCCTCGCTGACCAAGCTGATGACCGCCTATGTGGTGTTCGATGCGCTCAAGGCGGGCAAGCTCACGCTGGACCAAAAGCTCACCGTCAGTGAGCGCGCGTGGCGCATGCCCGGCTCGCGCATGTTCATCCAGCCCAATCAGCAAATCCCGGTAGAGGACCTGCTCAAGGGCATGATCGTGCAGTCCGGCAACGACGCGACCGTGGCGCTGGCCGAGGGTGTGGGGGGCACGGTCGAGCGCTTCGTGGAGCTGATGAACCAGCAGGCCAGGGCGCTGGGGTTGACGCGCACGCGTTACCAGAACCCCGAGGGGTTGCCCGCGCCGGGCCACACCACCACGGCGCGCGATTTGGCCACCCTGGCGCAGCGGCTGATACAGGATTTTCCGCAGTACGTGGGGTACTACGCCATCCAGCGCTACCGCTACCCTGGCACGCCGGCAGCCAACGACACCAACCGCAACCTGCTGCTGTTTCGGGATCCCACGGTCGATGGCCTCAAGACCGGCTACACCGCCGCCGCGGGCTACTGCCTGGTGGCCACGGCGCGCCGCCCCCAGCCCGGGTTGGGCGAGGGTCCGGCGGGGCAGCGCCGCCTGATCAGCGTCGTGCTGGGTGCGGCCAGCGAAAACGCGCGCGCGGCCGAGAGCCAGAAACTGCTCAACTGGGGTTTCAGCGCCTTCGAGGCCGTGCGCCTGACGGCCCCGGGCCAGCCCATCGCCACGCCGCCGGTGTGGAAGGGACGCACGAGCGACGTGCGGCTGGGCCGCCCGGAGGGCATCGTCGTGTCGGTGCCGGCTGGCACGGCCAAGGGCCTGCGCACCGAGGTCGTGCGCCCCGATCCACTGGTGGCGCCGCTGCTCAAAGGCCAGCCGCTGGGCACGCTGCGCGTGCTCTCGGCGGGCGGCGTGACCCTGGCCGAGGTGCCGCTGACGGTGCTGGAGCCGGTGGAAGAGGCGGGGCTGCTCGGCCGCCTGTGGGGCGCGTTGCGGTTGTGGATCCGGTGATTGCATCCCGGGACGTGTCGTGCTACAGTAGAGGGCTTTTCGGGTCTGCCCGAGGGCGGATCGTTCACTTTTGACGTTTAGGGACGTTATGCCAACCATCAACCAACTCGTGCGCCACGGGCGGACGGTCGAGAAGGACAAGTCCAAGAGCCCGGCGATGCAAAACTGCCCCCAGCGCCGGGGCGTGTGTACGCGTGTCTACACCACGACGCCCAAGAAGCCGAACTCGGCGCTGCGTAAGGTCGCCAAGGTGCGCCTGACCAACGGCTTCGAGGTCATCTCCTACATCGGCGGTGAAGGCCACAACCTGCAGGAGCACTCGGTGGTGCTCGTGCGCGGCGGCCGCGTCAAGGACCTGCCGGGTGTGCGCTACCACATCGTGCGCGGCTCGCTCGACCTGCAAGGGGTCAAGGACCGCAAGCAAGCGCGCTCCAAGTACGGCGCCAAGCGGCCCAAGAAGGCCTGAGCCGCGCCCGCGAAGCGCGTTTTCGCGTGGGCGGCCGTCATCGGCCTGTCACGCATCGGTGTCGAAATGCCTGGCTGGCGGGTGTTTCGGCAGTGTGGCCCCGGACGCCCTTGGTGCGCCGGTGGTCGAGTAAGTGGGGGTCCCCGTCGGCCCTCGCGGCACCCAGTGGTGCCAACTGAAGCAAAAAGGATACGAACATGCCACGTCGTCGCGAAGTCCCTAAACGTGAAATCCTGCCGGATCCCAAGTTCGGCAATGTCGAGCTCTCCAAATTCATGAACGTCATCATGGAGAGCGGCAAGAAAGCGGTGGCCGAGCGCATCGTCTACGGCGCGCTCGAGCACATCGAGAAGAAAACGGGGAAGGACCCGCTCGAGGTGTTCACCACCGCCATCAACAACGTCAAGCCGCTGGTCGAGGTCAAGTCTCGCCGCGTCGGTGGCGCCAACTACCAAGTGCCGGTCGAGGTGCGCCCCGTGCGTCGTCAAGCCTTGGCCATGCGCTGGGTCAAGCAAGCCGCGCGCAAGCGCAGCGAAAAATCGATGGCGCTGCGTCTGGCCAACGAGCTGATCGAGGCCACCGAAGGCCGCGGCGGCGCGATGAAGAAGCGTGATGAAGTGCACCGCATGGCCGAAGCCAACCGCGCGTTCAGCCACTTCCGTTTCTGACGCTGCGACTGCTCGTCCAGGCCGCGTCCCCCGTTCCCTCGAGCCCGCCACCCCCACACACGAGGTCGGCGGGCTTTGCCCATCCGAATCTGGAGTTTTTTCATGGCACGTACCACGCCCATCGAGCGTTACCGCAACATCGGCATTTCGGCGCACATCGATGCCGGCAAGACCACCACGACCGAGCGCATCCTGTACTACACCGGCGTCAACCACAAGATCGGTGAGGTGCACGACGGTGCCGCCACCATGGACTGGATGGAGCAGGAGCAAGAGCGCGGCATCACCATCACCTCGGCGGCCACCACCTGCTACTGGCGCGGGATGGACTTGAACTATCCCGAGCACCGCTTCAACATCATCGACACCCCGGGCCACGTGGACTTCACCATCGAGGTCGAGCGCTCGATGCGCGTGCTCGACGGCGCCTGCATGGTCTATTGCGCGGTCGGTGGCGTGCAGCCGCAGTCCGAGACCGTCTGGCGCCAGGCCAACAAGTACCGCGTGCCGCGGCTCGCGTTCGTCAACAAGATGGACCGCACCGGGGCCAACTTCTTCAAGGTCTATGAGCAGATGAAGTTGCGCCTGAAGGCCAACCCGGTGCCCATCGTGATCCCGATCGGTGCCGAGGAAAACTTCCAGGGTGTGGTGGACCTCATCAAGATGAAGGCCATCATCTGGGACGAGGCGTCGCAAGGCATGAAGTTCGAGTACCGCGACATCCCGGCCGACTTGGTGGATCAGGCCAACGAATGGCGCGAGAAGATGGTCGAGGCCGCTGCCGAGGCCAGCGAAGAGCTGATGAACAAATACCTCGAGACCGGCGAGCTCAGCGAAGACGAGATCATCGCCGGCCTGCGCCAGCGCACGATTGCGGTCGAGATCCAGCCCATGCTGTGCGGCACCGCGTTCAAGAACAAGGGTGTGCAGCGCATGCTCGACGCGGTGATCCAGTTCCTGCCGTCGCCGGTGGACATCCCGGCCGTGCAGGGCACCGACGAAAACGAGCAGCCCGTCACGCGCAAGGCCAGCGATGACGAGAAGCTCTCGGCCCTGGCGTTCAAGCTCATGAGTGACCCGTTCGTGGGGCAGCTAACCTTCGTGCGCGTGTACTCGGGTGTGCTGCGCAAGGGCGACACCGTGCTCAACTCGGTCAAGGGCAAGAAAGAGCGCATCGGCCGCATCGTGCAGATGCACGCCAACAACCGCCAGGAGATCGAGGAAATCCGCGCCGGCGACATCGCCGCCTGCGTCGGTCTCAAGGAAGTCACCACCGGCGAGACGCTGTGCGACCCGGCCGCACCGATCGTGCTGGAGCGCATGCAGTTTCCCGAGCCCGTCATCCGCCAGGCCGTCGAGCCCAAGGCCAAGGCCGACCAGGAAAAGATGGGCATCGCGCTGTCGCGCCTGGCGGCCGAAGACCCGTCGCTGCGCGTCTACACCGACGAAGAGTCGGGCCAGACCATCATTGCCGGCATGGGCGAGCTGCACCTGGAGATCATCGTCGACCGCATGAAGCGCGAATTCGGCGTCGAGGCCAACGTCGGCAAGCCGCAGGTGGCGTACCGCGAAACCATCCGCAGCACCGTCAACGAGGCCGAAGGCAAGTTTGTGCGCCAGTCGGGTGGTAAAGGCCAGTACGGTCACGTGGTGTTCAAGATCGAGCCCAACGAGCCGGGCAAGGGTTTCGAGTTCATCGACGCCATCAAGGGCGGTGTGGTGCCGCGCGAGTACATCCCTGCGGTGCAAAAGGGCGTCGAAGAGGCGCTGCAGGCCGGCGTGCTGGCCGGCTATCCCGTGGTCGACGTCAAGGTCACGCTCCACTTCGGTTCGTACCACGAGGTCGACTCGTCCGAGCAGGCGTTCAAGATGGCGGCCATCTTCGGCTTCAAGGAAGGCTGCAAGAAGGCCAACCCGGTGATCCTTGAGCCGATGATGGCGGTCGAGGTGGAAACGCCCGAGGAATACGCGGGCAACGTCATGGGCGACCTGTCGTCCCGCCGCGGCATGGTGCAGGGCATGGACGATCTGCCGGGTGGCGGCAAAGTCATCAAGGCCGAGGTGCCGCTGTCGGAGATGTTCGGCTACTCCACCACGCTGCGCTCGATGTCGCAGGGCCGCGCCACGTATACGATGGAGTTCAAGCACTACGCCGAGGCGCCGCGCAACGTGCAAGAAGCCATCATCGCCGCGCGCGCCAAGTAAGCCGCGTCGCGCATCCCTCCGGTCTGAGGCGCCCTTCGGGGTGGGCCCGCTGCCCGTGGCGGGCCCGTGCCGCAGACGTAAAACCCACACGGGCATCGTTCTTTGATTGAAGGAATCCATCATGGCAAAAGAGAAATTCGAGCGGACCAAGCCGCACGTCAACGTGGGCACGATTG
>DYIC01000012.1:0-9777 GCA_020723845.1 Hydrogenophaga sp.
CCCTTGCCGACGTGGTGGAATTGGTAGACACGCTATCTTGAGGGGGTAGTGGCGAAAGCTGTGCGAGTTCGAGTCTCGCCGTCGGCACCAATCCTGTTACCGATGAAGCGCCCCCAGGGCGCTTTTTGCCGGAGACGACCGTGAGCCTAGAGCAATATTTGCCCGTCCTCCTGTTCATTCTGGTGGGCTTGGCCGTCGGTGTACTCCCTCAGGTATTTGGGTATTTGCTGGGTCCCAATCGTCCGGATCCGGAAAAAAACTCCCCCTACGAGTGTGGCTTCGAGGCCTTCGAAGACGCGCGCATGAAGTTCGATGTGCGCTACTACCTCGTGGCCATCCTCTTCATCCTGTTCGACCTTGAGATCGCCTTCCTCATCCCGTGGGCGGTGGCCTTTTCGGACATCGGCGCAACGGGCTTCTGGGCGGGCGTGATGTTCCTGATGATTCTGGTCGTCGGCTTCGTCTACGAGTGGAAGAAGGGCGCGCTGGACTGGGAATGACGCAACCGTTGGCGTGACTCGACAGGCAACACCAGGAGCGGCAGATGATCGAAGGGGTTTTCAAGGAAGGGTTCTTCACCACCAGCTACGACGCGGTGGTGAACTGGGCCAAGACCGGCTCGCTGTGGCCGATGACGTTTGGGCTGGCGTGCTGTGCGGTCGAGATGATGCATGCCGCCACGGCCCGGTACGACATCGCGCGCTTCGGCGCCGAGGTGTTCCGTGCCAGTCCGCGCCAGTCGGACTTGATGATCGTGGCGGGCACACTGTGCAACAAGATGGCGCCCGCGCTGCGCAAGGTCTACGATCAGATGGCGGAGCCGCGCTGGGTGCTGTCCATGGGTTCGTGTGCCAACGGTGGCGGTTACTACCACTACAGCTATTCGGTCGTGCGCGGCTGCGACCGCATCGTCCCGGTGGATGTGTATGTCCCCGGCTGTCCGCCGACGGCCGAGGCGCTGCTGTACGGCCTCATCCAGTTGCAGCACAAGATCCGTCGCACCCAAACGATCGCCCGTGTGTGACGGCGGCGCCGATGGCACTGCCCACGCACCAGGAGTAAACACGATGACCACGACGACGCAAGCCGCCGATTGGGCGGCCTTGGCAACCCAGAGCGTGCGCCCGTCCGCCGAGGCGGTACGCGACGCAGTTGCTGCTGCGCTGGGGGAGCGGATTCGCACGTTGAAAGTCAGTCATGACGAGGTCACGGTGGAAGTCGCGGCGGCGGACTACCGGGAAGTGATGCAGACCCTGCGTGACGCCCCGGCGTGCCGCTTCGAGCAGCTTATCGATCTGTGCGGCGTCGATTACTCCACCTATCGCGACGGCGCCTGGGAAGGACCGCGCTTTGCCGTCGTCGTGCATTTGCTGTCGGTCAGCCTGAATCAGCGGCTGCGCGTGCGCACCTTCTGTCCCGACGACGATTTTCCCGTCATCGATTCCGTCACCGCGATCTGGCCGTCGGCCAACTGGTACGAGCGCGAAGCCTTCGACCTGTACGGCATCGTCTTCGAGGGGCACGCCGATTTGCGCCGCATCCTCACCGACTACGGCTTCATCGGTCACCCGTTCCGCAAGGACTTTCCGCTGTCCGGTCACGTCGAGATGCGCTACGACCCCGAGCGCCGGCGCGTCATCTATGAGCCGGTCACGATCGAGCCGCGCGAGATCACGCCACGCATCATCCGCGAAGATTCGTACGGGGGGCTGCACTGAGGGCCGCACGTCCCGAGGGTTGAAACGTCATGGCTGACATCAAGAACTACACCCTGAACTTCGGCCCGCAGCACCCGGCTGCGCACGGTGTGCTGCGTCTGGTGCTGGAGCTCGACGGCGAGGTCGTGCAGCGCGCCGACCCGCACATCGGGTTGTTGCACCGCGCCACCGAAAAGCTCGCCGAGCACAAGACCTACATCCAGTCGCTGCCCTACATGGACCGGCTGGACTACGTCTCGATGATGTGCAACGAGCACGCGTATTGCTTGGCGATCGAGAAGCTCTTGGGCATCGAGGTGCCGATTCGCGCGCAGTACATCCGCGTGATGTTTGCCGAAATCACCCGCTTGCTCAATCACCTGATGTGGCTGGGCTCGCACGGCAACGACTGCGGCAGCTCCACCATTTTGTTGTACTGCTTTCGCGAGCGCGAAGACCTGTTCGACATGTACGAGGCGGTCTCGGGCGCGCGCATGCACGCGGCGTACTTCCGCCCGGGTGGGGTGTACCGCGACTTGCCGGACACGATGCCGCAGTACAAGGTCAGCAAAATCCGCAACGCGCGCCAGCTCGAGGAGCTCAACCGCAACCGCCAGGGTTCGCTGCTGGACTTTATCGACGACTTTACCCAACGCTTCCCCAAGTACCTGGACGAATACCACACGCTGCTGACCGACAACCGCATCTGGAAGCAGCGCACCGTGGGCATCGGTGTTGTCCCGCCCGAGAAAGCGCTGGCCATGGGCATGACCGGCCCCATGCTGCGCGGCTCCGGCATCGCGTGGGACCTGCGCAAGAAGCAGCCCTACGAGGTGTACGACCGGCTCGACTTCGACATCCCGGTGGGCAAGACGGGCGATACCTACGACCGTTATTTGGTGCGCATGGAAGAGATGCGCCAGTCCAACCGCATCATCAAGCAGTGCGTGGACTGGCTGCGCGCCAACCCCGGCCCAGTGATCACCGACAACACCAAGGTCGCGCCGCCCAAGCGCGAGGCGATGAAGGCCGACATGGAGGCGCTCATCCACCACTTCAAGCTCTTCACCGAGGGCTTCCACGTCCCCGAGGGCGAGGCGTACGCGGCGGTCGAGCACCCCAAGGGCGAGTTCGGCATCTACCTCGTCAGCGACGGTGCCAACAAGCCGTATCGCCTCAAAATCCGCGCGCCTGGCTTCGCGCACCTTTCGTGCCTGGATGAAATGGCGCGCGGGCACATGCTGGCCGATGCGGTGGCCATCATCGGCACCATGGACATCGTGTTTGGAGAGATCGACCGATGAGCACCGAACCCCGCACCGCCGAGCCGATGGCACTGTCCGAGGCGATACTGGCGCGCTTTGCCCGCGAGGTGGCCAAATATCCGGCTGACCAGCGGCAATCCGCCGTGATGGCGTGCCTGGCCATCGTGCAGCAAGAATACGGCTGGGTCAGCCCGGCGGCCGAGCTGGCGGTGGCCCAGTATCTGGGCATGCCACCCATCGCGGTGCACGAGGTCACCACCTTCTACAACATGTACAACCAGCAGCCGGTGGGGCGCTTCAAGCTCAACGTCTGCACCAATCTGCCGTGCCAGCTGCGCGGCGGCGGCAAGGCGCTGCAATATCTGGCCGAAAAGCTCGGCGTGCAGCCGGGCGAGACCACGGCCGACGGCGTGTTCACGCTGCAGCACAGTGAATGTCTGGGCGCGTGTGCCGATGCGCCGGTGATGCTCGTCAACGACCGCCACATGTGCAGCTTTATGTCCAACGATCGGCTCGATCAGCTCATCGACGGACTG
This sequence comes from Hydrogenophaga sp., assembly GCA_020723845.1. Classification (GTDB taxonomy): domain Bacteria; phylum Pseudomonadota; class Gammaproteobacteria; order Burkholderiales; family Burkholderiaceae_C; genus Tepidimonas. The sequence continues at coordinate 3,499 of DYIC01000012.1, forward strand.
CGCCGCACCGCCGCGGAGGAATAGTCATGAAGGCCCATGCGCTTTTGCAACAGTTTCAGGCCACTGGGGTGCAGAGCTGCTTCCACGGCCGGCACATCGCCCCGCAGATCTACGCCGGGCTCGACGGCACCAATTGGCGCCTGAAAGACTACGAGGCACGCGGCGGCTACCAGGCGCTGCGCAAGATTCTGGGCAAGGATGGCGGCGAGGGAATGACCCCCGACCAGGTCATCGCCGAGGTCAAGACCAGCGCGTTGCGTGGCCGCGGCGGTGCGGGCTTTCCGACCGGGCTGAAGTGGAGCTTCATGCCGCGGCAATTTCCAGGCCAGAAATACCTGGTGTGCAACTCCGACGAAGGCGAGCCGGGTACATGCAAGGACCGCGACATCCTCATGTACAACCCGCACATCGTCATCGAAGGGATGGCGATCGCGGCGTACGCAATGGGCATCTCGGTCGGCTACAACTACATCCACGGCGAGATCTTCCAGGTCTACGAGCGTTTCGAGGAGGCACTGGAGGAAGCGCGTGCCGCGGGCTACCTGGGCGAGCGCATCCTGGGCAGTGACTTCAGCTTCCAGCTGCATGCCCACCACGGTTTTGGCGCCTACATCTGCGGCGAGGAAACCGCGCTGCTGGAGTCGCTGGAGGGCAAGAAGGGCCAGCCGCGCTTCAAGCCGCCGTTTCCGGCCAGCTACGGCCTGTATGGCAAGCCCACCACCATCAACAACACCGAAACCTTTGCGGCGGTGCCGTGGATCATCCGCCACGGGGGGCAGGCCTATCTGGAGGTGGGCAAGCCCAACAACGGCGGCACCAAGATCTTCTCGGTCAGCGGTGATGTCGAGCGGCCTGGCAACTACGAGATCCCCATGGGCACGCCGTTTGCCAAGTTGCTGGAGTTGGCTGGCGGCGTGCGCGGCGGACGGCGGCTCAAGGCCGTCATTCCCGGCGGCTCGTCGGCGCCAGTGCTGCCGGCCGACATCATGATGGACTGCACCATGGACTACGACAGCATCGCCAAGGCTGGGTCGATGCTGGGGTCGGGGGCCGTCATCGTCATGGACGAGACGCGCTGCATGGTCAAGTCGCTGCAGCGGCTGAGCTACTTTTACATGCACGAATCGTGCGGCCAGTGCACGCCATGCCGCGAAGGCACGGGCTGGTTGTGGCGCGTGGTCGATCGCATCGAAAACGGCCAGGGCCGCGCCAGCGACCTGGAGCTGCTCGACAACGTCGCGGAAAACATCATGGGCCGCACCATCTGCGCCTTGGGTGACGCGGCGGCCATGCCCGTGCGCGGCATGATCAAGCATTTCCGGCACGAATTCGAATACCACGTCGAACACAAGACCTGCATGGTCCCGGCGTATGTCTGAGGGAAAGCCCACCATGGTCGAAATCGAACTCGACGGCAAGAAGGTGGAGGTGCCACCGGGCAGCATGGTCATGCATGCGGCCGAAAAAGCCGGCGTCTATATCCCGCACTTCTGCTACCACAAAAAGCTCTCGATCGCGGCCAACTGCCGCATGTGCCTGGTCGACGTGGAGAAGGCGCCCAAGCCCATGCCGGCGTGCGCCACCCCGGTGTCCATGGGCATGGTCGTGCGCACCAAGAGCGAAAAAGCCGTCAAGGCACAAAAAGCGGTGATGGAGTTTTTGCTCATCAACCACCCGCTCGACTGCCCCATCTGCGACCAGGGCGGCGAGTGCCAGTTGCAAGACCTGGCGGTGGGCTACGGCGGCACGCGCTCGCGCTACGAGGAGGAAAAGCGCGTCGTCTTCCACAAGAATGTCGGTCCGCTCATCTCGATGGAGGAGATGAGCCGCTGCATCCACTGCACGCGCTGCGTGCGCTTCGGGCAGGAGATCGCCGGCGTCATGGAGCTCGGCATGAGCCACCGCGGCGAGCACTCCGAGATCGAGACCTTCGTCGGCCAGACGGTGGACTCCGAGCTGTCGGGCAACATGATCGACCTGTGCCCCGTCGGTGCGTTGACCAGCAAGCCGTTCCGTTACGCGGCGCGGACCTGGGAGCTGTCGCGGCGCAAGAGCATCAGCCCGCACGACTCCACGGGCGCCAACCTGGTGGTGCAGGTCAAGGGCGACCGGGTGCTGCGCGTGGTGCCGCTGGAAAACGAGGCCGTCAACGAGTGCTGGATTGCGGACCGTGACCGCTTCAGCTACGAGGCGCTCAACGGCCCCGATCGCCTGACACAGCCGATGATCAAGCAAGGGGGTCAGTGGCGCACCGTCGATTGGAAAACGGCGCTGGACTACGTGGCGCACGGCCTGCGGGACGTGCGCGCGCAGCACGGCGCAGGCGCGATCGGGCTGCTGGCCAGCCCACACGCCACGGTGGAAGAGCTGGCGCTGGCCAAGGCACTCATGGACGGTTTGGGCAGCCCGAACATCGATCACCGCCTGCGCGCGGCCGCGTTCGACAACGCGGCACCCGCTGGGCGCGCACGCTGGCTGGGGCGCCCGATCGCGGAACTCTCCACGCTCGACCGCGCCTTCGTCATCGGCTCCAACCTGCGCAAAGACCACCCCCTGTTCGCGCAGCGCATCCGGCAGGCGGTGCGCAAAGGGGCGCAGGTGTCGGCCCTGGTGGCCGCGCCGCCGGATTGGGCGATGCCGCTGCACCGCGTGCTGCGCGTGGCGGCAAGCGATTGGGCGGCGGCGCTGGCGCGCGTGGCCGCCGCGGTGGCCGAGGCCCGCGGTGGCGCGCTGCCGGCCGGTGCCGAAGGCGTGACGGCGGATGATGACGCGCGCGCCATCGCGCAGTCGCTGCTCAGTGGTGAGCGCAAGGCCGTGCTGCTGGGCAACGCCGCCGCGCACCACGCGCGCGCGGCCACGCTGCTGGCGCTGGCGCAGTGGATCGCCGAGCAGACCGGCGCCACCTGGGGTTATCTGACGGAGGCGGCCAATACCGTCGGCGCACAGCTCGTTGGCGCGCTGCCGGGCGAGGGCGGCAAGGACGCGGCAGCGATGCTCTCTGGTGGGCTGCAAGCCGTCGTGTTGCTGGGCGTCGAGCCCGGGGCCGACACCGCGCTGGCTGGCCAGGCGCTGGCGGACGCCGGTATGGTCGTCACGCTCAGTCCGTTCCAGGCCAACCTCGACATCAGCGACGTGCTGCTGCCGATTGCGCCGTTTACCGAGACGTCGGGGTCGTTCCTCAACGCCGAGGGGCGGCTGCAGAGCTTCCAGGCGGTGGTCAAGCCGCTGGGCGAGACGCGCCCGGCGTGGAAGGTGCTGCGCGTGCTGGGCAACCTGCTGGGCCTGGCGGGGTTCGAGCAGACCTCGTCGCAGGAGGTGCTGGCGCAGGTGCTGCCGGGTGTGGCCAGTGGCGATTTCGTGCCCGGCGAGCGGCTGGACAACCGGGCCCGCGGCCCGATCGACCTCTCGCCTGCGGCCGGTGAGCCCTGTGTGGCTGCGATTTATCAGCTCGACGCCCTGGTGCGCCGAGCTCCGGCGCTGCAGGCGACGGCGGACGGCCGTGCCGCTCGCGCCAACGCTCAAGGAGTGTGCGCATGATCGACACCCTCTACCAAGGTGGGCTGCAGCTCAGTTCGGCGGCTTGGTGGACCCAGGCGGGTTGGCCCGTGGTCTGGATCCTGCTCAAGATCGTGGCGCTGCTGGCCCCGCTGATGCTGCTGGTGGCCTACCTCACGTGGTGGGAGCGGCGCTTGCTCGGCTTCATGCAGGTGCGCCTGGGCCCCAACCGGGTGGGGCCGTTCGGTCTGCTGCAGCCGATTGCCGATGCGCTCAAGCTGCTGACGAAAGAACTGATCCGGCCCACGGCCGCCAACGGCGGGCTTTTCTGGCTCGGCCCCATCATGGCCATCATGCCGGCGCTGGCGGCGTGGGTGGCGGTGCCGTTCGGCCCAGACGTGGTGTTGGCCAACGTCAACGCTGGACTGCTCGTCATCCTGGCCATCACGTCCATCGAGGTGTACGGCATCATCATCGCGGGTTGGGCCTCCAACTCCAAGTACGCGTTCCTCGGCGCGTTGCGTGCGTCGGCGCAGATGGTCAGTTATGAGATCGCCATCGGTTTTTGCTTCCTCGTCGTCGTCATGACCGCCGGTAGCCTGAACCTGGCCGACATCGTCGCCTCGCAAGCGCGCGGCACGGGTGCCGACCTGGGGCTGAACTTCCTGTCTTGGAACTGGCTGCCGCTGTTGCCGATCTTCATGGTGTACCTGATCTCGGCGGTGGCCGAGACGAATCGCCACCCGTTCGACGTCGTCGAGGGCGAGGCCGAGATCGTCGCCGGTCACATGGTCGAATACTCGGGCATGGGCTTTGCCATCTTCTTCCTGGCCGAGTACGCCAGCATGTGGCTGGTGTCGATCCTGGCGGTGCTCATGTTCCTGGGTGGGTGGTTGCCGCCAATCGACAGCGCCGTCTTCAACGCCATCCCCGGCTGGATCTGGCTGGGGCTCAAGACCACGATCGTGGTGTCCCTGTTCATTTGGATCCGCGCCACGTTCCCGCGTTTTCGCTACGACCAGATCATGCGTCTGGGCTGGAAGATTTTCATTCCGGTGACGCTCATTTGGCTGCTGCTCGTGGGCGCCGTGATGCAGACGCCGTGGAACCCTTGGAAGTGAAGGAGCGCACATCCATGTCCGCCACCACCGCCGTCGCCCCGTTTTCGCTCAAGGACTTCTTCAAGAGCTTTTTGCTCGTCGAGCTGTTCAAAGGCATGGCCCTGACCGGTCGCTATGCGCTGCGGCGCAAGGTGACGGTGCAGTTCCCAGAGGAAAAAACTCCGCTGTCGCCACGCTTTCGTGGCCTGCACGCGCAGCGTCGCTACCCCAATGGCGAGGAGCGCTGCATCGCCTGCAAGCTGTGTGAAGCGGTGTGCCCTGCGATGGCCATTACCATCGAGTCGGCGCAGCGCGAGGATGGCACCCGCCGCACCACGCGCTACGACATCGACCTGACCAAGTGCATCTTCTGCGGGTTCTGTGAGGAAGCCTGCCCGGTCGACGCGATCGTCGAGACGCACATCTTCGAGTACCACGGCGAAAAGCGCGGGGATCTGTACTTCACCAAGGACATGCTGCTGGCCATTGGCGACCGCTACGAGAAAGAAATCGCTGCCGCCAAGGCGGCCGATGCGAAGTACCGCTGACTCCGGCCATTGCACGAGCACATCATGGATTTCGTCTCAGGGTTTTTCTACGTTTTCTCGGCGGTGCTGCTGTTTGCCGCGTTGCGCGTCATCACCGCGCGCAACCCGGTGCACGCGGTGCTGTACCTGATGCTGGCCTTCTCGCAGGCGGCCGCGCTGTGGTTGCTGCTCAAGGCCGAGTTTCTCGGCATCGCGCTGGTGCTGGTTTACCTGGGCGCGGTCATGGTGCTGTTCCTGTTCGTCGTGATGATGCTCGACATCAACGTCGACGCCATGCGCGCCGGGTTCTGGAGACACCTGCCGCTGGCGCTCCTGCTCGGGGCACTGGTCAGTATCGAGCTGATCGCCGTGCTGTGGGCGGGCTTCCCGACCGCGACCGTCGATGCGGCCGTCGCCACCACGGCCATGCACGCGCCAGACCATAACAACACCCATGCGCTCGGCGTGTTGCTCTATCGCGACTACCTGTATCCGATCCAGGTGGCGGCGGTGATTCTGCTGGTGGCCATGGTGGCGGCGATCGCGTTGACGTTGCGCGGACGCAAGGACACCAAGACCATCGATCCGGGCGTGCAGGTGCGCGTCAAGGCCAGCGACCGCCTGCAGGTGCTGCGTGTGCCTCCCGCCACCGTCGCTGCCGCTGACGCGGCCAAGGAGGAGCAAGCATGAGTACCCTCGGCACCCTCGGGGTGGGACATTTTCTGTCCGTGGGCGCGATCCTGTTCGCGCTGTCGGTGGTGGGGATCTTCCTCAACCGCAAGAACCTGATCGTGCTGTTGATGGCGATCGAGCTGATGCTGCTCGCGGTCAACCTCAATTTCGTGGCGTTTGCTCACTATCTGGGCGACCTGCACGGACAGATCTTCGTCTTTTTCATCCTGACCGTGGCAGCGGCGGAGTCGGCCATCGGCCTGGCGATCCTGGTGCTGCTGTTCCGCAACAAGTCGTCGATTGACGTCGAGACGCTCAACACCCTCAAGGGTTGAGGCGCATCCCGGATACCACGCGACCCTCACCATGACGACACTCTCTGCAAGCATGCTGCTGGCCGTGCCGCTGGCCCCGTTGATCGGGGCGGCCGCCGCCGGCATTCTGGGCACGAAGTTTGGCGGCAACTGGATCGGCCGGCGCTGGTC
>DYIC01000012.1:9877-12016 GCA_020723845.1 Hydrogenophaga sp.
AACTACAACGAGATTTTCGACAAAGCGCCGGCGTTGGCCGCGATCGAGTTCCCGTGGTACGTCTTCGGGCAAGAGGCCATGCTCGTCACCGTGATCGGGATTTGCCTGTTCATCGGCGCCATGGGCAAGAGCGCGCAGTTTCCGCTGCACGTCTGGCTGCCGGACTCGATGGAAGGCCCGACGCCGATTTCGGCCCTGATCCACGCCGCCACCATGGTGACGGCGGGCATCTTCATGGTCGCGCGTATGTCGCCGCTGTACGAGCTGTCGGACGCTGCGCTCAACTTCATTCTGGTCATCGGCGCCATCACGGCCTTCTTCATGGGGCTGCTGGGCATCATCCAAAACGACATCAAGCGCGTGGTGGCCTACTCCACGCTGTCACAGCTCGGGTACATGACGGTGGCGCTGGGCGCATCGGCGTACTCGGTGGCGGTGTTCCACCTGATGACGCACGCGTTCTTCAAGGCGCTGCTGTTCCTGGCGGCGGGCTCGGTCATCATTGGTATGCACCACAACCAGGACATCCGCTACATGGGTGGCCTGCGCAAGTACATGCCCATCACGTGGATCACCTTCTTGCTGGGCACGCTGGCGCTGGTGGGCACGCCGTTGTTCTCGGGCTTTTACTCCAAGGACGCGATCATCGAGGTGGCGCGTTTCAGCAACCTTCCGGCCTCGGGTCTGGCCTACGCGGCGGTGCTGGCTGGGGTGTTCGTGACGTCGTTCTACTCGTTCCGGCTGTATTTCCTGGTTTTCCACGGGCCGGAGCGCTACGACCAGAATCCGGACGCTCACCACGGGCACCACGGCGACCATGACGATGGCGACGGCAAGCCGCACGAGTCGCCGTGGGTGGTGACCGCGCCGCTGCTGCTGCTGGCGGTGCCGTCGGTGGTCATCGGCTACCTGACGATCGAGCCGATGCTGTTTGGTGACTTCTTGGCCGCGTCCATCGAGGTGCACGCGGACAAGCACCCGGCGATGGCGAAGTTTGCCGAGACCTTCCACGGGCCGCTGGCCATGGCGCTGCACGCCTTTAGCACCCCGCCGCTGTATCTGGCCGTCGCCGGTGCCGTCACCGCGTGGTATCTGTACCTGGTGCGCCCCGAGTTGCCGGCACGCATCGCCACGGCCCTGCGTCCGCTGGTCGTCGTGCTGGAAAACAAGTACTACATGGACTGGATCAACGAGCACATCATCGCCCGCGCGGCCCGTGCCATCGGCGTGGGGCTGTGGAAGGGCGGCGACCGCGGCGTGATCGAGACCGGCATCGTCAACCTGAGCTGGAAGGTCGTTGGGGCCGTCGCTGGCCTCGTGCGTCGGGTGCAGACCGGCTATCTCTACCACTACGCCTTCGTGATGATTTTGGGCGTCCTGGCTTTCATGACTTACTTCGTCTGGCTCGCCAAATAAGGAGAACGAGAGCATGGGTTTGCTGAGCCTTGCGATTTGGACGCCGATCCTTTTTGGCGTCGTGCTGCTCGCGATGGGCCGTGACGAACACGCCCCCGTGGTGCGCTGGGTGGCCTTGATGGGCGCGCTGTTGGGGTTGGCGGTGACGGTGCCGCTCTACACCGGTTTCGAGGTCGGCTCGGCGGCGATGCAGTTCGTCGAGCGTGCGCCGTGGATCGAACGCTTCAACGTTCACTACCACCTGGGGGTGGATGGGATCTCGCTGTGGCTGATCCTGCTGACGGCGTTCATCACCGTCATCGTCGTGATCGCCGGCTGGGAAGTGATCACCGAGCGCGTCAACCAGTACATGGGCGCGTTCCTGATCCTGTCCGGGCTGATGATCGGTGTGTTCGCGTCGCTCGATGCGATGCTGTTCTACATCTTCTTCGAAGCCACGCTCATCCCGATGTACATCATCATCGGCATCTGGGGTGGCCCGAACAAGATCTACGCGGCGTTCAAGTTCTTCCTCTACACGCTGCTGGGCTCGCTGCTGATGCTGGTGGCCCTGATCTACCTCTACAACGCCTCCGGTGGCAGCTTCGATCTGGCCACGTGGTACCGGCTGCCACTGTCGGCCGAGGTGCAAACGGCGCTGTTCTTCGCCTTCTTGGCGGCGTTCGCGGTCAAGGTGCCGATGTGGCCGGTGCACACCTGGTTGCCGGATGTGCACGTGGAGGC
>DYIC01000012.1:12116-43450 GCA_020723845.1 Hydrogenophaga sp.
GTCTACCTCGGTGCGCCGGTGCACGAGCACGTCAAGGCGCTCAAGGACATCAACGCGCGTGAGTTCTTGGTGCTGGCGTTGCTGGCGGTCATGGTGCTGTACTTCGGCATTCACCCGAAACCGTTCACCGACGTCATGGATCCGGCGGTGCAGCAGTTGCTGCAGCACGTCAAGGTCTCCAAACTGGGTTGACGTGTCGGCCTATTTGTTACAGAAAGCGTTCGTCACATGATTGATGCCGTTAGCTGGGCCACGGCCACCCCCGAGCTGTTGCTGCTCGCCATGGCGTGCGTGATCGCCCTTTTCGACCTGTTCGTCGACACCCCGTTGCGCGACTCCACCTATCGCTTGACCCAGTTGACGCTGGCGGTCGTGGCGGGGCTGGAAGCGTACCTGGCGCTCAGCGGCCAGACCCTGGTCGGCTTCGGGGGCATGATCGTGAGCGACCCGATGGGCGCCTGGCTCAAGTGTTTCGCGACCGTGGCGCTCATGGTGACGCTGGTGTACGCGCGTCCCTACGCCGGTGCGCGCGACATGCTGCGCGGCGGCGAGCTGTTTACGCTGTCGCTGTTTGCGCTGCTGGGCATGTTCATCATGATCTCGGGGCACCACTTCCTGGTCATCTACCTGGGGTTGGAGCTGCTGACGTTGTCCAGCTACGCCCTGGTGGCGCTGCGGCGTGACGACGTGCGCGCCACCGAGGCGGCGATGAAGTACTTCGTGCTCGGTGCGCTGGCCAGCGGTTTTCTGCTCTATGGTCTGTCGCTGGTCTACGGCGCCACGGGCAGCCTGGGGGTGACGCAGGTCGCGCACGCCGTTCAGGCCGGGGTGGCGCAGCCGTCGGTGCTGATGTTGGGGGTCGTGTTCGTGGTCGCGGGGCTGGCGTTCAAGCTGGGCGTGGTGCCGTTCCACATGTGGGTGCCGGATATCTATCACGGCGCCCCCACGGCCATCACGCTGTTGATTGGTAGCGCGCCGAAGCTGGCCGCGTTCGCCATCGTCGTGCGGCTGCTGGCCGAGGCGATGCCCGCCGTGGCGGCCGACTGGCAGCAGATGCTGGCGGTGCTGGCGGTGGCGTCGCTGCTGGTGGGCAACCTGGCCGCGGTGGCGCAGCGCAACTTCAAGCGCATGCTGGCGTTTTCCACCATCGCGCAGATGGGCTTCATGCTGCTGGCACTGGTGGGCGGCGTGGTCGGCGGCGACGCATCGGGCATGGGCGACGCCTACGGCGCGGCGATGTTCTACGTCGTCACCTATGTGCTGACGACGCTGGCCACGTTCGGTGTGATGCTGCTGCTGGCGCGCGAAGGCTTCGAGTCGGAGGAGATCGAGGACTTCGCGGGCCTGAACCAACGCAGCCCGCTCTACGCCGGGGTGTTGGCTGCGTGCATGTTCTCGCTCGCCGGTGTGCCACCGCTGGTCGGCTTCTACGCCAAGTTGGCGGTGTTGCAGGCCTTGTTGGCTGCGGGCGGCGGGGTCTACGTCGGGTTGGCGGTGTTTGCGGTGCTCGCGTCGCTGGTCGGGGCGTTCTACTATTTGCGCGTCGTCAAGGTCATGTATTTCGATGCGCCCACGCAAACCGCGCCCATCGCGGCGCCGCTGCCGGTGCGGGCGGTGCTGTCGGTCAATGGTGCTTTGGTGCTGCTGCTGGGGTTGCTGCCTGGCGGTCTGATGACACTGTGTGTCCAGGCCGTGCGCTCGGTCTTGTGAGGCAGGTTAGACTGCAGGCATGAGTCTGGATACTGCCGTTTGGCTGGTCATCGCGCTGGCGCTCGTGGGCGCCAACTTGCCGTTCATCAACGAGCGCTGGCTGGCGCTGCTGCCCGCGCGGGGGGGGGCCAAGCCCTTGTGGGGACGGGTGGCCGAGCTGGTGGTGCTCTATGGGCTGGTCGGGGGCCTGGCGCTGGCGCTGGAGCAGCATCTCGGCCAGATTTACCCTCAGGGTTGGGAGTTTTACGCCATCACGGCGTCCATGTTCCTGACCTTTGCCTTCCCCGGCTTCGTCTACCGTTATCTGGCGCGGCGTTGAGCGTGGCGGCTCCGATGAACGACCCGACCGCACGCGCCGCGCTCGTGCCCGATCGGCATCCTCCTCATCTGGCCGAACGCACGGTCGAGGAGGCGCAGGTATGGCACGGATCCTTCCTGTCGCTGCGGCGGGATGTGGTGGCGCTGCCGGATGGGCGCCGCGCGGTGCGCGAGTACATCCAGCACCCGGGCGCGGTGATGGTGGTGCCCGTACTGGACGATGGGCGCCTGGTGCTCGAGCGCCAGTACCGCTACCCCGTGCGGCGGGCGATGATCGAATTTCCGGCCGGCAAGCTCGACCCGGGCGAATCGGCCTTTGCGTGCGCGGAGCGTGAGTTGCGCGAGGAAACCGGCTACCAGGCGGATGAGTGGGCGCGCGCGGGTGTGTTGCACCCGGCGATCGGGTATGCGGACGAGTTCATCGAGATCTGGTTTGCGCGCCGGCTGCAGGCGGGTGAGCGCGCGCTCGATGACGGAGAGCGGCTCGATGTGCTGGCGGTGCCGCCCGACGAGCTGCTGCAGGCGGTGTGCGCGGGCGAGGTGACCGACGGCAAAACCCTGGCGGCGCTGCTGTGGTGGCAGAACGTCGCCAGTGGCGCCTGGCCCTTGGCGTGGCGTGCGGCGGCGCAGTGGCGTGCCATGGCGCCCGCCGCGCAGGAGGCGGTGCCGTGAAAGTGCTCGACCTCGGGTGCCGCCACGGGCATGTATTCGAGGGTTGGTTTGCCTCGGAGGAGGACTTTCAGTCCCAGCGCGAGCGCGGCCTGATCGAATGCCCGGTCTGTGGCGACCAGGGCATCGAAAAGCGTTTGAGTGCGCCTCGCGTGCAGACCCGGCGCAGCGAGCCGCCACCCGCGGCCCAGCCCGATCCTGAGCACGCGTCGACCGAACGACAAGCACGCTTGCTGCAAGCGCTGCGGGCGTGGGTGCGCGACAGCGAAGACGTGGGCGAGCGCTTTGCGGAACGCGCCCGCGCCATGCACCAGGGGCTGGAGCCCGCGCGCAACATCCGCGGGGTGGCCACGCCGGACGAGGCCGTCGCGCTCGTCGAGGAGGGGGTGCCCATCCTGCCGCTGCCCGACGTGCCATTGCTCAAAGAGCCGCTGCAATGAGCGGCTCTTGGCGCGGCCGCCAGCCGCTCAAGGATAGAGCCCGCGCAGGTCGCGCGCGCGCAGGATGCGCTCGCACGCCACGATAAAGGTGGCGGTGCGCAAGCTGACGCCCTTGTCGTCGGCCACGTGCCAGACGGCGTCCAGCGCCCCCTTCATGATGGCCACCAGGCGCTGGTTGATTTCTTCTTCGCTCCAGAAGAAGCTGGAGAAATCCTGCACCCACTCGAAGTAGCTCACCGTCACGCCGCCGGCGTTGGCCACCACGTCCGGAATCACGAGCACGCCGCGCTCGCGCAGGATGTCGTCTGCCTCGGGCGTGGTCGGGCCGTTCGCGCCCTCGATCACCATGCGCGCCGTGATGCGGTGCGCGTTGGCGCGCGTAATCTGTTGCTCCAGTGCGGCAGGGATCAGAATGTCACACGGCACATCCCAGAAGGCGTCGCGCTCGATCGCTTCGGCCGCCTCGAAACCCGCGACGCTGCCGTGGCGCTTGGCGTGCGCCAGCAGCGCCGGGATGTCCAGGCCGGCCTCGCGGTAGATGCAGCCGGCGTGGTCCTGCACTGCCACCACGCGCGCGCCGGCTTCGGCAAACAGCTTGGCGGCGATGCCACCCACGTTGCCAAACCCCTGCACCGCCACACGCGCGCCCGCAAGATCGAGTCCGATGCGCCGCGCCGCCTCCGCCCCCACGGTGAAGACGCCGCGGCCGGTGGCCTCGTGGCGCCCCAGGGACCCCCCGAGGCTGATCGGCTTGCCCGTCACGACGCCAGTGGCCGTTTCCCCCACGTTCATCGAGTAGGTGTCCATCATCCAGGCCATCACGCGCTCGTTGGTATTGACGTCGGGCGCCGGGATGTCCTTCGTGGGGCCGATGATGAGGCCGATTTCGCTCGTGTAGCGGCGCGTGACACGCTCGAGCTCCCCCATCGAGAGCTGGCGTGGATCGACGCGCACACCTCCTTTGGCACCGCCGAACGGCACGTTGACGGCGGCATTCTTGATCGACATCCACGCGGCCAGCGCCATCACCTCGGACAGCGTCACGTCCTGGTGAAAGCGCACGCCGCCCTTGCCCGGCCCGCGCGAGGTGTTGTGCTGCACGCGGTAGCCCTCGAAGTGCGCCACCGTGCCGTCGTCCATCATGATGGGGACATCGACGACCAGGATGCGCTTGGGGCGTTTGAGCGTCTCCACCCAGCGGGCCAGGTTGCCCAGGTAGGGGGTGACGCGATCGACTTGTTGCAAGAAGATGCCCCAGGGGCCCAAGTGGTTGGGGTCGAGGTACGAGGGCAGGGCGTGGCCAGAGGCGGCCGTGGTTGGGTGCTGTGTCATGTCAGCGGAAAAAAGAGTCGAACATGGGGTGCAGCATAGACGCGGGCACGCTGCTTGTCCAAAGCCGGGTTTCCATTCCATCATGCAAAAGTTGCATAACGCGCGTGCTGGCGATTCCGAACCCCGTGGCGCAGAGCGGTTGCGTTCGCGGCACAATGGGGCGCCCAAGGAGTCCTCTCGTGTCGACCCTGCCCGCGTTCGATCCCCGCCAGGTGCCCGTCGTCGCCCGCGACGCCCATTTGCCCGCGGTGCCGGTGCAGCGGCTCGCTGCCGATGACTTGCGCCGCTGGTTCCGGCAGCCGCCCGACTGGACGCCAGAGATTCGCGCCGAGGCGCGTTGGGTGGATGGCCCCCCGAAGCCAGCGGCGGTGCTCGTGCCGCTCGTCTGGCGCCCGCGACCGACCGTGCTGCTGACGCAGCGCACCGCGCACCTGCCCACCCACGCCGGGCAGGTGGCGTTTCCGGGTGGCAAGCTTGACGCCGACGACGCGGGCGACCCCGTGCGGTGCGCACTGCGCGAGGCGCAGGAGGAAGTGGGCGTCGCGCCCGCGTGGGTCGAGCCCCTGGGTGCGCTGCCCGTGTATGCGACGGGCTCCGGTTTCGACGTCACGCCGGTGGTGGCGCTCGTGCATCCGCAGGGGCCGTGGCGGCCCAACCCGCACGAGGTCGCCGACGCCTTCGAGGTGCCGCTGGACTACCTGATGGATCCGCGCCACCACCGGCACCACGAGTGGGTGTGGGCCGGCGCCACGCGACGCTGGCTGTCGATGCCGTACGCGGATGCCACCGGCGAGCGCTTCATCTGGGGGGCGACGGCGGGGATGTTGCGCAACCTGTATCGCTTTTTGCAGGCCGCCACGGCCGCTATGATGCGCGCATGACGTTTTTTGCCGTGTTGTTCGCGCTCGTGCTCGACCAGGCGCGGCGCCCTGGGCCGACCCCGCCGTGGCAGCCCGCGATCGCCGGTTGGGCGGCTTGGGTGCAGCGCCAGTTGGACGCCGGGCACGCCGTGCACGGCTGGCTGGTGTGGGGCGTGGCCCTCGGGGTGCCGACCGGGCTCGCCGCGCTCATCTACGCTGCATTGGCGCAGGCGCATGGGTTGCTGGCGTTTGCCTGGACCGTGGCGTTGCTGTACGTGACGCTGGGTTTTCGGCAGTTCAGCCACCATTTCACCGCGATTCGCACCGCCCTCGAGTCGGGCGACGAGGCTGCGGCGCGCGCCCTGTTTGCGCAATGGCAGGGGACGACGGCGGTCGACTGGCCGCGCGAGGAGCTGCTGCGCCGCGTCATCGCCCACGCCATCATCGCGTCGCACCGGCATGTGCTGGGGGTGTTCGTGTGGTTCGTGCTGGGGGCCGCGCTGGGGCTGGGGCCCGCGGGTGCCGTGGCGTACCGGCTGGCCGCCTGGCTGGCACAGGCGTGGACGCAGCCCTCGGCGGCCACGCCCGTGAGTGAGCCCGTGGCGCGGTTGGCCCAGCGGGCCTGGTGCTGGATCGACGCGTTGCCGGCGCGCCTGACGGTGCTGGGTTTTGCCATGGTTGGGCATTTCGAGGATGCGCTGGAGCGCTGGCGCCAGCACCAGCGCCCCTGGCACGAACCCAGCGACGAGCTGCTGCTGTCGGTGGCCGAAGGCGCGCTCCAGGTGCGCCTGTGCCGCAGCGCTGCCCCCGATGAGGGGGGGCTGTCGGTGTTGCCGACGCCGCAGCTGGCGCACCTGTCGAGCGTGGTCGGGCTGCTGTGGCGCAGCGTCGTGCTGTGGCTGATGCTGCTGGGGCTGGCACTGCTGGCGCGAATATTTTGACCCACGCCGCGCACCGGCGACGCCCGCGGTGGGCGGGTCAGTGCGAACGCGCAGCCAGCAACTCCTCGTACAGCTCGACGTACAGCCGCCAGCGCTGTGGCGCGATCGGCCCCTGGGGGGCGACGGCCGCCTGCACCGCGCAACCCGGTTCGCGTCGGTGCGTGCAATTGTGAAACCGGCACTGCCCCAAGAAGGGGGCGAGATCGGGCATCAGCGGCGCCAACGCCTCGGGGGCGATGTGGTGCAGCCCGAAGGCATGAAACCCGGGCGAGTCGATCAAGGCGCCGTCCCGCGCCTCAGACAGCCAATACCAGGTGGTGCGGGTGGTGGTGTGCCGTCCTGTGCCCAGCGCGCGAGAGATCGCTTGCGTCTCGGCCTGGGCGTGGGGGACCAGCCGGTTGACCAGCGTGCTTTTGCCCACGCCAGAGGCGCCCATGACCAACGTCACGTGCCCCTGCAGAACCTCGAGCAGCGCGGCCAGCCCAGTGTCCATCGCCGCGCCATCGGCGGCGTGCAGCTGCAGTGGCAGCACCGTCTCGCCCATCGCGCGGTAGGGGGCCAGTCGTGCCCAGGCCTCGTCGAACGCGGGCTGCACATCGCGCTTGTTGAGGCCGATCAGCGGCTCGATGCCCGCGTGCCGCGCCGCGATCAACGCCCGCGCCAGGTGCCCCTCCGAGAAGACGGGCTCGGCCGCGAGCAGGATCAACACCCGATCGAGGTTGGCGGCCAACATCTTGGTGCGCACGTCGTCCTGGCGAAACAGCACGTTGCGCCGCGGCAGCACCGCCTCGATGACGCCCTCGTCGCCCGAGGCCGACCATTGCACCCGGTCGCCGACCACGGCCTCCAGGCGCTTGCCACGCGGGTGACAGCGGGTACGCTCACCACCCGGCGCTTCGACCAGCAGATGGCGGCCAAAACTGGCGACCACGAGGCCGTCGCGCGGCACCGCCGGCGCGTTGCTGGGAGGGCAAGAGCGGCGGCTCATGCGGGGCTCGGTTCGGGGCGCAGACGGGCCAGTCGGTCGGCCGCCGGCGGGTGTGTATAAAAGAACCGCACGAACCACGGATCGGGCGTGAGCGTGCTGGCATTGTCGCGGTATAGGGTCAGCAGCGCATCGGCCAGCGCGTCGGCGCTGGCGTGGCGGGCGGCATAGTCGTCGGCTTGAAATTCGTCGCGGCGCGACCCGCGGCTCAACAGCGGCGCGACGAAGATGCCTGGCAGCGGCAGCACCAGGCCAAACAGCAGCAGGGCCAACGCCGCGTTGCTGCCCGTCAGCGTGGGCGTGACCCCCAGGCCGAAATAAAACCACAGTTGCTGCGACAGCCACCCCAGCAAGGCCAGCGCCGCACCGCTGCCCAGGCCGAGCCACAGCAAGCGTTTGAGCACGTGCCGGTGGTGGGCGTGTCCTAGCTCGTGCGCCAGCACCGCCTCCACCGCGTCGGCGCCCAGGCGCTGCAGCAGCGTATCGAACAGCACCACCCGCTTGGCCGGTCCAAAGCCGGTGAAATAGGCGTTGGCGTGCGCGCTGCGGCGGCTGCCGTCCATCACGTAAACCCCTGCGCTGCGAAAACCGCAGCGCTGCAGCAGCGCTTCGACACGCGCCCGCAAGGCGCCGTCGTCCAGGGGCTCGAACCGGTTGAACAGCGGCGCGATCCAGCGCGGGTAGGCCAGCAGCAGGGTCGTGTTGAACGCCATCCAGGCCAGCCACGCCCACAGCCACCACGATGGACCGGCGCTGTCCATCAGCCACAGGATGAGCGCCGCGATCGGCAGCCCCAGCACCGCAGCCACCAGCGCGCCCTTGAGGCCATCCGTCAGCCACAGCCCGAGGGAGGTCTGGTTGAAGCCGTAGCGGGCCTCGAGCCGGAAGGTGCGCCACCACGCGAACGGCAGCTCCAGCAGCGCGCCGATGGCAAAAAACGCCGCCAGCAGCGCCAGTTGCTGCCCCATGCCTTCGCCCAGCCAGCCCAGCAGCCATTGGTTGAGCGCATCCAGCCCGCCCAGCAGCGTCCAGCCCACGACCAGGGCGGCATTCCACGCTGCCTCCAGCAGCGCCAGCCAGGTCTTGTCGATCGTGTAAGCCGCCGCGCGCGCATGCTGCTCGGCGCTGACGTGCGTGGCAAAAGCCGCCGGTACCTGGTGCCGGTGGCGCGCCACGTGGCGGATTTGGCGCGCATACAGCCAGGCGCGCAGCAGCAAGCCCGCCAGCAGCAGGGCGACGAAGATCCACGTCCACAGCAGGTGGGGTGGCAGGGCAGGGGCGTTCATGCCCGCAGTCTAGCCAATAACCCGGGCCCATGTCGGCGACAATAGCGGCATGACGACGCCCAACACCCTGCCCGAAACGCTCGACACCGAAGCGCTGACGTTGCCCAAGAGCGACCTCAACCTGGTCTGGATCGACTGCGAGATGACCGGACTGGACCCCGAACGCGAGCGGCTGCTGGAGGTGGCGGTCGTCATCACGGGCCCCCACCTGCAGCCCCGCATCGAGGGGCCGGTGCTGGTCATCCACCAAAGCGACGCCGTGCTCGACGCCATGGATGCTTGGAACAAAGGAACCCACGGGCGCAGCGGCCTGATCGACAAGGTGCGCGCCAGCACGCTGACCGAGGCCGAGGCCGAGCAGCAGTTGCTCGACTTCATCGCCCGCTACGTGCCCAAAGGGGCCTCGCCCATGTGCGGCAACAGCATTGGGCAAGACCGGCGCTTCTTGGTGCGCTACATGCCGCGGCTGGAGGCGTACTTTCACTACCGCAACCTGGACGTCAGCACCCTCAAAGAATTGGCCAAGCGCTGGCGCCCCGAGGTGTACAACGCCTTCAAGAAGCAGCAACGCCACACGGCGCTGGCCGACGTGCACGAGTCGATCGATGAACTGGCGCACTATCGCGAGCGCTTTTTGCGTCTGACGGCCTGATCGCACATCCGACCACGTTTCGTGGCATAATACCGACATCCGGCACCCATCGGTGCCGGTTTTTTGTTGCATCTGCTGCTCGCCGGTCCCATGGATGGATTGATTCGTTGGTGGTCGATGTGATGACAACCCAACGGATCTCCACATGAACACCATGACCCCCGTGGCTGCCAGCCACGACGGCGGCTTTGCCGCGCTCGACCTCGCCGATTCTCTGCTGCGCGCCGTCACCGAACTCGGCTTTACCCAGCCCACCCCTGTGCAACAGGCGGCCATTCCGCTGGCGCTCAGCCGCGATGGCGCCGGCGCCGATCTGATGGTCTCCAGCCAGACGGGCAGCGGCAAGACGGCCGCTTATCTGTTGCCCGTGCTCGATGCCCTGTGTCGCCAGCCCGCCCCCGAGGCGGCGCGTGCGCCGGCACGCTCGGGCAACCCCCGCGCCGCGCGCGGCCGCTTCGCGCCGGCCGCGCCGCTGGCCCTGGTGCTGTGCCCCACCCGCGAGCTGGCGCAACAAGTGGCGGGTGACGCCATCGATTTGCTGCGCCACACCCGTGGCCTGCGCGTGGCCACCGTGGTGGGCGGCATGCCCTATCCGGTGCAACTGCAGCGCTTGGGCGGTGCCGCCGTCGTCGTGGCCACACCGGGCCGGTTGCTGGACCTGCACCGCAGCGGGCACCTGCGGCTCGATGCCGTGCAGCACGTCGTGCTGGACGAGGCCGATCGCATGCTGGATCTGGGCTTTGCCGACGATCTGGCCGACATCCACCGCCTGACCGAAGGCCGACGCCAGACCCTGATGTTCAGCGCCACTTTCGCCCCGCGCGTGCAGGCGCTGGCGGCGCGTATCATGCGCGAGCCGCAACGCGTGTCGCTGGAGTCGGCGCAAGACCGCCACGCCAATATCGAACAGCGTCTGTACTGGTGTGACAGCCCCACGCACAAGCGCCGCGTGCTCGATCACTGGCTGCGCGACGAGGCCATCGAACAAGCCATCGTCTTTGCCAGCACGCAGATCGAGTGCGATGCACTGGCGCAAGACCTGCAGCAAGCGGGTTTTGCCGCCGTCGCGCTGCACGGCGCGCTCAGCCAAGGCATGCGCAACCGCCGCTTGCAAGCGCTGCGCCAGGGGCAGGTGCAAATCCTGGTCGCCACTGACGTCGCCGCACGCGGCATCGACGTGCCCACCATCACCCACGTCTTCAACTACGGCCTGCCGATGAAGGCCGAAGACTACGTGCACCGCATCGGCCGCACCGGGCGGGCGGGGCGTAAAGGGCTGGCCGTGACCATGGCCGAGCCGCGCGACCGGCGCCGCATCGGCGCCATCGAGGCCTTCAGCCGCCAGCCCATCCCGACCCAGACGATCCCTGGGCTGGAGCCGCGCCTGCAGCCCACGCAGGCGCCGCGCCGCGCGGGCGGCCCGCGCCCGGAAGGCAACCACCGCGGTGGCGGTTGGGGCCGTGCCGGTGCCCCGCGCGGCAGCCGCCGCGCAGAATACGCGCCGCGTGGCGGTTTCGCCCGTTGACGGCCGCCTGCTGACGGCGCTGCGGGGCGTCGGTGTCACATCAAGAGGTGCTCACCGGCGTTTTCACCGCCCAGGATCACATAGTTCACTTTGCGCAGGTCGGCCAGCATACGGCCGCCTGCGTAGCTGATCGAGCTCTGCAAATCCTCCTGCATCTCGCGCAGCGTGTCGGCCAAGTGCCCCTTGATCGGCTCGAGGATGCGCTTGCCCTCGACGTGCCGGTACTCGCCTTTGTTGAAGTCGCTGGCCGAGCCGTAGTACTCCTTGTAGCGCTTGCCGTCCACTTCCACGGTCTGCCCGGGCGATTCCTCGTGGCCGGCAAATAAGCTGCCGATCATCACCATGGCCGCGCCAAAGCGCACGCTCTTGGCGATGTCGCCGTGGTGGCGGATGCCGCCGTCGGCGATGATGGGCTTGGTGGCCACGCGTGCGCACCACTTGAGCGCCGACAACTGCCAGCCGCCGGTGCCAAATCCGGTCTTGAGCCGTGTGATGCACACTTTGCCAGGGCCGATGCCGACCTTGGTGGCATCGGCGCCCCAGTTTTCCAGGTCGATCACGGCCTCGGGGGTGCCGACGTTGCCGGCGATCACGAACGCCTGCGGCAGCGTGCGCTTGATGTGTTCGATCATGCGGCGCACGCTGTCCGCATGGCCGTGCGCGATGTCGATGGTGACGTAGTCCGCCCCCACGCCCTCGGCCGCCAGGCGGTCGATGACCGCGTAGTCGGGGGCTTTGACGCCCGAGCTGATCGACACGAACAGCCCCTGCTCGCGCATGCGGCGCGCAAACGCCACCGTGTCCAGATCGAAGCGGTGCATCACGTAGAAATACCCGTGGGCAGCCAGGAATTCGGCGATGCGCTCGTCGATGACCGTCTTCATGTTGGCGGGCACCACCGGCAGTTTGAAGCGGCGACCGCCAAACTCCACCGAGGTGTCGCACTCGCTGCGGCTTTCCACGCGGCATTTGCGCGGCAACAGCAAAATGTTGTCGTAGTCGAAGATATCCATGGTGACAGGTTCCATACGAGAGAGGTCGTCCGCGCGTGGGAGCCACGGCGGAGGGCGGCGCGTTGGGGCAGTGCGCGGCCCAATGGCTGCTGGCGCTCGACTGGGAGCCGGTCACGTCCTGGGCCGCCCCGTCGGGGCGGCAGGCACAAAAAACCGGGCTCCAAGATTTGGGCCCGGTGGCTCATTGTAGCGGTGTGGTCGGGTTTGTGGCGCGCATCACGCGGGTCCCCCGCTCGCTGCCTGCGGCACAATAGCCCACACGGTGCGGGCCGCGCGGGCGGCCCTCGAACCCTCGGAGTGAGCGCGGATGAACCCTTCCACCCTGATCGGCATGATCGCCAGCGTCCTTTTGCTGGGGGTGCTGATCTTTTTTGCGGCTGACGACCCCTGGTTATTCATCGATCTGCCGGGGCTGGGCATCGTGCTCGTGGGGACGATGGCGGCCACCTTTTTGAGCTATCCCATGGGCGAGGTGTTGCGCGTCTTCAAGCTGATCAAGACCGTGATGCGCAACGAGCGGCTCTACACCGAGCGCGACATCGAGGAGCTGGTCGACGTCTCGCGCCTGTGGATGCGTGACGACCCAGTGCTGGTGGAAAAGGCATTACCGCGCATCTCCAATCCCTTTTTGCGCACCGGGGTGCAGTTGGTCATCGACCGCATCCCGGAAGAGGACATTCTGGATTTGCTGCAGTGGCGCATCTCGCGCATGAAGGCCAAGGAAGCGGCCGAAGCGCAACTCTTTCGCGTCATGGCCAGCTATGCGCCGGCGTTTGGCATGATTGGCACGCTGGTCGGGCTCATCAACCTGATGGACGTGGTGGCCAGTGGTGACCTGGTGGTGATCGGTCGCCACCTGGCAGTGGCGTTGATGACGACGTTCTACGGCATTTTGCTCGCCAACCTGGTGTTCAAGCCGGTGGCGGTCAAGCTCGAGCGCCGCACCGAGCAGCGCGTGGTGCTCATGAACATGGTGTTGCAGGGCATCTCGATGATGTGCGCGCGCCGCAGCCCGTCGCTGATGCGCGAGACGCTCAACTCCTTCGTCGCCCACCGCGAGGACGAGATCCGCGACGGTGCGCCGAGGTCGGTGGTCACCCGCACGGAGCCCAAACCGGCGCCGAAGGCGGCCTCCGCGGCGCCACGGCCGCCCGACTCCAAGGGGGGGACACAGGCGTGAACGAGCGCCAGCTGCATGATGCGTTGGGGCGTGCGCTGCAGGCCGCGCGCGCGGCGTCGCCCGCTGCCACGTCGCCGCCAGCGCCGTCCGCCCCTGTGCCGCAGCGGCCGACGCCGTTGCAAAAAGGCCGCTATTCGCGTTGGCATGCCGATCCGGATCCCGTGGTCGAGGAGGAGACCTGGCTGCTGACGTATCTGGACGTGATGACGCTGCTGCTGGTGATGCTGGTGGTGATGCTGGCGTTTTCGGAGCCCATCACCCGCAAGCCCCCGCTGGGGCGGCCCGAGGCACAGGGCAGCAGTGCACCGAGCGTGGGGCAGCCGCTGCCTGGCGGGGGCGGTAGCATCGTGCCGCCGGTGGGATTGCCCTCTCCGACACCCGGTCCGGGCGCACACACGGCCGAGCGGCAGTCGCCACCCGCGAGCGATGCAGTGCCGGCAACGGCCGATCCGCTGGCCGCGCGCGACCCGGCGCAGGCGCTGGGCTTGTCGGGGCTGGGGCAGGACATCCAGATCCTGGTGCGCGACGAGGGGGTGAGTTTTCGCATTCCGTCGGAGGTGCTGTTCGCCTCGGGCGAGGCGGTGCTGACGCCCGCTGGCCTCGCCGTGATCGACCAGTTGCTGCCGGCCTTCAACCGCCTGCCGGACTACACGGTCGTGGTGGAGGGGCATACCGACAACGTGCCCATCCAGACTGCGCGCTTCCCGTCCAACTGGGAGCTGTCCGCGGCGCGCGCCAGCAGCGTGGTGCGCCACTTGGAGGCGCGCGGTCTCAACCCGACCCGGCTGCGCGCCACTGGCTATGCCGATACGCGACCACTGGCGCCCAACGATACGCCGCAGGGGCGGGCGCTCAACCGGCGGGTGGAAATCACGCTCGAGCCGCCGGTGCGCCCGCGCAACTGATACCGCTGCCTACAATGCGGGCATGACCGATTCGTTTGCTGGCGCGGGTGCGGTGGAGGGTGTGGCGCCCACGTTGTCGCCCGACCATCCGTTGCTGCGCGACCTCAACCCCGAACAACGCCGTGCCGTCACCCTGCCGCCGGCGCATGCCCTGGTACTCGCGGGGGCCGGCTCGGGCAAGACGCGGGTGTTGACCACCCGCATTGCTTGGTTGCTGGCCACTGGCCAGGCCTCGCCCGGTGGCATTTTGGCCGTCACCTTTACCAACAAAGCGGCCAAGGAGATGTTGGCGCGCCTGACGGCGCTGCTGCCGCTGAACGTGCGTGGCATGTGGATCGGTACCTTTCACGGCCTGTGCCACCGGCTGCTGCGGGCGCACCACCAGCTCGCCGGGCTGCCGGCCACGTTTCAGATTTTGGATACGCAAGATCAGCTCAGCGCCATCAAGCGGCTGCTCAAGGCGCTCCACATCGACGAAGAGCACGTTCGCCCCAAGGAGCTGCAGTGGTTCATCGCTGGTGCCAAAGAGGACGGGCTGCGCCCGCGCGACCTTGCCGCCCGTGACGAGGACACGCGGCGCAAGATCGAGCTCTATCGCCAGTACGAGGAGCAGTGCCAGCGCGAGGGCGTGGTGGACTTCGGCGAGCTGATGCTGCGCTCGTACGAGCTGCTGCGCGATCACGAGCCGCTGCGCGTGCACTACCAGCGGCGCTTTCGCCACCTGCTGATCGACGAGTTTCAGGACACCAACCGGCTGCAGTATGCCTGGATCAAGCAGCTGGCGGGCGACGAGTCGGGCGGGCGGTTCGTGCCTTGCGGCAACGCGGTCATGGCGGTGGGTGACGACGACCAGAGCATCTACGCCTTTCGCGGCGCGCGCGTGGGCAACATGAGCGACTTCGTGCGCGAATTCGGCATTGCCGAGCCGATCAAGCTGGAGCAAAACTATCGCAGCGTTGGCCACATCCTGCACGCGGCCAACCACTTGATCGACCACAACCGCCAGCGGTTGGGCAAGAATCTGCGCACCGAACAGGGCGAGGGCGACCGGCTGCGCGTGGCCGAGCTGCCCAGCGATCACGAGGAAGCGCAATGGGTGGTGGACGAGATTCGCCAGCTCCACCGGCGCGACGGGGTGCCGCTGCACCAGATCGCGCTGCTGTACCGCAGCAACGCGCAGAGCCGGGCACTCGAGAGCGCCTTGTTCAACGCTGGCATCGCGTACCGCGTCTATGGCGGGCTGCGCTTTTTCGAGCGGGCCGAGATCAAGCACGCACTGGCCTACCTGCGCCTGCTGGAAAACCCGCACGATGACACCAGCTTTTTGCGCGTGGTCAACATTCCGCCGCGTGGCATCGGCGCACGCACCGTGGAGCAGTTGCAGCAGGCCGCGCGCGACGCCGGCTGCTCGCTGCACGACGCGGTCACCGCCGTCGGCGGGCGCGGCGGGGCAGCGCTGGGGGCATTTGTGGCGCGGCTGGATGTGATGCGCGAGCGCAGCGTCGGCCGCCCGTTGCGTGAGATCATCGAAGGCGTGCTGGACGGCAGCGGACTGATCGACCACTACCGCGGCGAGCGCGAGGGAGCCGAGCGCATCGAAAACCTGCTGGAGCTGGTCAACGCGGCGGAGAGCTTCGTCAGCCAAGAAGGGTTTGGGCGCGATGCGGTGGCGCTGCCGGTGGATGAGACCGTGTCCGCGCCAGACGTGCCCGCCGTCGCTCCATCGGGGGTCGAGGCGGAAACCGGCGAGACGCTGAGCCCGCTGGCGGCATTTCTGGCCCACGCCGCGCTGGAAGCGGGCGAGCACCAGGCGCAAGCCGGACAAGAGGCGGTGCAACTGATGACGGTGCACGCGGCCAAAGGGTTGGAATTCGACTGCGTCTTCATCACGGGGTTGGAGGAAGGGCTGTTCCCGCACGAAAACAGCCTATCCAGCCAAGATGGCCTGGAGGAAGAGCGGCGGTTGATGTACGTGGCCATCACGCGCGCGCGCCGGCGCCTGTACCTGACGCACGCGCAGACGCGCTTGTTGCACGGGCAGACGCGCTACCACATCCCCAGCCGCTTTCTGGACGAGCTGCCCGCCGAGAGCCTGCAGTGGCTCAGCCCGCCCCGTGCGCGCGGCGCTGGCGGGTTCGGCGGCGGTTGGGCGTCGTCCGCCCAGCCCGCCTGGGGCCGCAGCGGCCTGGGCGATGACCGGCCCGCCGGCATGGCGGGCATTCCAGCGGCGGTGCCGGTGCCGACGCGCAGCGCCCCCGCGGTCAGCGCCAGCGGCGCCGAGATCCGTACCGGTATGGCGGTGTTTCACACCAAATTTGGCGAAGGGCGGGTGCTGGCCGTCGAAGGGCAGGGCAACGATGCGCGCGCCCAGGTGGACTTTCGCCGCCACGGCACCAAATGGCTGGCGCTGGCGGTGGCCAAGCTCACACCCGTCGAGTGAGTGGTTGCCGGGCGCGCGCTCAGGCGGGCGGTGTGCCCTCGTCCGTCAGAAAGCTGTCACGAAACGTGAAGTACAGCGAGGTGAAAAACGCCGCGCTCAGCAGCGACGCCACCGGGAACAGCAACACCTGCAGTGTGCCGGCCCCACCCAGCAGTGACGACAACAGCACCAACACCAGCGATACCGCAAAGAACACCCCCGCCCAGCCCAGCATGAACACCAGCAGCGCGCCCATGTTGGCCCAACACGCCACCAGGCTGAAAAAAAGGCTCTTGATCGGATGCACCCCGTGCCAGTGCACCAGCGCCGGTGCGTGCCAGAACAGCAGCCCCAGCGGGATGTAGAGCACCGCTTGCCACGCCAAGTGGCGCAGCAGGGCGGGGTTGTCGAGCACGGCTTCGGCGCCTTCCGTGCCATCGGCGGGCAGCTTGGGGACGTCGCCCGCCAACAGTGCGGACAGCGCCATGACCACGATCGCCCCCAGCGCATACAGGCCGCCCAGCAGCAGCATGGCGTGCACGCGCTCGCGTCCGGCCCGAAACGCGGTGGCCAGCACCGTGGGCATCGGAAAGCGCCCGCGGTCGGCTTCCTTGGTGGCGGCCATCAGCCCCAGGGTGGCCGCGGGTACCAGTGACAGTGCCAGTGGCGCGCCCAGCACGGGGACCATCGCCAATGCACTGACGCCCAGGATGAACAGGAAAAACAGCCCGCCCATGGCCAGCGGCTGGCGCGCGAAGGTGCGCAGCCCCAACCGGACCCAGAGCAGGCCCGTGCGGGCGGGGACACGATGGAGCTTCATATCGGGGTGGCGAGGGTCAGCATTCGGCCAGCCGGGCGCGCAGCACGCGCTCGAAGTGGGTAGGGTCGTGGGGTTTGAGCACCGCCGCCTGGCGCGGCAGGTACCAGTCCCACAGGCGCGAGATCCAAAACCGCAGCGCCCCCGCTCGGCGCAGCGCCGGCAGCAGGGCGCGCTCGCCCGCCGTCAGCGGCCGCACCGACTCGTAGGCCTCGAGCAACGCCCGGGTGCGCTCGGGGTCGGCGCGGCCGTCGGTCAGGTCGATACACCAGTCGTTGAGGCAGACCGCGATGTCGAACAGCCACGTGTCGCAGCCGGCGAAGTAGAAGTCGAACACCCCCGTCAGGCGGCCGTCCTCGAACATGGCGTTGTCGCGGAACAGGTCGGCGTGGATGGGGCCGCGCGGTAGTCCCTGGTAGGTGGGGCTTGCGGCGATGTGGTTTTGGTAGGCCAGCTCGGCGGTCAGCAGTGCGGCCTGCTCGGGCTGCAGGTGCGGCAGGATCACGGGCACCGTCTCATTCCACCATGCCAGGCCGCGCAAGTTGGGCTGTTCGCGCTCGTAATCACGCCCGGCCAGGTGCATGCGCGCCAGCAGCGCGCCCAGTTGCGCGCAGTGCTGAGGCGTCGGGTTGGGTTCGTACTGGCCTCGCAAGCGGTTGACGACCGCCGCTGGCTTGCCGCGCACCGTATGCAGGATGGTGCCCGTCGCGTCGGCCTGCGGGTCGGGCACCGGGATGCCGTGCGCGGCCAAGTGCTTCATCAGATACAGATAAAACGGCAATTGCTCCGCGCTCAGGCGTTCGAACAGGGTCAGTACCCAATCGTGGCGCTCGCCGTCGCGCTCGGTGGTGACGAAGTAATTGGTGTTCTCGATGCCGCCGGCGCAGCCCGCCATCTCGACCAGCGTGCCCAGGCCCAAGCGCTGCATCAGATGGGCCGCGTCGTCACGGCTGACTTCGGTAAAGACGGCCATGACGGTTCAGAAATCGGTGACGCGCCAGCGCCGCGTGCCCGCGCCAGATCGATCGTCGCTGACACCGGGGTCGATCGGGCGCACCTCGTAGCCGGGCAGGCCCGAGCGCGTGCGCACGTCGATCGTGCGGGTTTGACCGCCGATGCGCAGCTCCTCGATGCGGCTCCAGCCGTCGTGGTGTACCAGCCGCTCGACTTTGGGCTCGGGCTTCGTGGGGGTGGGGGCGACCGCGTCGGCTGCGGCGGCGCAGGGCAGCGCCAGGGCGACGGTGAGCGCGGCCGCCGCAGCGGCCCAGTAGACGGTCGGATGGGAGTGGGGTGCAGTCTGCATGACCCGCTGATTGTAGGCAATCCCCCGTGCACAATAGCGCGATGACCGCTCCTGCCCCCTCATCCGATGCCCCGCTGCTGGTGCTGGTGGACGGCTCCAGCTACCTCTACCGGGCCTACCACGCCATGCCCGACCTGCGTGCCGTACCGGGCGACCCGAGCAGCCCGGCCACCGGCGCCATTCGCGGCATGATCAACATGCTGCAGGCGCTGCAAAAACAATACCCGACAGAGCACATCGCGGTCGTTTTCGACGCGTCGGGGCCGACGTTTCGCGACGCGTTGTATCCGCCCTACAAAGCGCACCGCGCGCCCATGCCTGACGACCTGCGCGCGCAGATCGAGCCCATCCACGAGGTCATTCGCCTGCTGGGCTTGCCGGTGCTGGTGGTGCCCGACGTGGAAGCTGACGACGTCATCGGCACGCTGGCGCGCACTGCGGCCGACCAGGGCTGGCGCGTGCTGATCTCCAGTGGCGACAAGGACTTGAGCCAACTGGTGGACGAGCGCATCACCATCATCGACACCATGAGCGGCAAGGTGCGCGACGTGGCGGGGGTGCAAGCCGAGTTTGGCGTGCCGCCACGGTTGATGGTGGACTACCAGACCCTGGTGGGCGACGCGGTCGATAACGTGCCGGGCGTGGACAAGGTGGGCCCCAAGACGGCGGCCAAGTGGCTGCAGGCGTATGGCTCGCTGGACGCGATCGTGGCGCATGCCGACGAGATTCCGGGCGTGGTCGGTGAAAACCTGCGCCGCGCACGCGACTGGCTGCCGCTGGCGCGCCGGTTGCTGACCATCCGTACCGATTGCGATCTGGATGGCCACGTGCCAGGCCTGCCGTCGCTGGATGCGCTGCGCAGGCGCGACCCCGACGCGGCGGCGCTGCGTGATTTTTACCAACGCTACGGCTTTCGCAGCTTGGCCCGCGCGTTGGAGGGTGAGGCCGACCCCGCGCCCGCGCCCGCGCCGGGCACCCAGGCCACGCTGTTTGCCGCCCCCCCCGTGCCCGAGCGACGCTACGAGGTGGTGCGCGACTGGGCGACGCTGGATGCGTGGCTCGCGCGCCTGCGCCAAGCCCCGTTGGTGGCGCTGGATACCGAAACCACGTCGCTCGACGCGCTGGCCGCGCGGCTGGTGGGGATTTCCTTCAGCGTGGCGCCGGGCGAAGCAGCTTACGTACCGCTGGCGCATGAAGGCCCCGACGCGTCCGACCAACTGCCGCTGCCGGCCGTGTTGGAGCGCCTGGCCCCGTGGCTGCAGGACGCCGCTGCGCCCAAGTGTGGCCAGCATGTCAAATACGACCAGCACGTGTTTGCCAACCACGGCATCGACGTGTGCGGCTACGTGCACGACACGCTGCTGCAGAGCTACGTGCTGGAAGTGCACAAGCCGCACAACCTGGACAGTCTGGCCGAGCGGCACCTCGGTCGGCGCGGCCTGAGTTATGAGGACGTTTGCGGCAAAGGGGCAGCGCAGATCCCGTTTGCGCAGGTGCCCATCGAGCGCGCGGCCGCGTACGCGTGCGAGGACGCCGAGATGTGCCTGGCCGTGCACCACGTGCTGTGGCCGCGCCTGCAGGCCGAACCCGCGCTGCAGCGCATTTACGAGCTGGAGCTGGCCGTCAGCGACGTGTTGCGGCGCATGGAGCGCCACGGTGTGCTGATCGACGCCGACGCGCTGCGTCGCCAAAGCGCCGAGCTGGCGCAGCGGCTGGCCGAGCTGGAGGTCGAGGCGCACGCGCTGGCCGGTGGCCCCTTCAACCTGGGGTCGCCGAAGCAGATCGGCGAGGTGCTGTTCGAGCGGCTGGGGCTGCCAGTGATCAAGAAAACCGCCACCGGCGCGCCCAGCACCGATGAGGAAGTGTTGGAAAAACTCGCCGAGGACTACCCGCTGCCCGCGCGCATCTTGGCCCACCGCAGCCTGGCCAAACTCAAGAGCACCTACACCGACAAGCTTCCGACGATGGTCAACCCTGCCACGGGGCGCGTCCACACGCACTACGCGCAGGCGGTGGCCGTCACCGGACGGCTGGCCAGCAACGAGCCCAACCTGCAAAACATCCCCATCCGCACGCCCGAGGGGCGGCGCATCCGGGAAGCGTTCATCGCCCCGCCCGGCTGGTACATCGCCAGCGCCGACTACTCACAGATCGAACTGCGCATCATGGCGCACCTGAGTGAGGACGCTGCGCTGCTGCGCGCCTTTGCCGAGGGGCAGGACGTGCACCGCGCCACGGCGGCCGAGGTGTTCGGCCAGCCGCCCGAGCAGGTCACGCCCGAGCAGCGCCGCTATGCCAAAACCATCAACTTCGGCCTCATTTACGGCATGAGTGCCTACGGGCTGGCCAAGGCGCTGGGTATCGACGCCAACGCAGCCAAAACCTACATCGAGCGCTATTTCGAGCGCTTTGCGGGGGTGCGCGCCTACATGGAGCGCACGCGCGAGCAGGCACGCGCGCGCGGCTATGTGGAAACCGTCTTCGGCCGACGTCTGTATCTGCCCGAAATCCGCTCGCCCAACGGTCCGCGCCGCGCGGCCGCCGAGCGTGCCGCCATCAACGCACCCATGCAGGGCACGGCGGCGGACCTCATCAAGATGAGCATGGTGGCGGTGCAGCGTGCATTGGACGGTGCGGGCCTGCGCACGCGCATGATCCTGCAGGTGCACGACGAACTGGTATTCGAGGCGCCGCCCGAGGAGCTGGACTGGGTGCGCACCGAGGTGCCGCGCTTGATGGCTGGCGTGGCCACGCTGCGCGTGCCGCTGGTGGCCGAGGTGGGCGTAGGCGCCAATTGGGAGCAGGCGCACTGATGACGGCGCTTTGCTGGTGGGGTGCCACCCCTGCGTGGGCTGCCATCAGCGGATGGTGGTGGCCAGCCCGCTGGCCAGCGCCTGCGCCGGGTCTGTGGTGACCGCGCTGCGGCAGTCTGCTGCTTGCAGGTTTTGGTAGGCGGTCAATGCCGCTTGCGGTGGCAGCATCGCGCGCAGGTAGCGCATCAGGGTCACCTGCTGGGCGCGGCTGAGCTCGGCTTCGCACTGCCGGTGGCCGAAATCGGCGTCCGGCGGGATCAGCGTCCATACCAGTCGCGCCGGCTGCGGCTCTGCGGGCAACCAGCGCTCGATGCCCGCTGCAAACACCAGTGCGCACGGGGTACGACAGGTCCCGCCGGGCGCGACCTGGGTGGTGTAGCCGCGGTTGCGGATCATCGCCCCCAGTGTGATGGCATCACCCACGATCCCGTCCTCCGCACGCAACAGTAGCACCTTGCGCGCGCAGTCCAATCGCTCGACGGACCGCAGAGGGGCCTCGATGCGCCGCACGGTGGAGGCATCGATCGCGCCGCGCAACTCTAGCACACAGCTCTGCGCCTGTTGGCGCAGCAGGAAGTGCTCGTCGGTGGCAGGGGGTAATGCTGCCATGGCACCTTCGGGCGCTTTGGCGGGCGGTGTGACAGCCCCGCAACCCGAGAGAATGGCAGGCAGGAGCAGTGCGGCCGCGATCGCCGTCGCCGAGTGTGGACCACGGCGGGAGAGCACGCTGATACGCCACCCTTGGGTGAGCCGCCCGGGCATGCGTCAACCACCCAACCGGAAACGCCCGACCAGTTGCGTGAGGTGCTGCGCTTGCTCACGCAACGCGGCGGCTGCTGCGGACGCCTCCTCGACCAGGGCGGCGTTTTGTTGCGTCACCCCATCCATCATCGCCACGGCTTGGTTGATCTGCCCCAGGCCGTCGGCCTGTTCGGCGCTGGAGGTGGCGATCTGGCGCATCAGCTCCGTCACGCGCTCGATGCTGTGCACGATCTCGGCCATCGTGGCGCCAGCCGCGTCGACCTGCTCTTTGCCCGCGCTGACGGTGGTCACCGAGTCGTCGATCAGCGTCTTGATCTCGCGCGCGGCTTCGGCGCTGCGCTGCGCGAGGTTGCGCACCTCGCTGGCCACGACAGCAAAGCCGCGTCCCGCTTCGCCCGCGCGCGCCGCTTCCACCGCCGCGTTGAGCGCCAGGATATTGGTCTGGAACGCGATGCCATCGATGACACCGATGATGTTGGCAATGCGCTGCGACGAGGCGTTGATCCCGTTCATCGTCTCGACGACCTGCCGCACCACGGCACCGCCGCGCTCGGCCACGGCCGTGGCCTTCTCCGCCATCTCGTCGGCTTGGCGCGCGTTGGCGGCGTTTTGGTGCACGGTGCTGTTGAGCTCCTCCGTGGCCGAGGCGGTCTGCTCCAGGGAACTCGCCTGCTGCTCGGTGCGTTGCGACAAGTCGAGCGTGCCACTGGCGACCTGAGCGGCGGCACTGGCGATGCTGTCGGCTGCGCTGGCAACGTTGCCGATGAGCTCGCGCAGGTTGCGCCGCATCTGCTCCATCTGTTGCAGGAGATGGGTGATTTCGTCGGCGCCCGAAGCCGTGACGGGCCGCGACAGATCGCCGCTGGCGATCGCGCTGGCGGTTTCGTCGGCCACGCGGAAACCTTCGGACATGCGCCGCTGCGTGGCGATCATCAGCACCGTCATCGGGAGTGCCCCCAGCAGCAACACCGCCACCACCAGGGCCAGGTTGAGCTGGTAGCGCCGCTCGGCAGCCTGGGCCTCGGCGTCGGCGCGCTGCAACTGCAACTCGCGCAACGCTTGCATGGCTTTTTCGAAGGCGGCACCCTCGGTGCGGCCCGCGACGAGGAAGGCCTGCATCACGTCGGTGGCGAAGTTTTCGTCCCGCAATGCCTGCAGGGCTTGGTCACGTTTGACTTGCCAGCCCTTGCGCGCCGCCTGCACCTGGTCGAACAAGCGCCGCTCTTCTTCGTCCATCATCGGGGTTAGCGCTTCGATGGCCTTGAGCGCTGCATTGTTCGACTCGCGCTGGTTGGCGATGACGTCCAAGTGCATCGACGTGGGATGGTCGTGCAGCGCGCGCGTCGGGCTGTCCGGCGCGTGCTGGAACGCCAGCAGCACGTGCAGGCGGTTGTCGTAATAATTGCGCAACAGCACGGCCAACGATTCACTGATCGCCATGCGGTGGCTGTGGATGCTGCGCAAGCTTTCTTTGGCCGAGTACAGTCCCCACAGGCCGGAGGCCACGACAAGCCCCAATACGGCGAGATAACCCACGATGACGGCAAAGACCCGTTGGGTAAGGCGGATGCGGTTGAGCATGACAATGGGGGTGTGATAGAGCAGGAAGGGAATGTCCAGAAAGCAGCCCGGGGCGCCGAAACCCGCAAAGCGAGTAAGGTCGGCACAGACAGCACGAGCCAGCCATGGTCCGGTTGTACCATAGCTCGCATACCGGATGGTTCCGGATTCACCCTCAGATGCCGGTTGGGGGGGCACGGCACATCGACCCCACACACCAAGGAGGTGCCATGTCACTGAACGAGCGTGATGTTCATGCCTTGCTCGACGTCACTCACGCCGGGGCGGGTCCACGCCGGCGGGGTCTATTGCGCGGAGCGCTGGGTTTGGGATATGCCGCTGCTGCCGGGCCCTTGGTGGCGCAGACGGCCATCAAGACGCCCGCCGACGGGCTGGTGGCGGGCGACGTGCAGATTCCCGTCGGGGCTGAAACCATTCCGGCCTATCGTGCCGCACCGGCTGGGCGCGTCGGCTTGCCGGTGGTGTTGGTGCTGTCCGAAATCTTCGGGGTGCATGAATACATCGCCGACACGGCGCGACGGTTTGCCCGTGCGGGCTATCTGGCGTTGGCGCCGGAGTTGTTCGTGCGTCAGGGCGACCCGTCCAGCTACGGCGAGATGGCGCGCCTGCTGGCCGAAGTGGTGGCCAAGGTCCCGGACGAACAGGTGGCGCGCGACCTGGACGCCTGCCTGGATTGGGCCGTCGCTCACGGCGGCGACGGCCAACGCGCCGCCGTTACCGGCTTTTGTTGGGGTGGCCGCCAGACCTGGCTGTACGCGGCGCACAGCCCACGGCTAAAGGCCGCCGTGGCCTGGTACGGCCGGCTGGAAGGAGAGCGCACCGCGTTGCAGCCGCGCCATCCGATCGACGTGGTGAATCAGCTCAAGGCGCCGGTGCTGGGCTTGTACGGCGGGGCGGATACAGGCATACCGCTGGCATCGGTGGAGCGCATGCAAGCGGCACTGGCGCAGGGCAACGCAGCGGCGCGCGCCTCGCGCTTCGTGGTCTACCCCGATGCGCCCCACGCCTTCCATGCCGACTACCGCCCCACCTACCGCGCCGAGCCAGCCGCCGATGCTTGGCGGCGCTGCCTGGCTTGGTTTGCCCAGCATGGGGCGGTATGAAGCTCGACATGGCCGTTTGACGAGACGCCCCCCCGCCCGCGCCTCACGGCACGTGGCGCGCACAGGGCAGGCAGGGCTCGGCGCGCGACCATTCGCTCCAGCCCCCGGCATACAGCGGGGCCAGCCCAAAGCCGGCGATGTACAGGGCCAGCAGGTTGGGAATGGCGCTGACGCCGCTACCGCAGTGGTGAACGACGGTGGCAGGGTCGTGGCCTGCCAGCAGGGTGCCCCACTCGCGGCGCAAGGTGGCGGCGTCCTTGAAGCGCCCGTCCGGCCCAAAGTTGTCGGTAAAAGGCCGGTTGAGCGCGCCCGGAATGTGGCCCGCCACCGGGTCGAGCGCTTCGGTCTCGCCGCGAAAGCGGGCCGCCGCGCGCGCGTCCACCAGCGTCTGCGTGGGGCGGCCCAGGTCGCGCACCACCTCCGCCAGGGTGCGCAGCGTCACGCCCGTCTCACCCAGCGTGGCGTCGCCCACCGAAGGAGCAAGCGGCTCGTCGCCCTGGGCGACTGGGCCCCCGGCGGCCACCCACGCGCGCCAGCCACCGTCGAGCACCGCCACGGGCGCATGCCCGCACCAGCGCAGCAGCCACCACAAGCGTCCACATACCATGCCCCCTTGGCGGTCGTAAACCACGACGGGTTCACCCTGCCGCACACCCCAGGCGCGCAGGCGCTCGATCATGGCCTCGCGGGTCGGCAGTGGATGGCGCCCGCCGTTGACGGCCGTCTCGCCCGGGCGCGCGCTCAGGTCGTGGTCCAGATGTGCGTAGCGGGCACCGGGAATGTGGCCGCTGCGGTACTGTGCGCGGCCCGCGTGCGGGTCGGTGAGCTCGAAGCTGCAGTCGACGATGCATACCGGACGGCCGCTGGCCATCCATGCGCGCGCAGAGGCGACGTCGATCAAGGGGGAGGGAAAGTCCGCGTTCATGCATGTTCCTCTGCCGGCAGGCGCGGTGCAGCGCGGGCACGCAGCACGGTTGCCGCAATACCGCTGCCCACGATGAGTGCCATGCCGACCCAGCCGATGAGCGGCAGCCGATCGCCAAAAAACAGCCAGCCGTACAGCGCCGCAAACGCGATGCCACTGTACTGCAGGTTGGCCACCAGCAGCGTGGCACCACTGGCGTAAGCGCGCGTCATGCACAGCTGGCCCAGCACGGCCAGCAGGCCAATGGGAATGAGCCACAGGGCCTGCACGGTATCGAGGGGGCTAAAGCCCACGACCAGCGTGCCAGCCAACCCGACCGCGGTCGCGCCCAAGGAGAAATAAAAGACGGTGCGGCTTTCGGGCTCGCCCACGCGGGCGAGCGCCGCCACCTGCAGATAGGCCAGCGCTGCCGACAGGCCCGACAGCAAACCCGCCAGACCACCCAGGGCGGCCGCATCGTCGAACGTGGGGCGCAGCACCAGTGCCACACCGGCAAAACCGATCAACACGGTCAAAAACAGCGGCGTCTGCCCGCGCAACGCGCGCCGTCGGCGCTGCAGCAACAGGGCGCCTCCCAGCAAGAAGGTGGCCACCCACACGCTGCTCATGTAGTTGAGCGTCATGGCGGTGGCGAGCGGCAGCGCGGCGATCGCGTAGAACCACGTCAGCAGCGAGATCGTGCCCACGACGCTGCGCCACAGGTGCATCACCGGCACGCGCGTGGCGAGCGACACGCCGCGTGCCCGGGTCAGCGCAAGCAGAAACAGCACGCCGATGAGGCCGCGGTAGCCAACGATCTCGAAGCTGTGAAAGTGACTCGCCGCGAGCTTGATGCACACCCCCATCGACGCGAACAGCAACGCGCCCACCACCATCCATCCCGCCTCGCGGGGCGAGGCGCGGTGGGGGGAGTTGCTGCGATCAGCCGTCGATGTCACCGTGCGCGGGCAGCCCCATGCGGGCGCGGTACCACTCGTGGAAGTGCTGCATGCCGTCTTCCATTGGGCTTTGGTAGGGGCCGACCTCGCTCGTGCCGCGCTGCAGCAGGGCTTTGCGGCCCGCATCCATGCGCTCGGCGATTTCGTCGTCCTCGATAGCCGTCTCCATGTAGGCGGCGCGCTGCGCCTCCATGAATTCCGGTTCGAAGGCGGCGATTTCCTCGGGGTAGTAGAACTCGACGAGGTTGAGCGTCTTGTCCACCGCGATCGGGTGCAGCGTGGAGACGGTCAGCACGTGCGGGTACCACTCCACCATGATGTGCGGGTAGTACGTCAGCCACACCGCGCCGTGCTCGGGCAGCTTGCCTTCGCGGTGGCGCATCAGCACCTCGTGCCAGCGCTGGTACACGGGGCTGCCGGCCTTGGCCGCCAGGTTTTGCACGCCTACGGTCTGCACCGAATATTCGGGGGCGAATTGCCAGCGCAGGTCGTCGCAGGTGACGAAGTTGCCCAGGCCGGGGTGGAAGGGCACGACGTGGTAGTCCTCCAGATAGACCTCGATGAAGGTCTTCCAGTTGTAGTGGCACTCGTGCAGCTCGACGTGACCCAGCACCATGCCGTCGAAATTGAATACGTCGCGCACCGCCATGCCGGCAAGGTCGGCGGCGATGTCGCGCCCGTTGTCCTCGAACAGCAAGCCGTTCCACTCGCGCAGTGGCCAGCGTTGCAGGTTCAGGCACGGGTCTTGGGCGAAGTGGGGGGCACCCACCAGCGTGCCCAGCTCGACCATGCCGCGCTGGCCGCCGCTGTACGTCCAGCGGTGCAGGGGGCACACGATGTGCCCGCCTGCGTGCGCTTTGCCGTCGCTATGCAGGTTACCGCGGCCCTTGAGCATCACCGCCTGGCGATGGCGGCAGACGTTGCTGACCAGTTCCACCCCGCGCTCGGTACGCACCAACGCGCGGCCTTCGCCTTCTTGCGGCAAGGCAAAGTAATCGCCCACGTTGGGCACCGCGTTGGCGTGCCCGACGTAGCACGGACCGGACTGAAAGATCGTCTCCAGCTCGCGCTTGAACAGCGCCTCATCGAAATAGACGGACACCGGCAGTTGGCTCTTGGCCTGCTGCAATGGAAGACTCAAATCAGACATGATGATCCTGACCTCAGACTCCCCCGACGACGGGGCGGACAAGCGCGGATGAAACGTGGGTACGGTTCGGCGCGGGTGGGTGGAACGACACCTCCTTGAGGGGTGAAAGGACTGTCCCCCGCCAGCCTGGATATCACCAGACCGCGGGGGACGCCGAATTGTACCCCCCACGCGCGGCGTCTGGCAACTGACTACAATGACCGGTTCACCGTTCGATCGCGCCCCGATATGTCACGCGCTCCCACTTCCCCAGCCGACGCCCAAGATCAGCCACTGCCGCCCACCTACGAGGCAGCGGTGCAAGAACTGGAGGCGCTGCTGGCACGGCTGGAGTCGGGCCAGATGCCGCTGGACGATTTGTTGGGCGCGTACCAGCGGGCCACGGCGCTGCTCACGTTTTGCCGCAGTCGGCTCGATGCGGTGGAGCAGCAAATCCAAATCGTGGACGGCAGCCAGACCCGGCCCTGGGAGCCTGGTACATGAGCGTGGCCCTGTCCCAAGCGGTGCGGTGCGAGCCGGGGCGCGCAGCCAGCGACATGGCCGACTGGATGGCCCGGCGGTTGGCGCAGATGGAGTCGTTTCTGGATGACCGGCTGCCTGTCGATGCCCCGGCCGGGTTGGGCGACGCGATGCGCTATGCCGTGCTGGACGGAGGCAAGCGGCTGCGTCCATTGCTCGTTTTGGCGGCCTGGGAAGCGGTCGCGGGCGAGGTCGAGCCGCCGCGCGACGCGCCCGTGTGGTGCGCCGCAGGCGCGGTGGAGCTGATCCACGCCTATTCGCTGGTGCATGACGACCTGCCGTGCATGGACGACGATGTGCTGCGGCGGGGTAAACCAACGGTGCACGTGCGCTATGGTGAAGCGCAGGCGCTGCTCGCGGGCGATGCGCTGCAGGCGCTGGCGTTCGAGTGGCTGGTGGCGCCGGCGTGGGCCGAGCGTGATCCGGCGCTAGCGGTGGCGCTCGCGCGCGAGCTGGCCCGCGCCTCGGGCTCGCAGGGGATGGCCGGCGGACAGGCGTTGGATTTGGCAGGGGTCGGTCAGCGGCTCGACCAAGCAGCGCTGGAAGACATGCACCGGCGCAAGACGGGGGCGCTGCTGTTGGCCAGCGTGCGCATGGGGGCACTCGCCGCCCGCGCCGATGCGTCGGTGTTGGCCGCGCTCGACGCTTATGGGCGGGCGCTGGGGCTGGCGTTTCAGGTCATCGACGACGTGCTCGACGCCACCGCCGACACCGCCACGCTGGGCAAGACGGCGGGCAAGGACGCGGCGGCGGACAAGCCGACCTTCGTGTCGCTGCTGGGCATCGAGGCGGCCCGGGCGTATGCCCAGGCGCTGCTGGAGCAGGCGTTGGCCGCACTGCGACAAGTCCCCACCCTCGCCACGCACCGATTGGCCGCACTGGCGCGCTGGGTTGTCCAGCGCCACTATTGAGCTCGCCTAGAGGGAAACCCATGACCGGATTGCTGACCTCTATCGACAGCCCCGCCGATCTGCGGCGCTTGTCACGCCAGCAATTGCGCCCGCTGGCTGACGAGTTGCGGGAGTTTTTGGTGCAGAGCGTGGCGCGCACCGGCGGCCATTTCAGCTCCAACCTCGGGACGGTGGAGCTGACCATCGCCGTGCACTATGTGTTCGATACGCCGCACGACCGGCTGGTGTGGGACGTCGGCCACCAGACCTATCCCCACAAGATCCTCACCGGGCGGCGCGAGCGCATGCACACGCTGCGTCAGCTGGGGGGCATCAGCGGTTTTCCGGTGCGCAGCGAAAGCGAATACGACGCCTTCGGCACGGCACACTCGTCGACCAGTATCTCGGCTGCGCTGGGCATGGCGCTGGCGGCACAGGCCAAAGGCGAGCGGCGCCGGGCCATTGCCATCATTGGCGACGGCGCGATGACCGCCGGCATGGCGTTCGAGGCGCTCAACAACGCCGGGGTGACCAAGGCGCCGCTGCTGGTCATCCTGAACGACAACGACATGTCGATCAGCCCGCCGGTCGGGGCCCTCAACCGCTACCTGGCGCAGTTGATGAGCGGGCGCTTCTACGCCGCCGCCAAGCAGGTAGGCAAGCAGGTGCTCAGCGTCGCGCCGCCGCTGTTGGAGCTGGCGCGGCGCTTCGAAGAGCACGCCAAGGGCATGGTGGTGCCCGCCACCTTGTTCGAAAAATTTGGTTTCAACTACATCGGCCCCATCGACGGGCACGACCTCGACTCGCTGATTCCCACGCTGGAAAACATCCGTCGGCTGCTCGACGATGGGGCAGGCCCCCAGTTTTTGCATGTGGTCACGAAAAAGGGGCAGGGCTACAAACTGGCGGAGGCCGACCCCATCGCCTACCACGGCCCGGGTAAGTTCGATCCCGCGGTGGGGCTGGTGCCGCCCGCCCAGCCGCCCAAGCCGACGTTTTCCCAGGTCTTTGGCCGCTGGTTGTGCGACATGGCCGAGCGCGACAAGCGGCTGGTGGGCATCACACCGGCGATGCGCGAGGGCTCGGGCATGGTGGAGTTTCATCAACGGTTTCCCGACCGGTATTTCGACGTCGGCATCGCCGAGCAGCATGCGGTGACTTTCGCTGCGGGCTTGGCGTGTGAGGGACTCAAGCCGGTGGTGGCGATCTATTCCACCTTCTTGCAGCGCGCGTACGACCAAGCCATCCACGACGTGGCCTTGCAAAATTTGCCGGTGGTGTTTGCGCTAGACCGCGCAGGTATCGTCGGCGCCGACGGACCGACGCACTGCGGCGCGTACGACATCGCTTACCTGCGCTGCATTCCGAATCTGGCCATCGCCTGCCCGTCGGACGAAGCGGAGTGCTACCGGTTGCTGACCACGGCGTATGAGCTGTCACAGCCGGTGGCGGTGCGCTATCCACGGGGGGCGGGCGTGGGCGCGGCGCTGCCCGCGCAGCCCGAGTCCTTGCCCTTCGGCCAAGGCGAGGTGCGCCGGCGTGGGCGCGGGGTGGCGATACTGGCGTTTGGCACCTTGCTGCACGCAGCGCTGCCAGCCGCCGACGCGCTCGATGCCACCGTGGCCAACATGCGCTGGGCCAAGCCGTTGGATCGCGAGCTGGTGCTGTCGCTGGCGCAAACGCACGACGCGCTGGTGACGCTGGAGGAGGGGGCCATCGCGGGTGGTGCGGGATCGGCGGTGCTGGAACTGCTGGCCGCCGAGGGCGTGTCGCGCCCCGTTTTGCAGCTGGGGCTGCCAGACCGTTTCATCGAGCACGGTGACCCCGCGCTGCTGCTGGCGCGGCTGGGGCTGGATGCAGAGGGCATCGAGCGCGCCGTGCGCGAGCGCTTCGGGATGCTGCTGCGACCTGCCCGGGCCACACTGGCCGTCGTGCCGCCGGCGGCGTGATCGCCTCGGGACGCGGGACTGGGTACCTTGTGACGGCGAGCGCTGCGCCTTTGAAACTTCTTCAAAGCACCGGGAGCCGCGCCGTTTCTCAGGGTTTACACTCCCGCTGGCCAGGCGTGGGCTGCACTACACTGCTCCGTGCCGTGCTTAGCGGTCGTCGACCGCAGCCGCAAACTGTCTCAAAACCGTAGGAGATTGGATTCATGGATCGTCGTTCCGTCATCAAACATGCAGGTCTGGCGGGGGTCTTGGCCGCCGGTGCCGCCCCGGCCGTGCATGCGCAGCCCACAGTGCGCTGGCGCCTGACCTCCAGCTTCCCCAAGTCGCTGGACACCATCCACGGCGCGGC
>DYIC01000012.1:43550-45254 GCA_020723845.1 Hydrogenophaga sp.
CGCAACCCGGCGGCCCTCAAGCGTCTGGTCGCCGCTGGCACCAAGGTGGCGCCGTTCCCGAAGACGGTGATGGACGAGGCCTTCAAGCAGGCCATGGCGCTGTACGACGAGCTGAGCAACTCCAACCCCAACTGGAAGAAGATCTACAGCGACTACGCGGCCTTCCGTCGCGACCAGAATCTGTGGTTCCGCCTGCCGGAAGCGGCGTTCGATCGCTACATGCAGGGCGCCAAGCTGTAATCGACGACGGCGGCCACCCCCAGCCCCGCGCAAGCGGGGTTTTTGTTGGTGTGTGTGGCCGGGCGGCACCGGCACGCCCTGCGGGCCGTGCCGGTTGGTCGGTATACTACCTGGCTTTCTCGTTCGGGACCCTGAACCAGGGGATAGGAATGCAAGCGCTGCTCACCTTCTCTCGGCTGATCGATGCCATCAGCGACCGCATCGGCAAGCTCGGCATGTGGCTGATCCTGGCGACCACGCTGATCAGCGCCGGTAATGCTGTTATGCGCAAAGCGTTCGACATGAGTTCGAACGCCTTCCTCGAGATCCAGTGGTACCTGTTCTCAGCCGTGTTCCTGCTCGGCGGCGGCTATGCCTTCCTGCGCAACGCCCACGTGCGCATCGACTTCGTGTCCAGCAAGTTCTCCGACCGCACCCGCAACTGGGTCGACATCGTCGGCATCCTCGTCTTCATTCTGCCGCTGTGCTACATGATGGTGGTGCTGGGCTGGCCGCTGTTCGAGCGCGCCTGGCAGTCCGGCGAGATGTCGTCCAACGCCGGGGGGCTGGTTCGCTGGCCGGTCTATCTGCTCATTCCGGTGGGCTTCGTCATCCTGTTTCTGCAGAGCGTGAGCGAGTTGATCAAGCGCATCGCCTTCCTCACTGGGCACGGCCCCGACGTGCTGGCGCATACGGGCCCGAGCGAGGCGCAGCAGCTCGCCAAGGACATCGCCGAAGCCGAGAAGCGTCATGAAGCAGAGGTCGCTGCGGCGGCCCGTCAACACTGAGCGACGAGACGACCATGGTCGAATTCCTCACCAACAACTTCGTCCCGGTGATGTTCGCCGGGCTGCTGGTCTTTCTGCTGAGCGGCTTCCCCGTGGCCTTCGGGCTGGCGGCGACAGGGCTGTTCTTCGGCTTCATCGGCATGGAGATCGGCCTGTTTGCGGACACGCTGTTTCAGGCGCTGCCGCTGCGCGTGTTCGGCATCATGCAAAACGACACGCTGCTGGCCATCCCGTTCTTCACGCTCATGGGCATCATCCTGGAGCGCAGCGGCATGGCCGAGGATCTGCTGGAGACCGTCGGCCAGGTGTTTGGCCCGGTGCGCGGCGGCTTGGCGGTGGCCGTGGTGCTGGTCGGTGCCCTGCTGGCAGCCACCACCGGCGTCGTGGCCGCGGCCGTCATCTCGATGGGCTTGATCTCCCTGCCCATCATGCTGCGCTACGGCTACAACCGCACCATCGCCACCGGCACCATCACCGCCTCGGGCACGCTGGCGCAGGCCATTCCGCCGTCGCTGGTGCTGATCGTGTTGGCCGACCAACTGGGCCGCTCGGTCGGGGACATGTATGCCGGCGCGCTGATCCCGGGCCTGCTGCTGGTCGGGTTGTATCTGGTGTTCATCGCCGGTGTGGCCATCGTGCGGCCGTCGTGGGTGCCGCCGCTGCCCCCTGAGGCGCGGGTGTACAACGAGCCCAACGG
>DYIC01000083.1:0-2348 GCA_020723845.1 Hydrogenophaga sp.
GGCATGAAGGCGATCAGCATGTTCTGGCCGATCGAAATTTCGCCCAGATCGGTGGAAGCGCCATCCGCGATCACCGCGCCCTTGTGGATGCGCTCGCCCTTCTTGACGATGGGGCGCTGGTGGATGTTGGTGTTCTGGTTGGAGCGCTGGTACTTGATCAGGTTGTAGATGTCCACGCCCACTTCGCCCGCCACCGCCTCGTCGTCGTTGACGCGGATGACGATACGGGTGGCGTCGACGTAGTCCACCACGCCGCCGCGCTTGGCGGTGACGACGGTGCCCGAGTCGATCGCGGCCACACGCTCGATGCCCGTGCCAACCAAGGGCTTCTCGGGCCGCAGCACCGGCACCGCTTGGCGCGACATGTTGGCGCCCATGAGCGCGCGGTTGGCGTCGTCGTGCTCCAGGAACGGCACGAGCGAGGCCGCCACCGAGACGATCTGCGCGGGCGAGACGTCCATGTACTGCACGCGATCCGGCGTGGTCAGCACCGATTCGCCCTTCTCGCGTGCCGACACCAGCTCACCGACCAGGCGGCCTTCTTCGTCCAGCTCGGCGTTGGCCTGGGCGATGATGTACTTGCCCTCCTCGATGGCCGACAGATAGTCGATCTGGTCGGTCACCTTGCCGTCCACCACGCGGCGATACGGCGTCTCGATGAAGCCGTACTCGTTCAGCCGCGCGTACAGCGCCAGCGAGTTGATCAGGCCGATGTTGGGGCCTTCGGGGGTCTCGATCGGGCACACGCGACCGTAGTGCGTGACGTGCACGTCGCGCACCTCGAAGCCGGCGCGCTCGCGCGTCAGACCACCCGGGCCCAGGGCCGAGACGCGCCGCTTGTGCGTGATCTCGGCCAGCGGGTTGGTCTGGTCCATGAACTGCGACAGCTGGCTGGCGCCGAAAAACTCCTTGAGCGCGGCCGAGATCGGCTTGGAGTTGATCAGGTCGTGCGGCATCAGCGGCTCTTGTTCCGCTTGGCCCAGCCGCTCCTTGACCGCCTTTTCGATGCGCGCCAGCCCGGTACGGAACTGGTTTTCGGCCAGCTCGCCCACGCAGCGCACGCGGCGGTTGCCCAGGTGGTCGATGTCGTCCACCTCGCCCTTGCCGTTGCGCAGGTCCACCAGGATCTTGACCACGGC
Organism: Hydrogenophaga sp.; assembly: GCA_020723845.1. GTDB lineage: Bacteria > Pseudomonadota > Gammaproteobacteria > Burkholderiales > Burkholderiaceae_C > Tepidimonas. The sequence continues at coordinate 1,140 of DYIC01000083.1, forward strand.
CATGATGTCCTCGTTGGTCAGGACCATCGGGCCTTCGGACGACTCACGGCCGACGCGGGCGTTGAACTTCATGCGCCCCACGCGCGACAGGTCGTACGTCTCCGGGTTGTAGAACAGGCGGTGGAACAGGGCCTGCACCGCGTCTTCGGTCGGCGGCTCGCCGGGGCGCATCATGCGGTAGATCGCCACCCGGGCAGCGAACTCATCGGCCGTCTCATCGATGCGCAGCGTCTGGCTGATGTAGGGCCCTTGGTCCAGCTCGTTGGTGTAGATGCAGGGCAGCTCCTGGATGCCGGCCGAGCGCAGCTTCTTGAGCAGGGTTTCGGTCAGCTCGTCGTTGGCGCGCGCGATGATCTCACCGGTGTCGGGGTCGACGATATTTTTGGCCACCACCCGACCGATGAGGTAGTCCTCGGGCACGCTGATGTGCGTGGTGCCCGCCTGCTCCAACTCACGCACGTGGCGCGCCGTGATGCGCTTGTCTTTGGCGACCACGACGCGGCCGTTGGCGTCGGTGATGTCGAAGCGCGCCACTTCGCCCTTGAGCCGCTCGGGCACGAAGGCCATCAACGCCCCGCTGTCCATCAGACGGAAGTGGTCGTTGACGTAGAAATTGGCCAGGATCGCCTCCGGCGTCAGGCCGATGGCCTTGAGCAGAATAGTCACCGGCATCTTGCGCCGGCGGTCGACGCGGAAGTACAGCAGATCCTTCGGGTCGAACTCGAAATCCAGCCACGAGCCGCGGTAGGGAATGATGCGGGCCGAGAACAGCAGCTTGCCCGAGCTGTGCGTCTTGCCCTTGTCGTGCTCGAAAAACACCCCCGGCGAACGGTGCAACTGGCTGACGATGACGCGCTCGGTGCCGTTGATGATGAAAGAGCCCTTGTCGGTCATCAGGGGCACCTCGCCCATGTAGACCTCTTGCTCCTTGACCTCTTTGACCACCTTGGACTGTGGCGTGGAGGCCTCGCGGTCGTAGATAATGAGCTGTACGCGCGCACGCACCGCCGACGCATACGTCAGGCCGCGCGTCTGGCATTCGCGCACGTCGAACACCGGCTTGCCCAGCGTGTATTCGACGAACTTCATCTCGACATAGCCGTTGTGCGACACGATCGGAAACGCCGACTCGAACGCGGCTTGCAGGCCGACCGATTTGCGCTCGCGCGGCGGCACGTCGGCTTGCAGAAACGCCGTGTAGGCGTCCTT
>DYIC01000083.1:2448-4625 GCA_020723845.1 Hydrogenophaga sp.
ACCAGGTCCTTGGCTTCCTTCAGACCCAGGCCGGTGATCTCGCGCACGGCCTTGATCACGCCCACCTTGTTCGAACCGGCTTCCTTGAGGATCAGGTCGAACTCGGTCTTTTCTTCGGCGGCCGGGGCGGCAGCGCCCGCAGCGGCAGCGGGGGCGGCCATGGCGGCGGCGCTCACGCCAAACTTCTCTTCGATCGCCTTGACCAGATCGTTGAGCTCCATCACCGTCATGGTGTCCAGAGCGGCCAGGAATGCGTCTTTGTCGAATGCCATGATGATTTCCTAAAAAACGGGTTGATTGGGAACGACCGAATTAGGCGGGCTGCGCCTCACCCTTTTTCTCGGCCAGGGCCGCGACCACGCGCGCCAGGCGCGACACCGGCGACTGCATGAGGCCCAGCAACTGCGACAGCAGGACCTCCTTGGAGGGGATGCTCGCCAGCGACTTCACGCCGTTGACATCCAGCGGCTTGCCGGCGTAGACCCCACCGCGCAGGACCATCTTGTCGTTGGTCTTGGCGAACTCGACCACCACTTTCGCGGCGGCGACAGCGTCTTCCGAAAAGCCGTAGATGAGCGGACCGGTCATCTGGTCGGCGGCGACCTCGAAGGGCGTGCCAGCCAGGGCACGGCGCGCCAACGTGTTTTTCAGCACATTGACGGTCGCACCGGCCTTGCGGGCCTCGACACGCAACTTCGTGAGGTCGGCCACCGTGATGCCACGGTACTCGGCCATCACCAGCGTCTGCGCCTTCGCGGCCAGTGCCGACACTTGGTCGACGACGGCCTGCTTCTCACTGCGGTTCAGACTCAAGGTTGACTCCTTTGAGAACCCCTCCCGGCGAGGAGGGGGTTTCCCGATCACGCGACCCCGACCCCGGAGCCACGCACCTGTTGCAGCGATCAACCGTTTTCAGGAAACCGCACCGGCTCGACCCGGTACCCGATTCCATCCCGCGGCGGGATCGCCATCTGCGCTGGCTGTCGACCCGATCGTCGACACTTAAGTGAGCCGATGGCCCACACCAGCGGTCTCGGATGGCTTCGCCACACCTGGGCAGACGCGGCGAACCCACCACACACTCGCGCCATGCGCACAGCAGCCACTGCACGCGTGACGCGGATTCCATTCAGCCCGCAGCCGTCACCGTCTGCGGATCGACCCGCACGCCCACGCCCATGGTCGACGACACGGCGATCTTGCGCAGGTACTGACCCTTGGCCGCAGCCGGCTTGGCCTTGTTGAGCGCTTCGATCAACGCCGCCAGGTTGCCCTGCAGCTTCTCGGTGTCGAACGACCGACGGCCGATGGTGGTATGCACGATGCCCGCCTTGTCGACGCGGAACTGCACCTGACCCGCCTTGGCATTGCGCACCGCGGTGGCCACGTCCGGCGTCACGGTGCCCACCTTGGGGTTGGGCATCAGGCCACGCGGACCCAGAATCTGACCCAGCGTGCCGACGACGCGCATCGCGTCGGGGGCCGCGATCACGACGTCGAAATCGATGTTGCCGGCCTTGACCTGTGCCGCCAGGTCGTCGAAACCGACGACGTCGGCACCGGCAGCCTTGGCCTCTTCCGCTTTGGCGCCCTGAGCAAACACCGCGACCCGCTTGGTCTTGCCGGTACCATTGGGCAGCACCACGGCGCCACGCACGACTTGGTCCGACTTGCGGGGATCGACGCCGAGTTGCACGGCGACGTCGACCGATTCATCGAATTTGGCGGTGGCGCATTCCTTGACGATGGCCAGCGCCTCGGGCAGCGGATACAGCTTGGTCGGATCGACCTTGCCTTGCAGGGCCTTTTGCTTTTTGGTCAGTTTCGCCATCTCACAGCCCCTCCACGATCACACCCATCGAACGCGCCGAACCCGCGATCGTGCGCACGGCGGCATCCAGATCGGCAGCGGTCATGTCCTTCATCTTGGTCTTGGCGATTTCCTCGAGCTGCGCGCGCGTGATCTTGCCGACTTTCTGCGCATGCGGCTTGGACGAGCCCTTGTCCAACTTGATCGCCTTCTTGATCAGCGTGGTCGCCGGCGGCGTCTTGATGATGAAGGTGAAGCTCTTGTCCGCGTAGGCGGTGATGACCACCGGCAGCGGCAGACCGGGCTCCATGCCCTGGGTCTGGGCGTTGAACGCCTTGCAGAACTCCATGATGTTGAGGCCGCGCTG
>DYIC01000084.1 GCA_020723845.1 Hydrogenophaga sp.
AAAATTGAACGTTTCGAGCCCATCCGCGTCGACCGTATACGGACAAGGAAGACGCTCGTTACCAGAAGCTTGAGCAACTTCACGAACGGCGCAAGCAAGTCGTTCGGCTGCACCGAAAGGGCTACGGCGTGATGGCCATCGTGGAACTCACAGGGCTGAGCTACCCGGCGGTGCGCCGCACGATCCTGCGACAAGCGCCCCGAGCAGCTGTGCGGGCTCAAGCTGTCGGTGCGCGCGGCGGGCAGTCACCAACCAGGGCCGCGCCAACTGGATGATCATCGACGGGGCCTTCAACCACGAGCGGCTCGTCGAGTTCTTCGAGGCACTCGTCCGCGATGGCCGCAGGCTGGGTAAGAAGGTCTTCCTCATCCTGGACAACCTGGGCGTGCATCACTGCAAGCCCGTCAAGGCGTGGCTGGCCGAGCACGTGGCCGACATCGAGGTGTTTGACCTGCCCAGCTACAGCCCCGAGCTCAACCCGGACGAGCGGCTCAACGCCGACCTGAAGCACGCCATCGGCACCAAGGTGCCCGCGCGCACCAGACCCAAGCTGCGCGCCGCCGCCGAGCAGCACATGCAGTTCATCGAGGCCAACCCGCAGCGCGTTCGGGCCTACTTCCAAGACCCCATCGTGCAATATGCGGCTTGAAGACATATTCGTGCCGGATCAATAAACGCGCCCGCAACAGCGGGGCACTGGCGTCGTGCGCCAAATAAGCCCCATGGGGTTCGGCTCGACGGCGCTGGACTTTGAACGACGCCCCCGCGGCACTGCGCGGTCGGCGCTACCATTGCGGCGTCACCACCGCGGAGCGCTTACGCATGGGCATGGACGTCATCGACTACGAGATTCGTGGCGCCGAGATGCAGTTCGTCGAGATCGAGCTCGATCCCGGCGAAGCCGCCATTGGCGAAGCCGGCAGCCTCATGTTCATGGACGAGGGCATCGTCATGGACACGGTCTTTGGCGATGGCAGCGCCCAACAGGGCGGGCTGTTTGCCAAACTGCTGGGAGCGGGCAAGCGGCTGGTCACGGGCGAGTCGCTGTTCACCACGGTATATAGCAACACGGCCAACGGTAAACGGCGTGTCGCTTTCGCCGCGCCGTTTCCCGGCAAGATATTGCCCATCGACCTGCGCACGCTCGGTGGCACGCTCGTGTGCCAGAAAGACAGCTTTTTGTGTGCGGCGCGCGGCGTCAGCCTCGGCATCGCCTTTCAGCGACGGCTGTCGGTCGGCTTTTTCGGGGGCGAGGGCTTCATCATGCAACGCCTGGACGGCGACGGGCTGGCCTTCGTGCACGCCGGCGGCACGGTGGTGCGACGCGAACTGGCCGCGGGCCAATCGCTACGCGTGGATACTGGCTGCGTGGTGGCATACACCGCCGAGGTGGACTTTGACATTGAGTACGTCGGCCGCATCAAGACCGCGCTGTTCGGCGGCGAAGGGCTGTTTCTGGCCCGCCTCAGCGGGCCGGGCAGCGTCTGGTTGCAGAGCCTGCCATTCTCCCGCCTGGCGTCCCGTGTATTTGCCGCCGCACCGCAGCTGGGGGGCCGACGCGAGGAGGGATCGATACTGGGTGGCTTTGCGGCGGGGGGCTTGTTGGGCGGCGTCATCGGCGGTGACGGCAGCCACGACTGAGGGGCGCTGGGCGAGCGGTCAATGACGCGCCACCTCAAAGCCCGCCGCAAGCAGTGCCTGCATCACCTGTTCCACGTGCGCCGGGCCGCGCGTCTGTAGCACCAGTTCGATCTCGACGCTTTGCGCCGCCAGCAAGGTAAAAGCACGCTGGTGGTGCACTTGGTCGATGTTGGCGCCGGCCTCGGCCACCACGGCGGCGATGCGCGCGAGCTGCCCTGGCAGGTCACGCGTGCTCACCACCAGTCGCACCAACCGCCCCCCGCGCACCATGCCGCGTTCGATGATCGAGGCCAGCAACAGCGGGTCGATATTGCCGCCACACAGCACCAATCCCACCTGGCGCCCGGCAAAGCGGGCTGGGTGTCGCAGCACCGCAGCCAGACCCGCCGCACCGGCCCCCTCGACCAGGGTCTTTTCGATTTCGAGCAGCAGCACGATGGCCTGCTCGATGTCCTCCTCGTCCACCAGCAGCCAATCGTCCACGTAGCGCTGCGCCAGCTCGAGCGTGCGCTCACCTGGCGCGCCCACCGCGATGCCCTCGGCGATGGTGTTAGCCCCTTGTGGCCACTGGCTGCCAGTGACGGCGTTGACCATGGCCGGGAAGCGCCGCGTCTGCACACCGATGATCTCGATATCCGGCTTGATGGCCTTGGCCGCCGCCGCCACGCCCCCGATCAGACCGCCGCCCCCCACGGCAATCGCCAACACGTCGAGCTCGGGCTGGGCGCGCAGCATCTCCAGCCCTACCGTACCCTGCCCGGCGATGATGGCATCGTCATCGTAGGGGTGCACGAAGGTCAAGCCCTGTTCGGCCGCCAGGGTACGCGCGTGCGCGCGCGCCTCCTCCAGCGTGTCGCCGTGCAGCACCACCTCGGCGCCAAAGCCGCGCGTGCGCTCGACCTTCACGCCAGGCGTGAAGCGCGGCATGACGATGACAGCGCGCAGGCCCAGGCGCTGCGCATGGTAGGCCACGCCTTGCGCGTGGTTGCCAGCCGACATGGCGATCACGCCGCGCGCCCGCTCTTCGGGTGTGAGCTGTGCCAATTTGTTGAACGCCCCGCGCTCCTTGAACGAGGCGGTGTATTGCAGGTTCTCGAACTTCAAGTAGACCTGCGCCCCCGTGATCTGCGACAGCGTGCGCGACTCCAAGCAAGGCGTTTGCAGCACCTGCCCAGCCAGGCGGGCGGCTGCCGCTTCGATATCCGACAAACCGATCATGGTTGACCTTTTCGGCAAAACAGGATGCCCAACATTGTCACTGGGAATGATGCTCACCAATGGCGCTTCGCCGGTACCCTCGGCTGGCACCACCGCGGGTACGCATTCGTCGCATACTGATGCGCCATTCGGATCCGATTTCCGCGCCATGAACGACGACCACCAACGCATCCACCACTGGCTCGACGAGCACCGCATCACCGAGGTCGAGTGCCTCATCCCCGACATGACGGGCCAAGCGCGGGGCAAGATCGTGCCGCGCCACAAATACGACCCGGCTGCCGGCCTGCGCCTGCCCGAAGCGGTGCTGACCATGACGGTCACGGGCGACTATCCCGAGCAGGACTTCACGCCCGTGGCCGACCCCGACATGCGGCTCGCGCCCGACTCGACCACGCTGCGCATCGTCCCCTGGGCCAAAGAGCCGACCGCCCAAATCATCCATGACTGCCAGCGTTTCGACGGCTCGTGGATCGAGCTGGCGCCGCGTAACGTGCTGCGCCGCATCCTGTCGTATTACGAACGCGATGGCCTGCAGCCCATCGTCGCGCCGGAAATCGAGTTCTACCTCGTCGAGGTCGAGCCCGACGAGGACATCCCGCTCAAGCCTCCGATCGGCCGCACCAAGCGCACCGAGGCCGGCATGCAGAGCTTCTCCATCGACGCGGTCAACGAATACGACGATATCTTCGACGTCATCTACGGCTGGTGCGAGGCGCAAGGGCTGCAACTCGATACGCTCATTCACGAGATGGGCACCGCGCAAATGGAGATCAACCTGGACCACGGCGAGCCGCTAGCGCTGGCCGACCAGGTTTTTCTGTTCAAACGCACGGTACGCGAGGCTGCCATCCGCCACGGCATGTACGCGACCTTCATGGCCAAGCCGATGCAGGGGCAACCCGGCAGCGCCATGCACATCCACCAGAGCGTGCTCGAGCGCGCCAGTGGGCGCAACATCTTTAGCCAGCCCGACGGCACACCGTCGGAGGCGTTTTTCCACTTCATCGGCGGGCTGCAGACCTACCTGCCCGCGGCGATGGCGTTCTTTGCCCCTTACGTCAACAGCTACCGGCGCCTGTCGCGCTACACGGCGGCACCCATCAACTTGAGCTGGGGCTACGACAACCGCACCTGCGGCCTGCGCGTGCCGCACTCCCCGGCCGAGGCGCGCCGTGTCGAAAACCGCCTGGCGGGGGTCGACGTCAACCCTTACCTGGCCATCGCCGCCAGCTTGGCCTGTGGCTACCTGGGCATGCGCGAGCGCCTGCAGCCCACCCCGCCGTTGACCGGCAGCGCCTACGAGCAGCCGCACCAACTGCCGCGCCACCTGGACGACGCTGTCGAGCGCCTGCTGGCGTGTACACCGCTGGCCGAGCTGTTCGGCGAGCATTTTTTGCGCACCTATGCCGCGATCAAGGAGGCCGAGTACCGCGAGTACTTCGAAGTCGTCAGCCCCTGGGAGCGGCGTTTCTTGTTACTCAGCGTGTGACCCCGGTAGCGCATCCTGGCCTCGTGCACGGCGCCACCGCATCCAAGAGCTTCTCCTCGGTAAACGCACCCCAGTGGTTCGCCACTCAGTACAGATCGCTGCGCTGGGCGAGCTTGAGCGCTTTCTTATC
>DYIC01000013.1:0-31608 GCA_020723845.1 Hydrogenophaga sp.
CAAGTGGACCGACAACAAGGGCGAGTCGCGCACCGACGAGGCGACCATCGCCTGAGCGTGCAGCGCCCCAGCGCCCAGGGCTGCCCTGACGCAGTCCACCGAGGGCCAGCGGACCCCACGGCCCGCTGGCCTTTTTCCCATCCCCGATACCTCCGTTTCCACAGGAACCGTCACCATGAGTTTTAGCCGCCGCGAGTTTTTGCAGGTGCTGGCCGTCGCCAGTGCGTCTGGCATGACCATCGCCCACGAGGACGTGTTGGCCGCCAAACCGGGCGCTGCCAATCGGCTTTACGATGTGCCCAAGTTCGGCAATGTGAGTTTTTTGCACTTCACCGACTGCCACGCGCAGTTGACCCCCATCTATTTCCGTGAGCCCAGCGTCAATCTGGGTCTCGGCGAGGCCCAGGGTCGCCCGCCGCACCTGGTGGGCGAGCACCTGCTCAAGTATTTCGGCATCCGTCCGGGCACGCGCGAGGCGCATGCCTTCACGTACCTGGATTTCACGCGCGCGGCCAAGACGTATGGCAAGGTAGGGGGGTTTGCGCACCTGGCCACCCTCGTCAAGATGCTCAAAGCGAGCCGACCGCACGCCCTGCTGTGCGACGGGGGCGATACCTGGCAGGGTTCGGCGACGTCGCTGTGGACCAATGCGCAAGACATGGTCGACGCCTGCAAGTTGCTCGGCGTCAACATCATGACGTCGCACTGGGAGTTCACGTTCGGCGCCCAGCGGGTCAAGGAAATCGTCGAGAAGGACTTCAAGGGTCACATCGACTTCGTCGCCCACAACGTCAAGACGGCGGACTTCGAGGAGCTGGTCTTCGAGCCCTACGTTATCAAGGAGCAAAACGGCATCCCCGTGGCGGTGATCGGGCAGGCGTTCCCGTACACGCCGATCGCCAACCCGCGCTGGATGGTGCCGGACTGGACGTTCGGCATCCGCGACGATCACCTGCAAAAGATGGTCGACGAGGTGCGCGCCAAAGGGGCGAAGGTGGTGGTCGTGCTGTCGCACAATGGCATGGACGTCGACATCAAGATGGCCTCGCGGGTGCGCGGGGTGGACGCCATCCTGGGCGGGCACACCCACGACGGGATGCCCGCGCCCGTGATCGTCAAAAATGCCGGCGGTCAGACGCTGGTGACCAATGCCGGCTCGAACGGCAAATTTTTGGGTGTGCTCGACTTCGATGTGCGCGACGGTCAGGTGCGCGGCTACCAGTACCGGCTGCTGCCCGTGTTTTCCAACCTGCTGCCGGCGGACGCGGAGATGGCCCGCTACATCGAACAGGTGCGCGCACCGTACAAGGCCAAGCTGGAGGAAAAACTCGCGGTCACCGAGGGCTTGCTGTACCGCCGCGGTAACTTCAACGGCACCTGGGACCAGTTGATCCTGGATGCGCTCATGGAGGTCAAGGGCGCCGATGCCGCCTTCTCGCCAGGCGTGCGCTGGGGTACCAGCTTGCTGCCGGGCGATGCCATCACCTATGAGCGCATGATGGATCAGATGGCGATGACCTATCCGGCCACCACGCTCAACGAATTTACTGGCGCCCAGATCAAGGAGATCATGGAGGACGTGGCCGACAACCTGTTCAACCCCGATCCGTACTACCAGCAGGGCGGCGACATGGTGCGCGTGGGCGGCATCCAGTACACGATCGACCCCACGGCGCGCATGGGCCAGCGCATCCAGAACTTGACGCTGCGCGGCAAGCCGCTGGAGGCCGACAAGAAGTACAAGGTCGCGGGTTGGGCGTCGGTGCAGGAAGGCGTGACCGGCACCCCCATCTGGGACGTGGTTTCAGCGTATCTGCGCGACAAGAAGGTGATCAAGCCGGTCAAGGTCAACCAACCGAAGATCATCAACGTGGGCGGCAATCCCGGCATCGCAGCGTAAGCCGTTCGCGATTTCTGCCGTCGCCCCAAGCCCGCCTCGGCGGGCTTTTTTGCGGGCCGGGTGTGTGCAGACGGTGTGCGGGCCGGGATGGTCGCCCGAATCGGTCAGGGCGTGGGGTAGGTGCCGGGGATGAGGATCGAGCGGTCCACCGTCTCGATGTTCGTGTGGCCCGTGAAGGCCATGGTCAGGTCGAGTTCTTTGTGGATGATCTCCAATGCCTTGGTCACGCCCGCCTCGCCCATCGCACCCAGGCCGTACAGAAAGGCACGGCCGATGTAAGTGCCCCGTGCGCCGAGGGCGCGCGCTTTGAGCACATCTTGCCCGCTGCGGATACCGCTGTCGAGGTGGATCTCGATCTGCGAACCGACGGCCTCGACGATGCGCGGCAGCGCGCGGATGCTGGACTCGGCGCCGTCGAGCTGGCGGCCCCCGTGGTTGCTGACGATGATCGCGTCCGCCCCCGAGTTGGCGGCAAGCTTGGCATCCTCGACGTCCATGATGCCCTTGAGGATGAGCTTGCCGCCCCAGCGCTTTTTGATCCACTCGACGTCGGCCCAGTTGAGCGTGGGGTCGAACTGCTGCGCCGTCCACGCCGACAAGCTGCCCATGTCGGCCACGCCTTTGACGTGCCCCACGATGTTGCCGAACTGCCGCCGTGGCGTGCGCAACATGCCCCAGCACCAACGCGGCTTGGTCATCATGTTCAGGATGTTGGGCAGGGTCAGTTTGGGCGGTGCCGACAGACCGTTTTTCAGGTCTTTGTGGCGCTGGCCCAAAATCTGCAGGTCCAGCGTCAGCACCAGCGCGCCGCAGCGGGCGGCCTTGGCGCGGTCGATCAGGCGCGCGATGAAGTCGCGGTCACGCATCACGTAGAGCTGAAACCAAAAACCTTCGCCGGCGTGCTGGGCGACGTCTTCGATCGAGCAGATGCTCATGGTGGAGAGCGTGAACGGCACGCCAAACGCCTTGGCCGCCCGTGCGGCGAGGATTTCGCCGTCGGCGTGTTGCATGCCGGTCAGCCCTGTGGGCGCCAGCGCCACGGGCATGGCCACGGGCTGGCCGACCATGGTGGTGCGCGTGCTGCGCGGCTCCATCGGCACGGCCACGCGCTGGCGCAGGCGGATGGGCTGGAAGTCCGATTCGTTGGCGCGATAGGTGCTCTCGGTCCACGAGCCGCTGTCGGCGTAGTCGTAGAACATGCGCGGCACGCGCCGCTGCGCCAGGCGGCGCAGGTCTTCGATGCAGGTGATGACGGGCATGGGGTCTCCTCGTTTTTCGCGCATCGTAGCGCCGATGCCCCCAGCCCGTCACGTGAAATGCGGCTGGCGCGCTTTGAAGAAAAACGCGCGCAGGGGTTTTAGCTGCAGTGCACGCTGCCGCAGCCCGTCATGGTGGCGGGGCGCACGCGGCTGGGGTCGGCCAGGGTTTCGCTGCGCGAGTCGAAGCCGACCGCGCGCATATGCTGCGCGAGCCCCGCGTCCATGGTCTGCGCGTGCATGGGAAACCACTCGGCCAGCGCCGCGGCCATGCGCTCGATGATCTCGTGGTCGCCCTGCAGGTAATGCTCCTCCACCGCGCGCATGGTGTCGAGGATTTGCCGGTGGTGGCTGGCGTGGCAGTTGTCGGGCGCAAAGCCAACCGCGACCATCCAGCGCTCCTCGCGCGCGAAGTGTTCCCGCGTGTGGGCGACCAACGCCCGGTAGGGCGCGAGCTGCTGGTCGTGTGGCAGCGCGCGCAGCGCGGCGAGCTGGGTCACGAATTCCTCGTGGGTCTCGTCCATGCGCGCGTCACCCGTGGCGAGCGCGTCGCTCCAGTACAGGGGCGGGATGTCGGGAAAGGGCTCGGTGCTCATGACGCGCAAGGGTAGTGGGGACGCGGGCCGTGCGGCTTGACGCAGGTCAAGGCGCACCGGCCCGAAGCGCGCGGAGGCTCACGCGTCGAACGGCCAGCGCATGTCGCGCAGATCACGCCGGGTCTCGATGAGCACCAGCGGCCCTTCGCTGACCGCGGGTGCCGGCCGCGGCTCGCGCGGGACGTGCACGGGCGCAGGCTCGGCCGCGATGGCGGCTTGCGCGGCAGCGACCTTGTTCGCGTCCGACTGCACCCACTCCAGACCCGCTGCACGGGCCAGCGCCGCCAGCTCGTCTACGGGGAGGGTGAATGGTTGCGCAGTGTCGGCACCGCTGGCGGCGATCGGCGCCGCGGCGGGTGCGGGTGCCGTAGCCTCGGCGGGAACGTCCGCTGCCAGCGGGGTTTCGGCTGTGGGAACCGGGGCCGGAGCCGGCTGGACGCGGGCCTCGGCCTCGCCCGCCGGCGCCGTCTGCGGCCGGGCAAAGTACGAGCGCCGCGGGGTGTCCACTGTCACGTCCCCGTCCCCGGCGGTGGGCTGCGGCGTGCTCGCGCTGGTGTCGAGCACCGCGTCCGAATCCGACGTGGCTGGCGTGGACGCCCGGCGGGCACGGTCGCGCCCGTAGCGGTCGCGGCTGCGGCGCTCGCGTGGGGCCGATTCGTTGCCGTCGGTAGCGACCGCTGCATCTCCCGGCGCGGGTGTGCCGGCCTCGGGTGCTGCATCGGGGTTTGCGCCCTCGGTTTCCGGCCGGGGGGCAGCCGTGGTCATGCTGTCGGGCACGACGGCTGCGTCGGGCGTGGTGGCTGTCTCGGCGGCTGCGGTATCGCCGCGCGAGCGGCGGCCACGCCGACGCCGATCGCCGCGCCCACCCCGTTCGCGCGCGTCGGTCGTGGCCTCGCCAGCCTCAGCCGCCGCCACTGCCGGGGCGGTGGCCGCCACGTCGTCGGACTCGACGGGTGCGGCGTTGGATGCCGACCGTGTCTGCTGCGCACCGTCCGCTTGCGGTGGGCGAGCCGGGCGCTCGCTGCGTGGACGGCGCTCGCCCGCCCGCTCTCCGCGCTCGCGGCGTCCTTCGGTGGCGCCTTCCTCGGCACGCGATACCCGGGCATCACCGGTACCAGCGGAGGGGCCTTCGGCCGATCGCTCGGCGCGCGAGCGGGCGTCGTTGCGGGGGCGGTCACGGCCGCCGCGGCCCTGGCGCTGGCGTGGCTCGTCGCCGCCAGGCCGTGCGGGCGACGCGGTCGCCGGCGTAGCAGCCGGCGCGGCCGGTGCCGGTGTGGCCGCTGCTGGCACGGCCTGCCAGCCAAAGAGCCGCTTGAGCCAGGCGATGAAGCCCGTTTCGGCGGCCACCGGCGCCGCGGTCGCCGCACGCGCGGCGGGGGCGGGAGTGGGGGCAGAGGGCTGCGCCGCCACCACGCCGGGGTGGGGCGAGGGCGCGGCTGCCTCGGGCCGGGGCGCGGCCACCGGCGCCGGGCCGTCGGGCAGCACACCCTTGATCAGCGGCTCTTGCCGGTTGGTGCGTTCCTGACTGCGGCGGGTGACCAGCGCGACGTCTTCGGCGATGTCGGCGAGCTTGTAGCTGGCGTCCAGGTTGTCCAGCCGCGGGTCGTCGTGCTTGAGGCGTTCGAGCTTGTAGTTGGGCGTGTCCAGCGACTTGTTGGGCACCAGCAGCACGCTGATACGCTGCTTGAGCTCGATCTTGGTGATCTCGACGCGCTTTTCGTTGAGCAAGAAACTGGCGACCTCGACCGGCACTTGCACCAGCACGGCGGCGGTGTTGTCTTTGAGTGACTCTTCCTGGATGACGCGCAGGATTTGCAGCGCCGACGATTCGGTGTCGCGGATGTGGCCCGAGCCGCCGCAGCGCGGGCAGGGGATGGAGGCACCCTCGGACAGCGTCGGGCGCAGGCGCTGACGGCTCATCTCGAGCAGCCCAAACTTGCTGATGGGCGCGAACTGCACGCGCGCCCGGTCTTGCCGCAGCGCTTCGCGCAGGCGGTTTTCGACCTCGCGCCGGTTCTTGCTGTCCTCCATGTCGATGAAGTCGATCACGATCAGGCCGCCCAAGTCGCGCAAGCGGGCCTGGCGCGCGACTTCATCGGCCGCTTCGAGGTTGGTGCGCAGCGCGGTCTCCTCGATGTCACCCCCCTTGATCGCGCGCGCCGAGTTGACGTCGATGGCCACCAACGCCTCGGTCTGGTCGATCACGATGGCACCGCCCGAGGGCAGGGTGACGGTGCGGCTGTAGGCGGTCTCGATCTGGTGCTCGATTTGGAAGCGCGAAAACAGCGGCGCGTTGTCGCGGTAGCGCTTGACCCGGTTGACATACTCGGGCATGACGTGGGACATGAAACCCTTGGCCTGCTCGAAGATATCGTCGGTGTCGATCAGGATCTCGCCGATGTCGCTGTTGAAATAGTCGCGGATGGCGCGAATGACCAGGGTCGATTCCTGGTAGATCAACTCGGGCTTGGTCAGCGACTTGGCGGCGCCTTCGATCGCGCTCCAGAGCTTGAGCAGGTAATTGAGGTCCCACTGCAGCTCCGCGGCTTCGCGCCCGATGCCGGCGGTGCGCGCGATGATGCTCATGCCGCTGGGGTATTCCAGCTTGTCGAGCGTGGCCTTCAATTCGGCGCGATCGTCACCCTCGATGCGCCGGCTCACGCCGCCACCGCGGGGATTGTTGGGCATCAGCACCACATAGCGGCCGGCCAGGCTGATAAAAGTGGTCAGCGCTGCCCCCTTGTTGCCTCGCTCCTCTTTTTCCACCTGCACCAGCAGGTCCTGGCCTTCTTTGATGACGTCCTGGATGCGGGCCTGCGACGGTGGCACGTTACCCTGGAAATACTGGCGCGAGATTTCCTTGAACGGCAAAAAGCCGTGGCGTTCCTCACCGTAGTCGACGAAGCAGGCTTCCAGCGACGGCTCGACGCGCGTGACGACGGCCTTGTAGATATTGCCCTTGCGCTGCTCACGCCCTTCGATTTCGATTTCGTAATCGAGCAGTTTCTGCCCATCCACGATCGCCAGGCGGCGCTCTTCGGCCTGCGTGGCGTTGATCAACATGCGTTTCATCGTGCGTTCCTCGAACACAGTCTCGTACGAGCGCCCCCGGTGGGGCGCGGATGCCGCAAACCGCAGACCGATCGAGCGAACGAGGGAGGAATGGCCGGAGAGCTGCGGGAAGGCGTGTCACCCTGCGTGGCGCAGCGCCAGGCAGGGTGTGGACACGCTCCCGGGCATGGGCGCGTGGATCACGGTGAACAGGGATGACGGGCCGTCGTACGACACGGGTGGGCGGGCGTCTCGGTGGTCACTGGGTCCTCGTGCAGACCGACGCCGCGAGATCAGACAGGTGGCGGGCTGCACGTTTGGGGTATTCCGGTTCGGGTTCGCTGACTGGACGTCGGTTCATCCCGGCGGTGCGCGTCTTTCCGCTGGCGGGCCTTTGGGCCCCGGGCCAACGGGGGTCGAATGCGGCACCCCGCCTGGGGTTCGGCAACGGTTGCCTGCCTGCGCCCTCTCTGGGCGTGCCGTACACTTCGTGGCACCCCGAACATCTTTCGGCGCACGAACAAGCAAGGGCATTATAGACCGCCCACCGTGCCCGCGTGCCGCCCGGCCCTTTGGCTCGTTTTCATGTCCGTCCCTGCCGTCCGTCACCTCACCGTCGATGCCGAGTCCGCCGATCAGCGGCTCGACAATTTTTTGCTGCGCGAGCTCAAGGGCGTGCCCAAGCCGCTGATCTACCGCATCATCCGCAGTGGTGAGGTGCGCGTGAACAAGGCGCGTGCGCGTGCCGATACGCGCTTGCACCCGGGTGACGATGTGCGGCTGCCCCCGGTTCGCGTGCCCCAGCGTTCGCCCGAGGCCGCACCCGCCGTGCCGGCGCGCACCTTCCCCGTGCTGTACGAAGACGAGGTGCTGCTGGCGGTGGACAAACCCGCCGGGGTGGCGGTGCATGGGGGCAGCGGGGTGGCGTTCGGTGTGATCGAGCAGTTGCGCCGGGCGCATCCGCAGGCGCCGCTGCTGGAGTTGGTGCATCGCTTGGACCGCGACACCAGTGGGGTGCTGCTGGTGGCCAAGAAGCGCAGTGCGCTCAAGGCCCTGCAGGATCAATTTCGGCAGCGCAGCACGGGCAAAACCTATTTGGCGTTGGTGCGCGGGGTGTGGCCCGCCGGGCGCAAGGTGATCGATGTGCCGCTGCACAAATACCTGTTGCCCGATGGAGAGCGGCGGGTGCGCGTCACCGATGCGCGCGACCCACAGGGACAGCGCTCCATTTCGCTCGTGCGTGTGCTCGGCACCGTGCAACCGCCACCGGACGCGCCGCCCGATGCGCCGCCAATGAGCCTGCTGGCCGTGACGATCAAAACCGGACGCACGCATCAGATTCGGGTGCATCTGGCGCATTGCGGGCATCCCATCGCGGGCGACGACAAGTACGGTGATTTCGAATGGAACCGTTGGCTGTCACGCTCCGGGCTGCGGCGTATGTTTTTGCATGCCTGGCGGCTGTCGATTCGCCATCCCGTGCGGGGTGAAGAATTGAGCTTGCAGGCCCCACTGCCGCCCGAATTGGCGCAATGGGGTGACGTGCAACGGTTTTTGTGATTACAATATAGATGTGGTTCGCCACATTTCTTTGACATTCAGGAGCAACGTCGTTATGGCAACCTATGCAGAGCTCAAGGCGCAGGCAGAAGCCCTGCTGGCGCAGGCCGAACAATTGCGCAAGCAAGAGCGTGCCGCCGTGATCGCCGAGATCCGCGCCCGCATGGCGGAATATGGCATCACCGTGCAAGATTTGGGGGGTTCCGCTGGCCGCAAGGGCAAGGCAGGCCGGGGCAAAGGCGAAGTCAAGTATCGCGGCCCCAATGGCGAAACCTGGTCGGGTGGACCGGGTCGCAAGCCCGCGTGGGTGCGGGAGATCCTGGCGGCGGGTGGCAACATCGAGAACTATCGCGTCGCCTGAGGGATCTTCCACCCATGGCCGACGAAAGGCGCCGGTCAAGCGCCTTTCGTCTTTTTGAGGGTCGCCCCTGTGGGGGCGCTTTGCCTTTCTGGATGGGTCGTGATCGAACCAAACCGTTTCGCAGTTGCTACGCGGCCGCGTCGCTATGACCTGATCGCCTTCGACTGGGATGGCACGCTGTTCGACTCCACCGCGCTCATCGTGGGTTGCATCCAGGCCGCAGTGCGCGACGTCGGCGGCGAGCCGCCGTCGCGCGAGCGCGCGGCGTGGGTCATCGGCATGGGGTTGGCGCAGGCGTTGGCCCACGTGGCGCCCGATGTGCCGCCCGAGCGCCAGCCACTCCTGGTCGAGCGTTACCGCCACCATTGGTTTACGCAGCAACACGCGGTGACGCTGTTCGAGGGCGTGTTGCCGCTGTTGCACGATCTGCGCGCGCGTGGCCACTGGCTGGCGGTGGCCACGGGCAAAAGCCGGCGCGGGCTCGACGTCGCGTTGCAAACGGTGGCGCTGCACGGGGTCTTTCACGCCTCGCGCACGGCCGATGAGACGGCGAGCAAGCCGCATCCGCAGATGTTGCTGGAACTGATGGACGAGCTGGACGTGCCGCCCGAGCGCACCCTGATGATCGGTGACACGACCCATGACTTGCTGATGGCGCAGCAAGCCGGTTGCGACGCGGTGGCGGTGACCTATGGCGCCCATCCGCACGACGATCTGCGCGCGCTGCAACCGCGCTTTGTGGCGCACACGGTGGCCGAGTTACATGGTTGGCTGCGTGACCATGCGTGAGCGCAGCCGACGCCTTTTTCCACCGAGGGGGAGTTGGCGGTGAGTGTCCAGTGGTTTCCCGGTCACATGCACGCGACGCTCAAGGCGCTGCGCGAGCGGCTCAAGGCCATCGACGTCGTCATCGAGTTGCTCGATGCCCGCTTGCCCGGCTCCAGCGCCAATCCGCTGCTGGCAGAGCTGATTGGGGCGCGCCCCACGCTGAAAGTGCTCAACAAAGCCGATTTGGCCGACCCCGTGCGCACCGAGCAGTGGTTGGCGCACTACAACGCACAGCCGCGCACGCGTGCGATCGCGCTGCACGCGCACGTCCCGGGGCCGGCCCGCACGCTGGTGGCCGAATGTCGGCGGCTCGCGCCGCACCGCGGGGGCATGGTCAAGCCGCTGCGGGTGCTCATCGCGGGCATCCCCAACGTGGGCAAGTCCACCCTCATCAATACCTTGGTGGGCAAGCGCGCGGCCAAGGCCGCCGACGAGCCGGGGGTGACCAAGCAAGAGCAGCGTGTGGTGCTGGCCGACGACGTGTACCTGGTCGACACGCCGGGCATGCTGTGGCCCAAGATCGTGGTGCCGGAGAGTGGCGACTGGTTGGCCGCCAGTGGGGCCGTGGGCCGCAACGCTTACGATGAGGAGGAAGTGGCGCTGGCCCTGCTGCGTGTGCTGCAGGCAGATTACCCCGGGCTGCTGGCAGCCCGGTATCGCTTGGGGGGGACGGTGGAGCAGATTGCCACCGAGCCCGCCCATGAGCTGCTGGCGGCGATCGGCCGCAAACGCGGGGCCCTGCTGCCTGGTGGGCGCATTGACCCGCACAAGGCGGGTGAGGCGCTACTGGCCGACTTTCGCGCCGGTGCCATCGGGCGCATCACACTCGAGACACCGCAGGCGTTTGCCACGTGGCGCGCTGCCGCCGAGGCGGCCGAGGCCGAGCGGCAGGCCCAACGTGCCCAGCGCCGACCGCGCCCGCAGGCGGCCGCACCGGCTGCCGGGGACGACGATCGGGCGGGGGATACGCCCCGCTGAAGGCGCTGCTACAGTCCGGGTTCATGCAGCCCGCCTCGCTTTCGTCTCGCCCCCAGCCGACGCGCCCGCCGATGGCCGATTCTGCCCATGGGGATTTGACCCCGCGCCAACGCGAGGTGCTCGACTTCATCCTCGCGTCGCTGCGCACGCGCGGGGTGCCGCCGACCCGGGCCGAGATCGCGCAAGCATTCGGGTTTCGCTCGCCTAACGCGGCCGAGGCGCATTTGCGTGCGCTGGTGCGCAAAGGTGCCATCGCGCTGCTCGACGGCAGCGCGCGCGGCATACGCGTGTTGGCGAGGGATGGCGCGACGGCTGCGGCCAACGAGCCGCCGTTGTTGCAGTTGCCGCTGGTCGGTCGGGTCGCGGCCGGATCGCCGATTTTGGCGCAGGAGCACGTGGAGGCGGTGTATCCGGCCGATCCGCGTTGGTTTGCACGCCGGCCCGACTACTTGCTGCGGGTGCGTGGCTGGTCGATGCGCGACGCTGGCATTCACGACGGCGACCTGCTGGCCGTGCAGGCGGTGCGCGAGGCGCGCCCCGGTCAAACGGTGGTCGCCCGCCTGGGCGACGAAGTGACGGTCAAGCGCCTGCAGCGCGATGGCGCGGGCTGGCGGCTGCAGGCGGCCAACCCGGAGGTGCCGGATCGCATCGTGCGGCCCGGCGAGGCGTTCGTCATCGAGGGGGTCGTGGTCGGTCTGTTGCGCGACCGCGGCTGGGATTGACGCCCTGTATGCTGCTGCTCGCAGCGGCTCAGTGAAAATCCCGGCTGGCCACGGTCAGGCCGTCGAGCCAGTCGCTGCAGTCGTGCACATGACCGGCGATCAGGTGGCACACCGCGTGCGCGCCATCGCCGTGCCGTTGCCACTGGCCCCGGATGGCCAGCAACCGTCCGTGCCGCAGCGCCGGCCCAAAGCGCGCCTGCACGCTGCGCCAGGCGATGACTTGGACCGTGCCGGTTTCGTCTTCCAGCGTCAGAAACAGCACGCCCTGGGCGGTGGCGGGTTTTTGGCGTGCGATGACCAGTCCGCACACGCCCACCAGCCGCCGGTTCGGCTGGTCGCGCAGCTGTTCGGCGGTCAGCCAGCGCGGCGCGGGTAGCCGCTGTCGCAGCAGCCGCAGCGGGTGCGCCCGCAGGCTCAGGCCCAGGCTGGCGTAGTCTTGCCAGACTTCTTCGCCCAGTTCGGCAGCGGGAGGCTGCCATGGGGGGGCGCCGCGGGCGTCGGCCACGTGCGCGGCGCCAGCGGCGTCGGGTTCGGGCGTGCGCTCGGGGGGCGCGGCACGCTCCAGCGCCAGCGGTGGGTGCCAACCCGTGACGGCCCACCACTGCTGGCGACGGTGCCCGGCCAGCCCGGACAGCGCATCGGCGCGCGCCAGGGCGTGCAGGGCCGCGCGGTCCAGCCGGGCGCGGCGCGCCAGATCCTCGATACTGGCAAAAGGTTGCGCGCGGCGCGCCGCCACGATGCGTTGGCCGCTGGCCTCGCCCAATCCGTCGACCAGCCGCAGACCCAGCCGCACGGCCGGTGCGCCCCTGGGGTCCGCGGGGGCTCGATCGCCCCGGTCGGCATCCGACTGAGCGGGGGCGGCCGTCGCCTCCAGCGTGCAGTCCCAGTCGCTGTGGCAGACGTCCACCGGGCGCACGACCACCCCGTGGCGCTGGGCGTCTTGCACCAGCTGGGCCGGGGCATAAAAGCCCATCGGTTGGGCATTGAGCAGCGCGGCCAAAAAAGCGGCGGGCTCGTGGCACTTGAGCCAGGCACTCGCATAAGCCAGTAGCGCGAAGCTGGCGGCATGGCTCTCCGGGAAGCCATAGCTGCCAAAACCGCGGATCTGGCGCACGATGGCCTGGGCAAAGTCCGCGTCGTAGCCACGCTCGGCCATGCCGGCCAGCAGCCGCTGCTCGAAGCGCTCCAGCTCGCCACGGCGGCGCCACGCGCCCATGGCGCGGCGCAGGGCGTCGGCTTCTTCGGCGCTAAAGCCCGCAGCCAGCATGGCGATTTGCATCACCTGCTCCTGAAAAATGGGCACACCCAGCGTGCGCGCCAAGGCGGGGGCCAGCTCGGGTCGCGGCAATGATACGGGCTCGCCCCGGCGCTGGCGCTCGCGTGCGGCCAGGTAGGGGTGGACCATACCCCCCTGAATAGGCCCGGGGCGCACGATGGCCACCTGTACCACCAGGTCGTAGAAACACGCGGGCTGCAGGCGCGGCAGCATGCTCATCTGGGCGCGGCTTTCGATCTGAAACACGCCCACCGTGTCGGCGCGTTGGATCATGGCGTAGGTGGCGGTGTCCTCGCGCGGCAGGTCGGCCAGCGTGAAGGGTCGCCCGCGCCACTGGCCCACCAAGCGCAGCGCGCCGTGCAGCGCACTGAGCATACCCAGCGCGAGCACGTCCACCTTGAGCAAGCCCAGCGCGTCGATGTCGTCCTTGTCCCATTCGATCACTGTGCGTCCCGGCATGGCGGCGGGCACCACCGGCACGGTGTGGGTGAGCGGGCCGCGCGTGAGCACGAAGCCGCCCGTGTGCTGCGAGCGGTGGCGCGGCGCGCCGACCAGCGCCTGCGCCAGCGCCAGCCAGCGCTGCACGGTGGGGTCGTCGGGGGACAAGCCCGCGGCGGCCAGCGCGGCCGGCTCCAGCTCCTGCGGTTCGCGGTGGCCGCACTGGCGCGCCAGCGCGTCGATGGTGGCCGCATCCTGCCCCAGGGCTTTGCCCACGTCGCGGATGGCGCTGCGGCCGTGCCAGCGGATCAGGCTGGCGGCCAAGGCGGCGCGCTCGCGGCCGTACTTGGCGTAGAGGTATTGGATCACTTCCTCGCGCCGCTGGTGCTCGAAGTCGACGTCGATGTCGGGCGGCTCGGCCCGCGCGCGGCTGATGAAGCGCTCGAACAGCAGGGAATGGTTTGCCGGATCGACCTCGGTAATGCCCAGGCAGTAGCACACGGCCGAGTTGGCCGCCGATCCCCGGCCCTGGCACAGGATGTCGCGCGAGCGTGCGAAGCGCACGATGTCGTAGACCGTCAGAAAGTAGGGCTCGTAGCGCAGCTCGGCGATGAGGGCGAGTTCGTGTTCGAGCTGCGCCTGCACGGGGGCTGGTATGCCATGCGGGTAGCGCTGGCGCGCGCCTGCCTCCACCAGTGCGCGCAGGTGTTGCGTGGCCGTCAGCCCCTGGGGCACGATTTCGTCCGGGTATTCGTAGCGCAACTCGTCCAGGCCGAAGGTGCAGCGCTCGACCACCGCGCGCGTCTCGGCAATCAGCTCGGGGGCAAAGCGCCGCGCCCAGCGCGGCGCGGGCCACAGGTGCGCCTCGGCATGGGGGCTGAGCGCCAACCCGCAGTCGGCCACGGGCCGCCGCAGCCGGATAGCGGTCAGGGTGTCGAGCAGCGCCTGCTGATCGGGGTGCGCCATGCGCACCTCGGGTGCGGCCAGCGCGGGCAGCCCGGCTTGGCGCGCGGCCTGCCGCAGCCGTTGCTGCCAAGCCGCGTCGTGCAGCTGGCCCTCGGCCGTGATGCCGAGCCAGCCGCGCTCGGGGCCACGCTCGCGCAGCCAGCCGGTGAGCGCGCGCAGCCCAGCGTCCCACATCGCATCGTCGGCCAGCGGCAGCGCCCAGGCCCAGGGCACGGCCATCAGCAGGCAGCCGGGTAGCGCGGGCACCTCATCGGCGTGGGCGTGCAGCGGCAGCCGCTGCGGGTCGTGGGGGGCGGTGCCAGCGTCGTGGCGGCCCAGGCGCCGCTGGCTGATCCAGGCACTCAGGTGTCCGTAGCCGCTGCGGTCGGCCGCCCACGCGACGAGGGTGAATCCACCCCCGGGGAGTGTCGGCCAGCGCAGCCGCCAGTGGGCGCCAATCAGCAGCCGCAGCCTACAGGCGCGGGCGGCGAGGTGCGCCTGCACCACACCGCCCAACGTGTTCTCGTCGGTCAGCGCCAGCGCCGCATAGCCCAGCGCGTGGGCCCGTTGCACCAGGGCGTCCGGGCTGGCTGCTGCGCGCAAAAAGCTGTAGTGGCTCAGCGCATACAGCGCGGCGGGCGCATCGGCGGATGGGGGCGATGGGGTCATGCATACACCCCGGCCAAGAACCAATGCGGGCCTTCGGCCGCGCCGTCATGCACCCGGTACAGCCACCAACAGCGTCCGTCGGGCGTGGCGGCCACGTAAATATCCCGCGCGATGGGCATGTTCCACCAGCCGGTGACAATGCGCTGCGGGCCGAGCAGACGGCGCAGGGGTTGGCCCTGCAGCAGTGGACGCCCCCGCGCATCGAGGGCCAAGCGCCGAGGGTGCGGCAGCCGCCAGGCAGGCTCCCAGAGGGTGTCGGCTGGCGCTGTTGGCGCCGCAGCCGACCGAGTCTCGCTACGGGCGCGCACACAGCCCGTCGCTGCGGTGCGTGGTTCGTGCGCCAGCGCCGGGTGCCAGGTTTGGCGCTGCAGCGGGTCCCAGTGTGCGGCCAATTGCGCTGCTTGCACCCGCTCGGGCCCCAGGCGGGCCGCCAGCCGCTCCAGCACGGCGCTCCAGGTGAGCGCGTCGTCGGCGGGACGCCCGGGCAGCAGGCTGGCTGCCTCGGCGTGGTACGGTGCGATGTCGATCGTCTCGAGCCACAGGGCGTCGACCGGGGCGCTGAGCGCGGTGCGCGCCAGCGCTTCGTGCAGCAGCGGTCGCAGTTGTGCCGGGTCGCGCAACGGTCGACGGTGGCGAAAGTGCAGCGCGGCGTCGGTCGGCTGGCCCGCCCAGCCCAGGCGCCATTGCAGCACGCCCGCCTGCCGCCGGTACAGCCAGCGCGCCATCTGGACCAACAGGCGCTGGGCCGCAAAAGCGAGTGCACTGCCGTCGCTGCTGGGTGCGGGCAGCGCCAGGGTCTGGCGAAAGCGGGGCGGCGGCTGCCAGGGGCGCACGGCCAGCGCCGCCGCACCATAGAGCGCGTCCAGCGCTTGCAGCAGCGCGGGCGAGGTGCGCCGCGCTAGTTCGCCGCGCGGGCAGCCGCGCAGGGCCCCCAGGGTGTGCAGGCCCAGGGCGTCGAGCACCGCGCCGTGAGGGCGGGCGGTGCTCAGGTGCGCGATGGGCAGGGCGTCGATGCGGGCCGTCCAGTCTGGCCCCAGTGCGGCGTGCAGCCCACCGTTGGCGGGAGTCTGATGGGCACAGACCAGGGCGGCCAGCGCGGTGGGGGCGGCACCCAGGCGACCCCAGCCATGCGCCAGGCCCTCGCGCCGCAGGCGTTGCAGCAGTGCCACGCGGCCGCCGAAGAGGCGAATGCTGGCCGATACGTCGAGCACCCAACCGTCGTCATGCGCGGCGGGCTGGGGCCCGTAATGCGCCAGCCACGGTCCGGCGGGTTCAGGCGCAGGCGAGTGGCCGGTGGGCAGGCAGGCGATCCACAGGGCAGGGGTCGACATGGCGGGTATTTGGGCTGGCACAGAGGGCGTCGGGCGCGGGCAACAGGCGGCGCAGCGGCAGCGGCGCATCCAGCCAGATAGGATGGGACAGGGGCGGTCCGCGGCGCTTGCGGACGTGCACCCGCAGGCCATCGGCATCGCCGGGTTCGACGACCAGCCGCAGCGCGGCGGCCGAAGCAGGCAGGGCGCGCGTGTCCTCCACGCTGGCCAACACCAGTGGCGCGGGCCAGGCGCCGGGGCGTGTGGTGTCGCGCCGCGCCGCGGCAGCCGCTAGCTGCAGCCGCCGCATCCATGCCACCGTGGGCTGACGGGCGTGCACCCAGCACACAGCGCCATCGGGGCAGCGCAGCACCTGCTCGGCCGCCCACAGGGCATCGGCATCGGTGTGCGTGTGCACGCGCAGCAGCCGTGAGGGTTCCACCCCCTGGGCCGCCCAGGCGGCGGCGTGGGGCTCCAGCGGCAGGCCGATCAGGACGATCGGGCCGTGTGCTGCGGCCGCTCGCAACGCGGGCTGCAGCAGCCGCCACGGCAGCGCCTCTGGGGCCACGGCACATTCGATCAACGCGCCCAATGGCCAACCGCGCCCCGGCAGGGCGGCATCGAGCGCCGACCATCCGGTCGGGGTGGTCGGCTGTTCGCTGGGGGCGAGCTGGTCGGCCCACCAGACGTCGGGGCGAGGCAACGGCAGCGGCATACCGATACTGTACATAAAAACAGTATCTCGTGGGCGGCTGCTGTTCGTCGATACCCGCGCAGGCGCCCCAACGGGCCTTCCCATCCGCCCAACGGTGGTGGGTATCCTGCGCAGATGGGCCATCTGCCCCTACAATGGACATGCCACCGGGTGCGATGGCGGCTTTTCCTGGGCTGTACATCGTGCTGCGAGTGGCGTGTCGAGTTTGTAAAGGGTTCGCATGTTTGCAATGGAATCGGCCTGGAGCGCGTTCATCGACTTCCTGGCCCAGGGGCTGACCGCAGCCTCGTGGTGGCAGATCGTTCTGTTCACCCTGGTGATGACGCACATCACCATCGTCAGCGTCACGCTGTTTTTGCACCGCCACCAGGCGCACCGCGCGCTGGATCTGCACCCGGCGGTGTCGCACTTCTTCCGCTTCTGGCTGTGGCTGACCACCGGCATGGTTACCAAGGAGTGGGCGGCCATTCACCGCAAGCACCACGCCAAGTGCGAGCAAGAGGGCGACCCACACAGTCCGCAGGTGTTTGGCATCCGCAAGGTGTTCTGGGAAGGCGCCGAGCTGTACCGGGCCGAGGCGAAAAACCCGGACACCCTGCGCCGCTACGGGCACGGCACGCCCGACGACTGGATCGAGCGCCATCTGTACACCCGCCATTCGCGCCTGGGCGTGAGCCTGATGCTGATCCTGGATGTGGTGCTGTTCGGTGCTGCGGGTCTGGCCGTGTGGGCGGTGCAGATGGTGTGGATCCCGTTCTGGGCGGCGGGCGTCATCAACGGCATCGGCCACTACTGGGGGTATCGCAACTTCGAGGCGCCCGACGCCAGCACCAACGTGTCGCCCTGGGGGGTGATCATCGGCGGTGAGGAGCTGCACAACAACCACCACACCTTTCCGACCTCGGCCAAGTTTTCCGTCAAGCCCTACGAGTTCGACATCGGCTGGCTCTACATCCAGGCGCTGGCCAAACTGGGGCTGGCCACGCCGAAGAAGGTGCCGCCCAAGTTGGCGTTTGGCGATGTCAAGCCGGTGCCGGATGAACAGACGCTGGAAGCCATCGTGGCCAACCGCTACGAAGTCATGGCCCGATACGCGCGCGAGATGCGCGCCGCCATGCGCGCGGAGTGGGCGTCGCTGCGTGCTCAGGTGGGTGACGAGTCGCTGCTGAAGTTGGCGCGGCGTTGGCTGCACCGCGACACCGATCACGTGCCCACGCCGGTGCGCGAGCGGCTGCAGCAGGTGCTGCACGCCGCGCCGACGCTGGCCACCATGCATGCCATGCGCGAGGAGCTGCGCCGACTCTGGAGTGACAGCACGCTCACGCGCGAACAAATGGCGCGCGAGTTGCAGGCGTGGATTCAGCGCGCCGAAGCCAGCGGCATCCAGGCGCTGCGTGACTTTGCCCAACGGCTGCGCGCCGCCCGCATAAACACGGCTTCGCCTGCATGAACACGGTGGCCGTCTAAAAACAAAAACCGCCAGCAGCGCTGGCGGTTTTTTTATGGGTGGGAAACGATCGTCGCCGGCCGGGACCGGCCGATGCTCACTTGAGCTTGGTTTCCTTGTACTCGACGTGCTTGCGCGCCACCGGGTCGAACTTCATGAACGACAGCTTGTCCGGCGTCGTCTTTTTGTTCTTGGTGGTGGTGTAGAAGTGGCCGGTCCCCGCGGTGGATTCCAGCTTGATTTTTTCGCGTCCGCCTTTGGCAGCCATGATGGACTCCTATGTGGTGATCAGGCCTGACCGCGGGCACGCAGGTCGGCGAGCACGGCATCGATGCCGACTTTGTCGATCAGGCGCAGCGCCGCGCCCGAGACGCGCAGCCGCACCCAGCGGTTTTCGCTCTCGACCCAGAAACGGCGGGTTTGCAGGTTCGGCAGGAACCGGCGCTTGGTTTTGTTGTTGGCGTGGGAGACGTTGTTCCCCACCATGGGCTTTTTGCCCGTGACTTCGCACACGCGTGCCATGTTGGCCACTCCAGAAAAAATGTAAGCCGCCCCGGCCTGGTGGGCCAGGGCTGCACCTCGCTTGCGTCCTGTGTTGCGCCGCCTGCCACACGTGGAGTGCCTGTTGGAAAAGGATTCACGCCGTGTGGACGGCTCCGGCTCGCAAGCGGCCCAATTGCTGCTACCAGTCAGCAGCAAACCCAAAATTATAACGGCTCGCGCAGTGGGTGTCTTGCGCGGCGGCCTCAGGCGGATTGCTGTTCCAGAAAGCGCTGCGCGTCCAGCGCCGCCATACAGCCCGTGCCGGCACTGGTGATGGCCTGGCGGTAGACGTGGTCGGCCACGTCGCCAGCGGCAAACACGCCTGGTACGCTGGTCATGGTGGCAAAGCCCTCTTGCCCGCCGCGGGTGACGATGTAGCCGTCTTTCATCTCGAGCTGGCCTTGGAAGATCTGCGTGTTGGGGCTGTGTCCGATGGCGATGAAGACGCCTTGCAGCGCCAGCTCTTCGGTGGCGTCGGTCTGTACGTGGCGGATGCGCACGCCGGTCACTCCACTGGCGTCCCCGAGTACCTCGTCGAGCACGTGCCACAGCTTGAGTTCGATCTTTCCCTCGCGCACCTTTTCCATCAGCTTGTCGACCATGATGGCCTCGGCGCGGAACGTGTCGCGGCGGTGAATGAGCGTGACTTTGCGCGCGATGTTGGACAGGTACAGCGCTTCTTCGACCGCGGTGTTGCCGCCGCCGACCACGCACACGTCTTGGCCACGGTAGAAAAAGCCGTCGCAGGTGGCGCAAGCGCTGACGCCTTTCCCCATGAACGCCTGCTCGGAGGGCAGGCCCAGGTATTTGGCCGAGGCGCCGGTGGCGACGATGAGGGCGTCACACGTGTAGGTGCCGCTGTCGCCCGTGAGGGTGAAGGGGCGGCGCGACAAGTCCACGGTGTGGATGTGGTCGAAAACGATCTGGGTGGCGAAGCGCTCGGCGTGCTGTTGGAAGCGCTGCATCAGCTCCGGCCCCTGCACCCCGTGCACGTCGGCAGGCCAGTTGTCCACCTCGGTGGTGGTCATGAGTTGGCCGCCTTGCGCCAGCCCGGTGATGAGCACCGGTTTCAGGTTGGCGCGCGCCGCATAGATGGCGGCGGTATAACCGGCCGGGCCGGAGCCGAGAATGAGCACGTGGGCATGGGTCGTCATACGCCCGATTGTACGGAGACGTCGGCCGCGCCGGGCATGGGTCTGGTCATGACCATGGGTGCACGGGTGGTCGTCGGCGGGTGCCAAGCCGGGTTAAGCTTCGGGGTGCGCATCAACCTTCGTCTGTCCCCATGAGTCGATCCGTCAATGCCCTCAACGCCGATCTGGCCGCGCCCGGCCGGGGCTGGATGCGTTTTGCGCAAGAGATCGCCTTGCTGTTGGGTGCCGTGGTGCTGGGGTTTTGGTGGCTGGCGATGATCAGTCACCATCCCGCCGATCCCGCATGGTCCACCTCGGGCACGGGGGTGGGGTGGCGCAACTGGGGGGGGCGGCTCGGCGCCTGGGTGGCCGATATCGGGTACTACGTCTTTGGCGCGTCGGTTTGGTGGCTGCTGCTGGCCGCTGCGCGCGCATGGCTGGCCGGGCTGGCGCGCTGGCTGCGCGCGGCGCCGACACAGCCACCCCAAGCACCCGTGCCGTGGTGGCGCACGCCGCTGTGGCGGGGTCTGGGCTACGCGCTGGCGCTGGTGTTGCTGATGTTGTCGAGCTGCGTCATCGAGTGGAGCCGGCTGTATCACTGGGACGCGTGGTTGCCCGGCCATGTCGCCGGTGGCGTGGTCGGTGCGCTGGCCGGGCCGGTGGCGGTGCGCTGGCTGGGCGAGACGGGGTCCGCCCTGGTGGCGATTGGCGTGTGGGCGGTGTCGGTGGCGGTGGTGTTGCGCTTTTCGTGGGCGCAGGTGGCCGAGCGCGTGGGCGCGGCGATCGACCATGGGATCGAAGCCTGGCGCGAGCGCCGCGAGCGTGACGAGGATGTGCGCATCGGCCAGCGGGCGGCGCGCGAGCGCGGCCGCGAAGAAGCCGCGGCGCGCGCGGCCCACCCCGCGCACGAACCGCATCTGCCGCCGGACGCTGCGGCTGTGCCGACGTCCGATGCCGACACCGCGTCGGCGACGAGCGACGAGGCACCGCCCCCGACACCGCCCAAGAGCGCGCGGCTGCAGATCGAGCCCGCGGCTGCCGCCGTCGAGCCCAGCGCGCGCGTCGTCAAGGAACGCCAGCAAGCCCTATTCGCCGAGGGCGAATCGCCGCTGCCACGGTTGGATCTGCTCGACCCGCCGGCGCGCCAGCCCACGACCGTGGCGCCCGAGACGCTGGAGATGACCAGCCGCCTGATCGAGAAAAAGCTCGCCGACTTCGGGGTCGAGGTGAGGGTGGTGGCGGCCCAGCCCGGTCCCGTCATCACGCGCTACGAGATCGAGCCTGCCACTGGCGTCAAAGGCTCACAGATCGTCAACCTGGCCAAGGATTTGGCGCGTTCGCTGTCGCTGGTGTCGATCCGCGTGATCGAGACGATTCCGGGCAAGAGCCTGATGGCACTCGAGCTGCCCAACGCGCGCCGCCAGACCATCCATCTGAGCGAGATTCTGGGCTCGCAGGTGTACCACGAGGCCAAGAGCCTGCTCACGCTGGGCTTGGGCAAGGACATCGCGGGCCACCCCGTGGTGGCCGATCTGGCCAAGATGCCGCACTGCTTGGTGGCGGGCACCACGGGCTCGGGCAAATCGGTGGGCATCAATGCCATGATCCTGAGCCTGCTGTACAAGGCCGAGCCGAAAGATGTGCGGCTGCTGCTGATCGACCCCAAGATGCTCGAGCTCAGCGTCTACGAAGGCATCCCGCACCTGATCGCGCCCGTGGTGACCGACATGAAGCAGGCCGCCAACGGCCTGAACTGGTGCGTGGCCGAGATGGAAAAGCGCTACCGCCTCATGAGCAAGCTGGGCGTGCGCAACCTGGCCGGCTACAACGCCAAGATCGACGACGCCGCGGCCCGCGGCGAATCCATTCCCAACCCGTTTAGCCTCACGCCCGAAGCGCCCGAGCCGCTGCAGCGCTTGCCCTACCTCGTCGTCGTCATCGACGAGCTGGCAGACCTGATGATGGTGGTGGGCAAAAAGATCGAGGAGCTCATTGCCCGCCTGGCGCAAAAGGCGCGCGCCGCAGGCATCCACCTCATTCTGGCCACCCAGCGGCCCAGCGTGGACGTCATCACCGGCCTCATCAAGGCCAATATCCCGACGCGCATCAGCTTCCAAGTCAGCAGCCGCATCGACAGCCGCACCATCCTGGACCAGATGGGTGCCGAAGCTCTGCTCGGCATGGGCGACATGCTCTACCTGCCTGCCGGCACGGGGTTCCCGACCCGGGTGCACGGCGCTTTCGTCAGCGACGACGAGGTGCACCGCGTGGTGGCGTTTTTGAAGGAACGCTACGGCGAGCCCGACTACATCGACGACGTGCTGGAACACGCCGGCGGCGATGGCCTGGGCGGGCCGGACGCGGCGGGCGAGGGCGATGCCGCAGGCGAAAAGGACCCGCTGTACGACCAGGCGGTGGCCATCGTGCTGCAGGACCGCAAGGCCAGCATCAGCTACGTGCAGCGCAAGCTCAAGATCGGCTACAACCGGGCTGCGCGGCTGCTGGAGGATATGGAAAAAGCCGGCTTGGTCAGTGCGTTGACCGCCAGCGGCCAGCGCGACATTCTGGTGGGTTCGCGGCCCGAGTGAGCGCGTGACAACGCTCATCGGAACCCGCACCCCCTTCAAAGCTTCCAACACCCATGAACCGACGCCGTGTTTTGTCGACCCTGACCGCCTCACTGGCCGCTGCGGGATGGCTCGCGTGGCCCGCGCACGCCGCTGACGGCTTGCGTGAGTTGGAGGCATTCCTGGCTGGTGTACAGCAGGGGCGGGCAACGTTTACGCAAACGGTGACGGCCCCGCTGCGCGATGGGGAAACCGTGGCCCGCACCCGCACCAGCCGGGGGGAGTTCACCTTTTTGCGCCCGGACCGCTTCCGTTTTCATTAC
This sequence comes from Hydrogenophaga sp., assembly GCA_020723845.1. Lineage (GTDB taxonomy): Bacteria > Pseudomonadota > Gammaproteobacteria > Burkholderiales > Burkholderiaceae_C > Tepidimonas. The sequence continues at coordinate 22,619 of DYIC01000013.1, forward strand.
ACGCAGCCATTCGAGCAGCTCATCGTGGCCGATGGGCAGACGCTGTGGCTGTACGACCCGGACCTCAACCAGGTCACGGCGCGCCGTCAGGCCGAGGTGCTGGGCAACACGCCGGCGGCGCTGTTGGCCGCGGCAGCCGACCTGCGCTCGGTGCGCCAGGCGTTTACGCTGTCCGAAGCCCCGCCGCAAGACGGTCTGCGCTGGGTGGAGGCGGTGCCCAAGGCGCGCGATGGCCAGGTGCAGCGCATCCGCATCGGCTTTCGGCAAGGCGAACTCGAAGTGCTCGACATTCTGGACAGCTTTGGCCAGCGCTCGGTCATGCGCTTCGGTCCGCTGGAGCGGGCAGCGGGTTTGACCGCAGCGAGCTTTCGCTTCCAGCCGCCCCCGGGGGCCGAGGTGCTGCGTCCGTGACCGCGGTCACGCACGTCCCGCTGGCCGAGCGGCTGCGCCCGCGCAGCCTGGGCGAGGTCGTCGGTCAGGCCCACCTGCTCGGCGACGGCATGCCGCTGCGGCTGGCCTTCGAGAGTAGCCGACCGCACAGCTGCATCCTGTGGGGGCCGCCTGGTGTGGGCAAGACGACGCTGGCGCGCTTGATGGCCGACGCGTTCGATGCGCAGTTCATCGCCATCAGTGCGGTGCTGGGCGGCGTGAAAGATATCCGGGATGCGGTCGAGCGGGCCGAAGCCGCGCGTGCCGGGCTGCATCCCCAGCCCACCATCGTTTTCGTCGACGAGGTGCACCGCTTCAACAAAGCACAGCAGGACGCGTTTTTGCCGCACGTGGAAAGCGGCCTGTTCACCTTCGTCGGTGCCACGACGGAAAACCCCAGTTTCGAAGTCAACGCGGCGCTGCTGTCGCGCGCGACCGTGTATGTACTGCAGCCGCTGGCCGATGCCGACTTGCAAGCCTTGATCGACCGCGCACTGGCCACGGCAGAAGTGCCCGCGCTGGACGCGGCGGCCCGCCAGCGGCTGGTGGCTTACGCCGACGGCGACGCCAGGCGACTGCTGAACACGCTGGAGACGGTCGCCATGACCGCGCGAGCCCAAGGCCTGTCGGCGGTGGATGAGGCCTGGTTGCTGCGCACGCTGGGCGAGCGCCTGCGCCGCTACGACAAGGGCGGTGACCAGTTTTACGACACCATCAGCGCGCTGCACAAAAGCGTGCGCGGCTCGGATCCGGATGCGGCGCTGTACTGGCTGGTGCGCATGCTCGACGGTGGGGCCGATCCGCGCTACCTGGCACGGCGCCTGATCCGCATGGCCGCCGAGGACATCGGGCTGGCCGACCCGCGCGCGCTGCGCCTGGCGCTCGACGCAGCGGAGGTCTATGAGCGCCTGGGCAGTCCCGAAGGTGAGTTGGCGCTGGCCGAGGCCACGGTTTACCTGGCGGTGGCGCCCAAGAGCAACGCCGTTTATCGGGCGTATCAGACGGCGCGCACCTTCGTGGCGCGCGAGGGCACCCGGCCGGTGCCGCTGCACCTGCGCAATGCACCCACGCGGCTCATGAAGGCACTGGGTCACGGTGAAGGCTATCGCTACGCGCACGACGAACCCGATGCCTTCGCCGCAGGCGAGCGCTACTTCCCCGACGGTGTGTCGGCCACGTTTTATCAACCGGTGCCTCGTGGTTTGGAGATCCGCATCGGCGAGCGACTGGCCGAGCTGCGGGCGCGTCAAGCGCAGGCCGTGGCGGGTCAGGCGCCGGTGGAGGATGCTAAATAAGCCGGACTAATGTTCCGTCACTTGTATTGATGAAAGTCGTACAACAGGTGCCGGCGGCCCGAAGTTTGCAGGGTAAACCCTAGGTTTTGGCGGGCAGCCTAGGGCAAACACGCAGCGGTACGCCACGGGCCCTTGGCTACAATCGCGCCCACCGAACCCGCCCCAAGGCCCGATCCCGGCCGGAACTGGCGGGTTTTTTGCTAGCCCGGGTGGCCAGCCGCCGCTGGGGTTGGTGGTTCCTCATCACGGAGAGCTCTCATGGATGTATTGCTACAGCAGATCATCAATGGTCTGGTCCTGGGCAGCATGTACGCGCTGGTGGCGCTGGGCTACACCATGGTGTACGGCATCATCGGGCTGATCAATTTCGCCCATGGTGACGTGCTCATGATTGGCGCGCTGACCAGCTGGACCATCATCGTTCAGGCGCGCGAGGCCATGCCCGGCATGCCCGGTTGGGCGTTGCTGATCTTGGCCGCACTCATTTCGATGGTGGTGTGCGCGGTGCTCAACTTCTCGATCGAAAAGCTCGCGTACAAGCCGCTGCGCAACTCCCCCCGGCTGGCGCCCCTGATCACCGCCATCGGTATGAGTATCTTGCTGCAGACGCTGGCGATGATCATCTGGAAGCCCAACCCCAAGTCGTACCCGACGCTGCTGCCGAGCGAACCTTTCCATCTGGGCGGCGCGGTGATCTCGCCGACGCAGGTGATGATTCTGGCCACGACGGCCATTGTGTTGTCGCTGCTGATGTTCGTGGTCAACAAGACCAACCTGGGGCGTGCGATGCGTGCCACGGCGGAAAACCCGCGCGTCGCGGGCCTCATGGGCATCAAGCCCGACGTGGTGATCTCCGCCACCTTCATCATCGGTGCGATGCTCGCGGCCATTGCGGGCATCATGTGGGCGTCCAACTATGGCACGGTGCAGCACTCGATGGGCTTCATGCCGGGCCTCAAGGCGTTCGTTGCGGCCGTCTTTGGCGGTATTGGCAACTTGGCAGGGGCAGTCGTCGGCGGCATCTCGCTGGGCCTCATCGAGTCGCTCGGGGCGGGCTACCTAGGGCCGCTGACCGGCGGTTTCCTGGGCAGCCAGTACTCGGACATCTTCGCCTTCATCGTGTTGGCGATCGTGCTGATCTTCCGCCCCTCGGGTCTGCTGGGTGAGCGCGTGGCGGATCGCGCCTGACGTGGCCGCACGCAAGGAGATGGACATGAGTCAATCGAAGACCTTTACCAAGCTGGTGGTGTTCGCGCTGGCGGCCATCGGTCTGCTGGTGCTGCCGCTGCTGCTGCAAGCCACCGGCAGCAATTCGTGGGTGCGCATCGTCGACGTGGCGCTGCTGTACGTGATGCTGGCGTTGGGCCTCAACATCGTGGTGGGCTTCGCCGGCCTGCTCGATCTGGGCTTCATCGCATTCTTCGCCGTCGGCGCCTATCTGTACAGCCTGCTCGCGTCGAGCCATCTGGCCGACAATTTCCCAGCGATCGCGGCCATGTTTCCCAACGGGCTGCACATCAGCTTCTGGATCGTGATCTTCCTGGCCGCGTTGTTGGCGGGGCTGACCGGCCTACTGTTGGGCTACCCGGTGCTCAAGCTGCGCGGTGACTATCTGGCGATCGTGACGCTGGGGTTCGGCGAGATCGTGCGTATCTTCATGCTCAACCTGGACCGCCCAATCAACATCACCAATGGACCCAAGGGTATCGCGGGCGTCGATGCGGTGACGGTGTTCGGCCACAACATGGCGCAGCCGCTGCAGATTTCGATCGGCGATTGGACCTTCACTTTCCAGTCGGTCACGCTGTATTACTACTTGATTCTGTTCTTCGTGGTGCTGACGGTGGTGGTGGCGTATCGCTTGCAGGATTCGCGCATCGGCCGCGCCTGGATGGCGATTCGCGAGGATGAAATCGCTGCCAAGGCGATGGGCATCAACACGCGCAACCTGAAGCTGGCAGCGTTTGGCACCAGCGCCACCTTCGGTGGCGTGGCCGGTGTGCTGTTTGCCTCGCTCATGCGTGGGGTGTATCCCGAGTCGTTCATCCTGATGGAGTCGGTGATGATCGTGGCCATGGTGGTGCTGGGGGGGCTGGGCCACATCCCGGGCGTGATCTTGGGTGCGCTGTTGCTGGCGGGCTTGCCCGAGCTGCTGCGCCATATGGCGGGGCCGCTGCACCATCTGACCGACGGGCGGCTCGCGCCCGAGATCCTGCGTCAGCTGCTCATCGCGCTGGCCATGATCATCGTCATGCTGTTGCGCCCGCGCGGCCTGTGGCCCGCGCCCGAGCATGGCAAATCGCTGAGCAAGTGAGGAGCCCGACATGACCGACACCATTCTCAAAGTCAGCGGCGTCTCCAAGCGCTTCGGCGGTCTGCAGGCGCTCTCGGACGTCGGCATCGAAATCAAGCGCGGCCAGGTCTATGGCCTGATCGGCCCCAACGGCGCGGGCAAGACGACGTTCTTCAACGTGCTGACCGGGCTGTACACGCCTGACAGCGGCACCTTCGAGCTCGACGGCAAACCGTACACCCCGACGGCGGTGCATGAGGTGGCCAAGGCGGGCATTGCGCGCACCTTTCAAAACATCCGCCTGTTTGCCGAAATGACCGTGCTCGAAAACGTCATGGTCGGCCGGCATGTGCGCACGCGCTCCAACATCATCGACGCCATCCTGCGCACGCCGCGCTTCAAGGGCGAAGAAAAAGCCATCGCCGAGCGGGCCATGGAGCTGCTGGAGTACGTGGGTATCGCCAAGTACGCCGACTACAAGGCGCGCACGCTGTCGTACGGCGACCAGCGGCGCCTCGAGATCGCGCGTGCGTTGGCGACCGACCCCAAGCTGATCGCGCTGGATGAACCGGCCGCGGGCATGAACGCCACCGAAAAGGTACAGCTGCGCGAGCTGATCGACCGCATCCGCCACGACAACCGCACGATCCTGCTCATCGAGCACGACGTCAAGCTCGTCATGGGGCTGTGCGACCGCGTCACCGTGCTCGACTACGGCAAGCAGCTCGCCGAGGGCACACCGGCCGAGGTGCAGCGCAATCCCAAGGTCATCGAGGCCTACCTGGGCACCGGAGGACACTGAAATGGCCAATACCCTGCTCAAAGTCACGGGTCTGAAGGTTTCGTATGGCGGCATCAAGGCCGTCAAGGGTATCGATCTGGAGGTGCGCGAGGGCGAGCTGGTGACCCTGATCGGCTCCAACGGCGCGGGCAAGACCACGACCATGAAGGCCATCACCGGCATGTTGTTGGCCGAGGCCGGTGATATCACCTACCAGGGCCAGCCCATTCGCGGTATGGGTTCGTGGGACTTGGTCAAGCGCGGCCTGGCCATGGTGCCCGAGGGGCGAGGCGTGTTCACGCGCATGACCATCACCGAAAACCTGCTCATGGGCGCGTACGTGCGCACCGACAAGGCCGAGATCCAGCGTGACATCGACCGCATGTTCGAGCTGTTTCCGCGCCTGAAGGAGCGCCGTGACCAGCTCGCGGGCACCATGTCGGGCGGGGAGCAACAGATGCTGGCCATGGCACGCGCCCTCATGAGCCGGCCGAAGCTGCTGCTGCTCGACGAGCCGTCGATGGGCCTGTCGCCCATCATGGTGGACAAAATCTTCGAGGTGGTGCGCGACGTGCACGCGCAGGGCGTGACCGTGCTGTTGGTGGAGCAAAACGCTCGCCGCGCGCTGCAGGTGGCTGACCGGGGCTACGTCATGGACTCGGGCGAGATCATCATGGTCGGTGAGGCCAAAGCCATGCTGGACGACCCCAAGGTGCGCGCGGCGTACCTGGGCGAAGCCGCGATCGCCTGACACTCGGGGCTACGCAGCTGGGCACCCACCGACGGCGGGTCGATCCCGGGCGGAGCCTACAATCGAGGGTTTTGCGGTACCCACCGCAGGACCCTTTCTTTTCGTGCACAGCCATGACCGATCACGAGCATCGACCCCCCGCCGACGGCGCCAGCGAAAACCAGCTGATGGCCGAGCGCCGCGAAAAGCTGCAGGCGCTGCGCGCCGCCGCCGCGCAGGGGGCGGGGCCCGCGTTCCCCAACGACGTGCGTCCGCAACACACGGCCGAAGGGTTGCAGGCCGAATACGGCCACATGAGCAACGAGCTGCTCGAACCCCTGCAGGCGCGCGTGAGCGTCGCTGGGCGCATGATGCTCAAGCGCGTCATGGGAAAGGCCAGTTTTGCCACCATCCAGGACGCCTCGTTCGGCCCGACCGGGGGGCGCATCCAGCTCTACCTGACCAAGGATGCACTGGGCGAGGCCACCTATGAAAGCTTCAAACACTGGGATCTCGGCGATATCCTGTACGCCGAAGGCACGGTGTTCAAGACGCGCACGGGTGAGCTCTCGATCAAAGCCGACCGCCTGCGCTTGATCGTCAAAAGCCTGCGCCCGCTGCCGGACAAGTTCCATGGCGTCCATGACCCGGAGCTCAAGGTCCGCCAGCGCTACGTCGACCTGATGACCGACGTCTCGGCTCGCCAGCGCTTCGTGGCGCGCAGCCAGGCCGTCACCGCGGTGCGCGACTTCATGGTGCAGCACGGCTTCCTGGAAGTCGAGACCCCCATGCTGCATCCCATTCCTGGTGGGGCCAACGCCAAGCCGTTCGTCACCCACCACAATGCGCTCGATCAGGACATGTACCTGCGCATCGCGCCGGAGCTGTACTTGAAGCGGCTGTTGGTGGGCGGGTTCGATCGCGTGTTCGAGATCAACCGCAACTTCCGCAACGAGGGGATCAGTGTGCGCCACAACCCCGAGTTCACCATGATGGAGTTCTACGCGGCGTACTGGAACCACGTGGACATGATGGCCTTCACCGAGCGGCTCATCCGGCACGTAGCGCACACCGTGTGCGGCAGCGGCCGGCTGGTCTACCAGGGGCGCGACGTGGACCTCGACACCCCCTTCGAGCGCCTGACCATTCGCGAAGCTATCCTGCGCCACACCGACGCGGGCGAGCGCGTGGACGAACCGGATTGGTTGCGCGAGCAGTTGCGCCGCCTGGGGGTCGACCCCGTCAAGGAGCGGCTCGATCGCCGCAGCCTGCCCGGGCTGCAGGTGTTGTACTTCGAGGAGACGGTCGAGGACAAGCTCTGGCAGCCCACGTTTATCTGCAACCATCCGACCGAAATCTCGCCGCTGGCGCGGGCGAGCGACACCGACCCTAGCATCACCGAGCGCTTCGAGCTCTACATCACCGGGCGCGAGGTGGGCAACGGCTTTTCCGAGCTCAACGACCCCGAAGACCAAGCCGCCCGTTTTCACGCCCAGGTGGCCAACAAGGACGCGGGCGACGACGAGGCGATGTACTTCGACGCCGACTACATCCGCGCGCTGGAGTACGGCATGCCGCCGGCGGGCGGCTGTGGCATCGGCATCGACCGCCTGGTCATGCTGCTGACCGACAGCCCCAGCATCCGCGACGTGATTTTGTTCCCCGCGCTGCGGCGCGAGGAGTGAGGGGCCGGCCAGGGCTTAGGCGTACGCCTCCAACGCCTTGCGCAGCTTCTTGAGCGCCGCGGCCTCGATCTGGCGGATACGTTCGGCGCTGACGCCGAATTCCTCTGCCAGCTCGTGCAGCGTGGCGCCGCCGCTGCCATCGTCTTTGACCTGCAACCAGCGCGCCGTGACGATGCGCCGCGAACGCTCATCCAACTGGGCCAGCGCGTGCTCGATGCCTTCCGAGCTCAGGCGCTCGCGCTCGCGCGCCTCCAGCACCGCCGTCGGCTCGTGGCGCTGATCGGCCAGATACGCGATGGGGGCGTGGTGGTCTTCTTGGTCATCCTGCGGCAGCGGGTCGAGCGCGACGTCCGTGCCCGACAGGCGGGCTTCCATCTCGATCACGTCTTCGCGACGCACGTTCAATTCGCGGGCGACGGTGTCGATCTCGGCTTCCGTCAGGCGTTCGCGCCCCACGGCATCGTCATCGGCGTCGGCCTTGAAGCCGCGCTTGAGCGAGCGCAGGTTGAAAAACAGCTTGCGCTGGGCCTTGGTGGTGGCCACCTTGACCATGCGCCAGTTGCGCAGGATGAACTCGTGAATCTCCGCTTTGATCCAGTGCACCGCGTAGCTGACCAGTCGCACCCCCTGCGCGGGGTCGAAGCGCTTGACGGCCTTCATCAGGCCGATGTTGCCCTCCTGGATCAGGTCTGCCTGCGGCAGGCCGTATCCCAGGTACTGGCGCGAAATCGCCACCACCAGCCGCAGGTGCGACATGACCAGCTTGCCGGCGGCCTCCAAATCCTGTTGCTCGCGCCAGCGCCGGGCGCATTCGCGCTCCTCCTCCGCGCTGAGCATGGGGATCTGGTTGACGGCGCGGATGTAGGCATCCAGGTTGCCCAGCGGTGGCAACACGAGCGCGCGGCTCGACCACGAGGCGGCCGGCAGCGTCTGGGTGGCCGGGGCGAGGGCAAGCGTCGTGGACATGGGATCTCCTCTCCTGTGGGTTTCCATATTAGCGCTCTCTTTGATCGAGTGCCAGTCGTCCAAGTTCCCCAAGCGATGGGCGCGATGCCCAACATCCCGCCAGGGAAATGCCGCTGCCCGGGCTTGACGCCCCACCGCCATTCGGCGACGCTACGCCCATGGCAGTGATCTGGCGTTTTTTGGGTTGGGCAGCAGACGCCCGTGCGTGGCGTGGCGTGGGCCGCTGAGCGCTGGCTTGGCTGGCTCTATTTCTGTTTTGCCGAGCCCGGCGCGGACGGAGAGGGCAACGCGACCGCGCTGGCGCGCGCGGTGCTGGCACCCGATGCGACCCGCTTGCAGGAGGTGCAGGTCATCTTTCGGCAGCGGCCACGGCACGAGGGCCGATTGCACTTTGGCTACCGCATCGTGGAGGCGCCGGACGGCTGCTGCGGCTGTTGCCAGCGCCGTGATCGGTCAAGAGGCCGCGCGCGGCGCTGCGCGTACACTTGGTGGACATGTCCCGAAATGTCTTGACCTTGCAACAGGCCGTGCGCGCGCACCCGGTGCTGGCGGATGTGGCCGAGCGCGCCTGGGCCTCGCGCCGCCTGTTACAGCGCGTGGCCGTGCATTTGCCCCCGGCGCTGCGGCCCTTGGTGACGGCGGGTCCGCTGGAGGAAGGTGTGTGGTGCCTGCTGGCGGCCAATCCATCGGTGGCGGCCAAGGTGCGCCAGCTCACCCCTGTGCTGCTGGCGGCGGCGCGTGCGGCCAATGCCGAGGTGCAGGTGCTGCAGGTGCGCGTGGCGGGCCGATCGACATAGCCGCGCCGGCAGGG
>DYIC01000013.1:31708-42726 GCA_020723845.1 Hydrogenophaga sp.
TCCACGGTGCGACTTGCCACAGGGCTACAATGGCCATATGACTGACCCGGGGCGCCGCTGTGCCGCGGGCTCGGTATCGGTTGCGCGCCGCCGTGGGCGGGGTGACGACCTCGTCATCGTTTTCTTTGAGCCGCACGCCTGGCGGGCCGTGCGGTGGGGTTTGTATGGCCATCCCTTTTCTGACCAAGATTTTCGGCAGCCGCAACGATCGGCTGCTCAAGAGCTACCGCAAGACGGTCGAGCGCATCAATGCGCTGGAAGCCTCGTACGCCATGCTGACGGACGAGCAACTGCAGGCCAAGACGGCCGAGTTCCGCCAGCGGCTGGCCAATGGCGAGTCACTCGATGCGCTGCTGCCAGAGGCATTCGCCACCGTGCGCGAGGCGAGCAAGCGCGTCATGAAGATGCGCCACTTCGACGTGCAGCTCATCGGCGGCATCGCGTTGCACCAGGGCAAGATCGCCGAGATGCGCACCGGTGAGGGCAAGACGCTGACGGCGACACTGCCGGTGTACCTGAACGCGCTAACCGGCAAGGGCGTGCATGTGGTCACCGTCAACGACTACTTGGCCAACCGCGATGCGCAGTGGATGGGCAAGCTCTACCAGTGGTTGGGGCTGAGCGTCGGCGTCAATCTGCCGCTGATGTCGCGCGAGCAAAAACAAGCCGCCTACGCTGCCGACATCACCTACGGCACCAACAACGAATACGGCTTCGACTACTTGCGCGACAACATGGTCTACGAGGCGCGCGACCGCGTTCAGCGCGGGCTGCACTACGCCATCGTGGACGAGGTGGATTCGATCCTGATCGACGAGGCGCGCACGCCGCTCATCATCAGCGGCCAGGCCGAGGACCACACCGAGCTGTACCAAAAGATCAAAACCCTGGTGCCGCACCTGAAGCGCCAGATCGGCGAGGCCGACCCGCGCACGGGCGAAGGCGTGATCGAGCCGGGCGACTTCACGGTCGATGAGAAGTCACACCAAATCCACCTGACCGAGCAAGGCCACGAGCGGGCCGAGGAATTGCTCACACAAGCTGGCCTGCTGCCCGCGGGGGCATCGCTGTACGACCCGTCCCATATCACGCTGCTGCACCATTTGGTGACGGCGCTCAAGGCGCAGCACCTGTACCACCGCGACCAGCACTACGTGGTGCAAAACGGCGAGGTGGTGATCGTCGACGAGTTCACGGGCCGGCTGATGGTGGGTCGGCGCTGGAGCGATGGCCTGCACCAGGCAGTGGAGGCCAAGGAGGGCGTGGCCATCCAGCCCGAAAACCAGACGCTGGCGTCGATCACGTTCCAAAACTATTTCCGCCTGTACGAGAAACTGGCCGGCATGACCGGCACCGCCGACACCGAAGCCTACGAGTTTCAGGAGATTTATGGGCTAGAGACGGTGGTCATCCCGCCCAACAAGCCCAGCCAGCGGCGCGACGAGCAAGACCGGGTCTACAAGACGGTGGCGGAGAAGTACCAAGCCGTCATCGCCGACATCCGGGAGTGCCACCAACGCGGCCAGCCGGTGCTGGTGGGCACGTCCTCGATCGAAAACTCCGAGCTGCTGTCGCAAATGCTGCGCCGCGAGGGCCTGCCACACGAGGTGCTCAATGCCAAGCAGCACGCGCGCGAGGCCGAAATCATCGCGCAGGCGGGCCGCCCGGGTGCGATCACCATCGCCACCAACATGGCTGGGCGCGGCACCGACATCGTGCTCGGGGGTAACCTGGAGAAGATGATCGCCGCCGTCGAGGCCGACCCGGCGCTGGACGAGGTGGCCAAGCGCCAGCGCATCGAGCAATTGACCGCCCAGTGGCAAGCCGACCATGAGAAGGTCAAGGCGCTGGGGGGGTTGCGCATCATCGGTACCGAGCGCCACGAGAGCCGTCGCATCGACAACCAGTTGCGCGGGCGTGCCGGGCGCCAGGGCGACCCCGGATCGTCACGCTTTTACCTGTCGTTGGATGATCCGCTCATGCGTATCTTCGCGGGCGACCGGGTGCGCGCGATCATGGACCGCCTCAAGATGCCCGAGGGCGAGGCGATCGAGGCCGGCATCGTCACGCGCAGCATCGAAAGTGCGCAGCGCAAGGTCGAGGCGCGCAATTTCGACATCCGCAAGCAGTTACTGGAATACGACGACGTCGCCAACGACCAGCGCAAGGTCATCTACCAGCAGCGCAACGACATCATCGACGCCGTGGACCTGTCGGCCCAAGTGGCCGCGCTGCGCGAAGGGTGTCTCACCGACCTGGTGCGGCAGTACGTGCCGGCCGGCAGCGTGGAAGAGCAGTGGGATCTGCCCGGCCTGCAGCGCGCATTGGCCGAGGACTACGGCCTGACGCTGGACTTGGTGGGCGAGCTGCAGCGCGCCGAGGCGATGGACGACGAGGACATCGTGCGGCGCGTGGTCGAGGCTGCGCACGCGGCCTACGAGGCCAAGGTGGCGCAGGCGGGGCGCGCGGCGTTCACACCGTTCGAGCGCGTGGTGCTGCTGCAAACCCTCGACAGCCACTGGCGCGACCATCTGGCGGCGCTGGACTACCTGCGCCAGGGCATCCACCTGCGCGGCTATGCGCAAAAGCAGCCCAAGCAGGAGTACAAGCGCGAGGCGTTCCAGCTCTTTGCCCAGATGCTCGACGCGGTGCGCGACGAGGTCACGCGCATCCTGATGAACGTCAAAGTGCAGTCGCCCGAGCAGGTCAGCGACGCGGCGCAGCAGCTCGAGCAGCACGCCGAGCGGCTGAGCAACGTGACCTACACCGCGCCCACCGAGACCGGTGAAGCCGAGACCACCGCCGACCAGGGCCTGCTGAGCCAGCCGGCGGCCCCCGCCGTGCCGCGTGTCGGGCGCAACGACCCCTGCCCGTGTGGCAGTGGCAAGAAGTACAAGCATTGCCACGGTAAGCTGAGCTAAGTGGCAGGAGTCGACCCATGGCCGTCAACTGGACCACCCCTGATCCCCAGACCTTGCTGCCCGTGGCTGGCGTGCGCCTGGGGGTGACCGAAGCCGGTGTGCGCAAAGCCCACCGCAAGGACCTCACGGTCGTGCTGCTCGACCCCGGCACCGCGGTGGGCGGGGTCTTCACCCGCAACCGTTACTGCGCCGCGCCCGTCCAGGTGTGCCGTGACCATCTGGCCGCAGGCGTGGGCATCCGTGCGCTGGTCATCAACACCGGCTGCGCCAACGCGGGTACCGGGGAGCAAGGGCTGATCGACGCGCGCACCGTGTGCATCGCGCTGGCGCAAAAGCTCGACCTGGCGCCCGAGGAGATCCTGCCCTTTTCCACCGGCGTGATCATGGAGCCGCTGCCGGTGCAGCGCATCGTCGATGGGCTGGGCGCGGCCATCGCCGACGCGGCCGCCGACGGCGTCCACTGGCTGCGCGCGGCCGAGGGCATCATGACCACCGACACCGTGCCCAAGGCGGCCAGCGCGCGGGCCACCGTCGCGGGCGTGCCGGTGGCGGTGACGGGTATCGCCAAAGGGGCGGGCATGATTCGGCCCAATATGGCCACCATGTTGGGGTTCGTGGCCACCGATGCGGCTGTGGCCCCTGACTTGGTGCCGGAGCTGACGCGGCGCGTGGCCGACGCATCGTTCAATCGCATCACGGTCGATGGCGACACCTCCACCAACGACTCGTTCATCGTGATGGCCACGGGGCGTGCGGGCAACCCGCCCGTTGTGTCCCTGGACAGCCCGGACGGACAGGCGCTGCTGGCGGCGCTGACCGAGGTGGCACGTACATTGGCGCACGCCATCGTGCGCGATGGCGAAGGCGCGACCAAATTCATCACGGTGCGCGTCGAAGGCGGGCGCGATGCCGACGAGTGCCTGAAGGTGGCGTATGCGATCGCGCACTCGCCACTGGTCAAGACGGCATTCTTTGCCAGCGACCCCAACCTGGGCCGGATCCTGGCCGCGGTTGGCTACGCCGGCATCGATGACCTGGACCAGAGCCGCATCGAGCTGTTCCTGGACGACGTGCACGTGGTCACGCGCGGGGGGCGTCACCCAGGCTACCGCGAGGAAGACGGCGCGCGCGTGATGCAGCAGAGCGAAATCACCGTGCGCGTGGACCTGGGGCGTGGCCCCGCGGCCGAGACGGTTTGGACCTGTGACCTGAGCCACGACTACGTCAGCATCAACGCCGACTACCGCAGCTAAAGGCCATGAACGAGCCCATCGAGCGCCTGCTGATGCGGGCTGAGGCGTTGATCGCCCGCCTCGAATCCATCCTGCCGCAGCCGTTGGGCGCGCCCGACTGGGGCGCCTCGATCGCCTTTCGCTACCGCAAGCGCGGCGCGCACGGGGTGCTGGAGCCGGTGCGGCACGTGGCAACGATTCGGCTCGAGGACCTGCAGCAGATCGACGAGCAAAAAGCCAAGATCCAACGCAACACCGAGCGCTTCGTGCGCGGGCTGCCCGCCAACAACGTACTGCTGACCGGTGCGCGCGGTACGGGCAAGAGCTCGCTCATCAAGGCCTGCCTCAACGCCTACGCCGACCAGGGGCTGCGCTTGATCGAGGTGGACAAGGCCGACCTGACCGACTTGCCCGACATCGTCGACGTGGTCGCGCCACGGCCCGAGCGCTTCATCGTCTTTTGCGACGACCTCAGTTTCGAGGAGGGTGAGTCGGGCTACAAGGCGCTCAAATCGATGCTCGATGGGTCGGTGGCCGCGGCCAGCCCCAACGTGCTGATCTATGCCACCAGCAACCGGCGCCACCTGTTGCCGGAGTACCTGCGCGAGAACCTCGCCGTCACCCACACCGACGACGGTGAGGTCCACCCAGGCGAGGCGGTGGAAGAAAAAATCTCGCTGTCCGAGCGCTTCGGACTGTGGGTGAGCTTCTACCCCTTCAGCCAGGACGAATACCTGGCCGTGGTGCGCCAGTGGTTGCGGCACTACGGTGTGGACGAAGCGGCCATCGAGGCGGCACGCCCGCAGGCCCTGGTGTGGGCGCTGGAGCGTGGCTCGCGCAGTGGGCGCGTGGCCTACCAGTTTGCGCGCGACTATGTGGGCCGTCAGGCCGATGCATCGGCTTGACGGGGCGGGGAGTCGTGCGATGATCGATGTGCTGGTGGCCGACCCGCAGCAGCCGCGCCACGCCAGCGCGCGGTCCGTGACCGAGGTGGCCGTGGGCGTGTTGATCGATGCCGAAGGGCGCTTCTTGTTGACCACGCGGCCGCCTGGCAAGGCGTATGCCGGCTACTGGGAGTTTCCTGGCGGCAAAGTCGAGCCCGGAGAGACCGTGGCGCAGGCCCTGCGCCGCGAGCTGCAGGAGGAAATCGGCGTGACCGTGGGCGACGTCCACCCGTGGCGCGAACAGGTGGTGGACTACCCCCACGCGCTGGTGCGGCTGCATTTTTGCCGTGTCTATGACTGGCACGGCACGCTGCACATGCGCGAAGGGCAGACCCACGCCTGGCAGCGCTTGCCCGTGAGTGTGGGGCCGCTCTTGCCGGGCACGGTGCCGGTGCTGGCCTGGTTCGAGACCGATCCGCCGCGTCCGCCCGCCCGGGCCTGAGCCGGCTTTAGTGCAGGCGGGTATCGTCGGCGTTGGGGTCTTGGACCGGTGGCGCGGGGTCGGGCACGCGAAACTGCTCGCTGGCCCAAGCCCCCAGGTCGATGCGTTTGCAGCGCTCGCTGCAAAACGGGCGCCACGGGTTGTCCGGCGCGTAGCGCGACGGCCCGCTACAGGTGGGGCAGGTGACGGTGCGGGGAGTGAACGGCTGCGTCATGAACGGTATCGGGATGCCGCAAGCGCATCGGTTACACGCACAAATGCACTTCGAACTCGGCCTCGGCGTCCGCGGCGTGTTCGAGTCGTCCTTCGTCGGTGCGCCGCAGCAGCCGCACCGAAAACAGCAGCCGATTGCCGCTGATTTCGGGGATCAGCCCGAGTGCGGGGTCGAGCCACACCCGCAGCAGCTGAAAGGTGCGGCTTTGCGGCAGGCTTTGCTGATAGTGCCCCTGCGTCGCAAAGACCTTTTGGGCGACGGCCGACTCGCGCAGCAGCTGCAGCAGCAGGTGGATCGGCTCGGCCAGACAGGCAATCTCGCCCGCCCAGCGCGCCAAATCGGCCTGGCGCTGTGGCGCGGGCCGGTGCTGCCAGTCATGATAGGCCGGCAGGTCGAACGCGCACGTGCCGCCGGGAATGGTGATGCGGTTGCGCACGGCGCTGAGCCACTCGATACCCGCCAGCGCATGTCCTGCCTTGCCTTCGTCGTCGCGCAGCGTGGCGTAACAGGTGTCGATGCGCGCGATCAGTTGCTCCAGCGCCACCTCCGAGATGGCGGGATTGCCGCGATAGCCCACGAAGACCTGCTTGTGCCGGTCCAGATCTTTCAGGATCTCGGATTTGAGGTCGGCGCGCGCGCCCACCTCCATGATCTCGAACAGCGTCTGGATCGCGAAGTGGTGATCCAGTGGGTGCGCACGCGCCAGCAGCTCACCGAGCCGCAGCAACAGATGCTCCAGGCGCAGGTAGGTACGGATGCGCTCGTTGAAGGGGTATTCGTACAGAATCACGCGGGCATCATACTGGCAATCGGCGTCGCTCCCACGCGGCGCGCACGCGCGCGCGCAGGGTCTCCAGATCGACGCCGTCGTTGTCGATCACGACATCCGCTGCCGCCAACCGTTGTGCACGGCTGGCTTGCAGCGCCAGCACCGCCAGCACCTGCTCGCGTGGCCAGCCGCTGCGCGCCATGACGCGCTCGATTTGCGTCTCGGGCGTGCAGTCCACCACCCAGACGCGGTCACAGCGCTCGCGCCAGCGGGGCGATTCGACCAGCAGCGGCAGGTCGAGCACGACCGTGTCGGTCGTGCAGGCCGCGATGCGGCGGTCGATTTCCGCTCGTACCAGCGGGTGGATGATGGCCTCCAGCCGCGCTTTCGCCTCGGGGTCGCGGAAGACGAGCGCACGTATGTGGTCACGGTCGAGCGCGCCGTCGGGCGCGATGAAGGCGTTGCCGAAGGTGTCGCGAATGGGCTCGATCGCGGCCCCGCCGGGCGCGGTGCAGGCACGTGAAATGGCATCCGCATCGACCACGGTCGCACCCAGCGCTGCCAGCATGGCGGCGACCGTGCTTTTGCCGCTGCCGATGCCGCCGGTCAGACCGATGCGCAGGGGCGTGCCCATCACAACCCCAGCGCGCCGAGGATGCGTTGCGGTCCCGCGGTCCACACCAGAAGGCCGCCGATGGCCAAAAAGGGCCCGAAGGGCACGTAGCGGCCTTCGCGCAGGGCGCTCATCGCCTTCATGGCCAGCCCCATGACGGCGCCGAGCGCCGAGGCCACCAGCACCAATGGAATCAGGGCGGGCCAGCCCAGCCACGCACCCAGCGCAGCCAGCAGTTTGAAATCGCCATAGCCCATGCCCTCCTTGCCGGTGACGAGTTTGAACGCCCAGTACACGGTCCACAGCGACAGGTAGCCGGCCACCGCGCCCCACAGCGCATCGGGCAGGGACACGCCGCTCCAGCCCACGGCGGCGGCGATCAGCCCGGCCCAGGCCAGCGGCAGCGTGATGTCGTCCGGCAGCAGCGTCGTGTCCCAGTCGATGAAGGCCAGGGCCAGCACGGCCGCCATGAAACCCCACCACGCGACGGTGGCCGCGCCGGCCCCGTGGCGGGCAAACACCAGGGCGAAGGCCAGACCGGTCAGCCCCTCGACCAGCGGGTACCGCCAGGAGATAGGCGCTGCGCACGCCGCACAACGGCCGCGCAGCGCCAGCCAGCTCAGTACCGGAATGTTGTGGTACCAGCGGATGGGGGTGTGGCACGCCGGGCAGTGCGAGCGCGGCGCCAGCAGGTCGTAGCGTTCCGGGGCTGGGGCGGCCGCATCCCCGGTGCCGCCTGCGGCGGGCGCTTGCAGCGCGGCGCATTCGGCCGCCCAGCGGCGCTCCAGCATGCGCGGCAGGCGGTGGATCACGACGTTGAGGAAGCTGCCGACGATGAGCCCCAGCACGGCAGAGACGACCCAGCCCCATGGCTCTGGCAGGGTGGCAAAGTAGGTGGTGGCCATGTCCGCAGTGTAGTGGCTGCGGAAGTCCAGCCCTGCGCTCAGGCGGTGAGCAGCCCGCGCCGTTCGATGAACGCCACCACCTCGTCCACGCCTTGCAGGGTCTTGAGGTTGGTCATCACCCAGGGACGGCGCTGCGGGTCGGGCCGCATGCGGGCGGTGTCGGCGGCCATCACGTCCAGGTTGGCGCCGACGTGGGGGGCGAGGTCGGTCTTGTTGATGACGAACAAGTCGCTCTTGGTGATGCCGGGGCCGCCTTTGCGGGGGATTTTTTCGCCGGCGGCGACGTCGATCACGTAAATCGTCAGGTCGGACAGCTCCGGGCTGAAGGTGGCGGCCAGGTTGTCGCCGCCGCTTTCGACGAACACGATGTCGGCGTTGGGGAACTGGCGCAGCATGCGGTCGATGGCCTCCAGGTTGATGGAGCAGTCCTCGCGGATGGCGGTGTGCGGGCAGCCGCCGGTCTCCACGCCGAGGATGCGCTCCGGTGGCAGCGCGCCGCTGAGGGTGAGCAGGCGTTGGTCTTCCTTGGTGTAGATGTCGTTGGTGATGGCGACGAGGTCCCAGCGGTTGCGCATCGCCTTGCACAGCATCTCCAGCAGCGTGGTTTTGCCGGAGCCGACCGGCCCGCCGATGCCGACGCGCAGCGGGGGCAGCCGTTTGGTGCGGCCGGGGATGTGGTGCAGGGCGGCAGCGGGGGGGACGAGGGGGGCGTTCATGAGCGGAAGAGGCGCGAGTACTGGGTTTCGTGGCGGCTGGACAGCACGCCCAGCCCGGGGGTATAGGCCTGCAGGGCCAGCGGGTCGGCGTCGTGGCTGCGGCGGCACGCGTCGTCGACGGCGGCTGGGATCTGCTGGACGAGCCGGCGCAGGATGCGCTGGCCGGCGGCCTGGCCCAGGGGAACGGCTTTGATGGCCGCCTGCACGGCGTTTTCCGCCCACCCGAAGGCGATGGCCGCCAGCGCATCCGCAAGCGGCGTGTCGGGATGGGCCTGCACGGCCAGGGCCATCCCCAGCGCGACCGGCTGGGTCGGGGGCGTGGGGTGGGGCCACCAGCCGGCCGGGCGCGCATCCAGGCTGTCCAACCAGGCCCACAGCCCGTGGCCGATCTGTTCGGTTTGCAGCCGCAGCTCGGCGGTCTCGCGGCTGTGCCGCACCCAGTCGTCCAGTGCCCGCAGGGCGGCCGCATCCCCCGCGCGCGCGGCGGACCAGGCGCGGGCCGTGGCGGGCAGATCGGCGCGGGCGAGGCTCAGGTGCAATTGATCCTCGATCCAGTCGCCGGCACTGGCCTCGTCATGCACCCAGCCGGCCTCCACCGCCGCTTCCAGCCCCTCGGAATACGAGAAAGCGCCCACCGGCAGGGCGGGCGAGGCCAGCCAGAGCAGGGGCAAAAGGGTCGATGAGGCGGCCACGGGCGGGGTGCTCACGGCGGGGGCAGGTTGTGCGGGTGGCCGTGGGTGTGTTCGTGGGAATGCCCGTGGCGATGCCCATGGGAGTGAGCGGCATAGGCCCCGGCTTCGGGTTCGAACGGCTCCCGTGTTTTGGTCACGATCAGGTGCATCTGCCGCAGCATGTCGGCCAGCACCGGGTCGGGTTCGAGCTTCAGGTGATCGGCTTGCACCTCCAGCGGCACATGCCGGTTGCCCAGGTGGTAGGCCGCGCGCAGCAGGTCCAGCGGGGTGCCGTGTTCGGGGCATGGGGTCACGCGCAGGACGGGCTGGGCGGCCGCCTGCACGCGCAGCAGCGCCCCGTCCTCGGTGAGCAGCACATCCCCGCCGCGCAGCACCGTGCCGGGTGCCAGAAACACCCCCACCCGGCGCCCGTGCGAGTCGTCGCAGTCGAAGCGGCTTTTCTGGCGCTGATCCCAGTCCAGGCTGATCCAGGCGCTGCGGTCGAGCAGGGCGGGGGCCAGGCCCTGGCCACGGGGGATGAGGCGGGCGGCGGTCAACATGGCGGCGTTCAGAACAGGCAATAGCGCTGGGCCAGCGGCAGCTCGGCGGCGGGCTCGCAGGTCAGCAGCACCCCGTCGGCGCGCACGGCGTAGGTCTGCGGGTCGATGTCCATGCGCGGCGCGTAGTCGTTGAGCACCATGTCGCGCTTGCCGATGGTGCGGCAGCCCTGCACGGCCACCAGCGGTTTCTGCAGGCCGTAGCGCTGGCCGATGCCCGCGGCCAGCCCGGCCTGGGACACGAAGGTCAGCGACGTTTTGTGCAGGGCTCCGCCGAAGCTGCCAAACATCGGCCGGTAGTGCACCGGCTGCGGCGTGGGGATGGAGGCGTTGGGGTCGCCCATGGCGGCGGCGGCGATCATGCCGCCCTTGAGGACGAGCGCGGGCTTGATGCCGAAGAAAGCCGGCTTCCATAGCACCAGGTCGGCCCATTTGCCCACCTCCACCGAGCCGACGATGTGGCTGACGCCGTGCGCAATGGCGGGGTTGAGGGTGTATTTGGCGATGTAGCGCTTGACGCGGAAGTTGTCGTTGCGGTCGTTTTGCTCCACCGGCTCGTCGCGGCCCGGCGTGGGGGGCAGCCAGCCGCGCTGCACCTTCATCTTGTGCGCGGTCTGCCAGGTACGGCAGATGACCTCGCCCACCCGGCCCATGGCCTGGCTGTCGCTGCTCATGATGCTGATGGCGCCCAGGTCGTGCAGGATGTCCTCGGCCGCAATGGTTTCCTTGCGGATGCGGCTTTCGGCAAAGGCCAGGTCCTCGGCGATGGAGGCGTCCAGGTGGTGGCACACCATCAGCATGTCCACGTGCTCTTCCAGCGTGTTGACGGTGTAGGGCCGCGTGGGGTTGGTGGAGGAGGGCAGCACATTGGCTTCGCCCACCACCTTCAGGATGTCGGGCGCGTGGCCGCCGCCCGCGCCTTCGCAGTGGAAGGTGTGGATGGTGCGGCCCTTGAAGGCGGCGATGGAGTCCTCCACGAAGCCGCTTTCGTTGAGCGTGTCGGTGTGGATGCAGATCTGGGTGTCGGTCTGCTC
>DYIC01000085.1 GCA_020723845.1 Hydrogenophaga sp.
CACCACCACTTTTCAACGCCCAACCTCTATCGGTTGGGCGTTTTCGTTTCCGGGTTCCCCGACGCCGCGCGGGGTTCGGCGGCGTTCTGCGTGTGCCACGCAGTGAAGCCGCACCGCCCGAAAGTCGCCCAGTTCGACTCTCTTTTGCTCTCTCTTCTCTCAAAACCGGCGCCAACTTCTTGGCGGAAGCGCACGCAGGCGACCTCGTACGTCAATGACTTGCGCGTGCGTCACGGCCAGCGGTTGTCCATCGCGCTTGGATGGGCAGGACATCAGGCCAGCGGAACCCATCGGTCGAGGCGCAGGACGACGAAGTCACGCTGGGTCGCATCGGGCCCCCCAACGAGCTCGATGGCTCTCGGAGGATGCCGGTATCGGTAGGCCACCCGCGGCTGGGGCTCGTCCTTACGCGCCCTCCAGGCGCCGTCGCCAGTCCTCGGCCTGCCCCGTCTGGAGCCGGCGTTCGAAAAGCCGGCGCCAACTCGCCGGCAGCGGCAGCGCGAGCACGGGCTCGAGCCGGTCCGGCCGGGTCTCGCGGTCGCGGATCAGGGCCAGCACGCTGGCGACGCTGTGGGTGGGGTGCGGCCGGTCGATGAGTTCGCACGCATCGCCGGCCTCGATCCAGCCCGGCTCCAGCACCCGCAGATACCAGCCCGCACGCCCGCTGGCCTGGACGCGTGCCGCCATGTCCGGCACGCCAAAGCGCAGGTTGAGCTTGAAGCAGGGCTGCCGGCCTTGCGTGACCGAGAACAGCGCGCTGCCGATGCGCCAGCGGTCGCCGATGCACACGGCGTGCTCATCGAGCCCGTCGATGCTCAGGTTCTCGCCGAACGCGCCGGGTGCCTCCAGCAAGGGCTGGTCGGGAAAGACGTCGCGCCAGGGCTCGTAATGGGACCAGGCGTAGCAGAGCACGGCCTTGTCCGGGCCGCCGTGCACCCGGAGATCGGCCTGCGCGTCCCCGGCCAGCCCCAGGGCCTCGACCCGTCGCGGCCCGCTCACCGGCCGCTTGGCGATGCCGCTGACGGTGGGGCCGAGTGCCTGCACGCGGCCGACGAGCACGGATCGAACACGCGCCACCATCGCTTCAGGCCAGGCGGTTGCGTGCGAACCAGTCGGACAGCACACGATCGAGCGCCTGCGCGAGCCCGCGCCGATGCTCGCGGGCCTGGGCACGCAGCGCATCGAGGTCGAGGCCGGCTTGCGTCAACTCGCCGGTGTGGCCGATGAGCCATTGTTCGATGCGCGCGGGATCCACCTCGAGGTGGAACTGCCAAGCCATCGCGTGATCGCCCACCATGAACGCCTGGTGCGGGCAGACCGGTGTCGCGGCCAGACTCTCGACGCCTGGGGGCAGCGCGAACTGGTCGCCATGCCAGTGCAGGACGCTCTGGTCGCCGATCAGCGCGAGCGGCGTGTCACGCGCGGCCGGCGTCAGGGTCAGCGGGGAGAACCCGATCTCCTTGCGGCCCATCGGCCGCACGGCCGCGCCAAGCGCACGGGCCATCAGTTGCGCGCCGAGACAGATGCCCAGCAGCGGCCGACCGCTGTCGATGCGCTCGCGCAAGAGGCGGACCTCCTCGGTGAGATAGGGATGACGCGCATCTTCCTCCGCCCCGATCGGCCCGCCGAGGACGACGAGCAGATCGACCGGAGCGAGATCGAGCGTCCCCAGCTCATCGACGCCGACGTCGTGGTAGTGGATACGCCAACCGCGCTCCCGCAGCCATGGCTCGATGAGGCCCAGGTCTTCGAAGGCCAAGTGACGCAAAGCGACCGCCGTTCCCATGGTCGTCGATTCCTCCTATCCGTCCGAGCACCAGGCTCGTTCATCACCGTCCGATCGCACAAGCACCATCGGCGCACGCCGCGACATCGGCCGCGCTGGCGTTGACGTCGGACCTGTCTGCCGGCGGTTGCGCCAGCAGCCGCCCGATCGCCACGCCCAGGTGCAGCTCGTCGAGGGCGCCGAAATGATCCCAGATTGTCCATTAGCTGTTTTAGCTACTTGCGCTTTCTACACAATCGCTAGAGCCTGTTTTCTTATCCATCTGCAAGGCCACAGGGGCACCTTGCTTTTCAGCCGGCTTCGCGCCGGCTTTTTTTTGGCCCGGCGGCCCCGGGGTTTGTGCCAGATCAAACTACCTATAGTGTCTGATGGGTATCATGGACGCTATATGTAGTGTTCTGGAGCTTCCATGGTCCCTCCCTCCACCCCTGTGGCCACCCTGCCGCGCGACGTGATCCAGCGCGACGGCACCCGCGCCGCGTTCGACGCCCACCGCATCCAGTCCGCCATCGCCCGCGCGGGCGCCGCCACCGGCGAATTCGGCGAGGACGAGGCGCGGCTGCTCACCGCCCAGGCCACCAAGGTGCTGGTCCACCGCTTTCGCGGCGAGGCGCCCACCATCGAGCAGATCCAGGACGTGGTGGAGCAGACGCTGATCGCCGCCAACCATCTGCAGACCGCGCGCGCCTACATGGCCTACCGCCAGCGCCACGCCACCCTGCGCGCCGACCGGCAGACGCTGGTGCATGTGGAAAGCTCCATCAACGAGTACCTCACACGCGCCGATTGGCGTGTGAACGCCAACGCCAACCAGGGCTACTCGCTCGGCGGGCTGATCCTGAACGTGGCAGGCAAGGTGACGGCCAACTACTGGCTCTCGCACGTCTACGCACCCGAGATCGGCGAGGCGCACCGCAATGGCGACATCCACATCCACGACCTCGACATGCTCAGCGGCTACTGCGCGGGCTGGTCGCTGCGCACGCTGCTGCACGAGGGGTTCAACGGCGTGCCCGGCAAAGTGGAGGCGGGGCCGCCCAAGCACATGAGTTCCGCCGTGGGGCAGATCGTGAACTTCCTGGGCACGCTGCAGAACGAATGGGCGGGCGCGCAGGCGTTCTCGTCCTTCGACACCTACATGGCGCCGTTCGTGCGCAAGGACGCCATGGACTACGCCGCCGTGCGCCAGTGCATCCAGGAGCTGGTCTACAAC
This sequence comes from Hydrogenophaga sp., assembly GCA_020723845.1. GTDB lineage: Bacteria > Pseudomonadota > Gammaproteobacteria > Burkholderiales > Burkholderiaceae_C > Tepidimonas. The sequence continues at coordinate 3,000 of DYIC01000085.1, forward strand.
CTCAACGTGCCCTCGCGCTGGGGCACGCAGACGCCGTTCACCAACCTCACTTTCGACTGGACCTGCCCCGAGGACCTGCGCGAGCAGGTGCCCGTGATCGGCGGCGAGGAGATGCCCTTCCGCTACGGCGAACTCCAGGCCGAGATGGACCTGATCAACCGTGCCTTCATCGACGTGATGACCACGGGCGACGCCAAGGGCCGCGTGTTCACCTTCCCCATTCCCACATACAACATCACGCCCGACTTCCCGTGGGAGAGCGAGAACGCCGCCGCGCTGTTCGACATGACGGCCAAGTACGGCCTGCCGTACTTCCAGAACTTCATCAACTCGGACATGAAGCCGAACCACGTGCGCTCAATGTGCTGCCGTCTGCAGCTGGACCTGCGCGAGCTGCTCAAGCGCGGCAACGGCCTGTTCGGCAGCGCCGAGCAGACCGGCTCCGTGGGCGTGGTCACCGTCAACTGCGCGCGCCTGGGCTATCTGCACGCGGGCGACGAGGCCGGCATGTACGCCGCGCTGGACCGCCTGCTGGAACTGGGCAAGCAGAGCCTGGAGGTCAAGCGCAAGCTCATCCAGCGCCTGATGGACGACGGCCTCTTCCCGTACACCAAGCGCTACCTGGGCACGCTGCGCAACCACTTCAGCACGCTGGGCGTGAACGGCATCAACGAGATGATCCGCAATTTCACTGGCGACCGGCACGACATCACCAGCGACTGGGGTCACCAGTTCGCCCTGCGCCTGCTGGACCATGTGCGCGCGCGCATCGTGCAGTTCCAGGAAGAAACCGGCCACCTCTACAACCTGGAAGCCACGCCCGCCGAAGGCGCCACCTACCGCTTTGCCAAAGAAGACAAGAAGCGCTGGCCCGCCATCCTGCAGGCCGGTACGGCCGAGCAGCCCTACTACACCAACAGCTCGCAGCTGCCCGTGGGCTTCACCGACGACCCGTTCGAGGCGCTGCAGCGGCAAGAGGCGCTGCAGGGCAAGTACACCGGCGGCACGGTGCTGCACCTGTACATGGGCGAGCGCATCTCCAGCGGCGCGGCCTGCCGCGAGCTGGTGAAACGGGCGCTCACCCACTTCCGCCTGCCCTACATCACCGTCACGCCCACCTTCTCCATCTGCCCCACGCACGGCTACCTGGCCGGCGAGCACAAGTTCTGCCCGCGCTGCGACGAGGAGCGCCTGGCCGCCAAGCGCGCGCGGCTGGCGGCGTGACTTGAATGAAATCAGCCTCTAGCGCTTATGCAGCAAGCGCCAACAGCTATTGTTTTTGAAGTTCTTCCACCACCAACCAAGGAG
>DYIC01000014.1 GCA_020723845.1 Hydrogenophaga sp.
GTCGAGATGCGCAAGACCGACCACCAGCTGCAACAGCCGCTGTACCTGACGCGCTGGCAAAAGGCGGACGCGAAGTTCCCGTACAGCGTGGAGAACACCGGCATGACGTTCGCGCTCGTGAAGGAGTTCCCGGCGTACATCGCCAGCACGCCCACCAGCTGCAACATGCAGCGCCCCAACTGACGGCGGCTTGGCCCGTGGCGCGGACCGTGCGCGCGGGTCGGGTCTGCGCCACCGTTTTCCGCCCCGCCCACTCGGGCCGGGCCCATCGATCGGTTGAATCGACGCCGCCGGTGGCCAGCTGCGCCTGGCCGTCCGGAGTGTCTGACCCCGATGATTCCCCACGACGCCCCTGATCATGGAATTCGTCCTCGTCTCTTTACTCAACGGTGTCAGCTACGGCTTGTTGCTGTTCATGCTCAGCTCCGGGCTGACCCTGATCTTTTCGATGATGGGCGTGCTCAACTTTGCCCACGCGAGCTTCTACATGCTGGGCGCGTATTTCGCCTACGCGTTGTCCGGCATCGTGGGCTTTTGGCCAGCGCTGCTGGTGGCGCCAGTGCTGGTGGGGCTGGCGGGCGCCCTGTTCGAGAAATACAGCCTGCGCAAGGTGCATAAGTTTGGCCACGTGCCGGAGCTGCTGATCACCTTTGGGCTGTCCTATGTGATCTTGGAGCTGGTGCAACTGGTCTGGGGCCGTACCGCGGTCAACTTCCGGCCGCCGGAGCTGCTGCAGGGGCCAGCGTTCACCCTCATCCATACCGCCGATGACCGCATGGCCTTCGTCTGGGGCCGAGCGGCAGCAGACCTGTGCCAGGCCGCGGCGTGCACGCCGTTTCCCGCCACGCGTGCCTTCATGATGGGTGTGGCGGTGGCCATGCTCGTGAGTTTGTGGCTGCTCATCACCCGCACCCGCGTGGGGCTGGTGATCCAAGCCGCCTTGACCCACCCCGAGATGGTGGAGGCGCTCGGGCACAACGTGCCGCGCGTCTTCATGATGGTGTTTGGCGTGGGCACCGGGCTGGCCGGTCTGGCCGGCGTGATCGGGGGCAGCACGTTCGTGACCGAACCGGCGATGGCGGCCACGCTCGGATCGCTGGTGTTTGCCGTGGTGGTGATCGGTGGCCTGGGGTCGCTGCCGGGCGCGTTTTTGGCGTCGCTGCTGATCGGCGTCATCCAGACGTTTGCGGTGGCGATGGATCACTCGATCGGGTCGCTGCTGCAGGGCATGGGGCTCGCGCTGTCGGATGCGATGCGCGACAAGGACTTCCTCAAGCTCACGCTGTCGCAGGTGGCGCCGGTGTTGCCGTACCTGTTTTTGGTGCTGATCCTGATATTCCGCCCCAAGGGCTTGCTGGGCACGCGCGACCAATGACTCAAACTTGAACGACCAGACCATGAGCAAGGCGTACTATCAGTTCACTCCCTACAACGTCGGGCGCTGGGTCGTCTGGACCCTGTTCGCGCTGGTGTTGTTGGTGGCGCCGCAACTGTTCACCAGCAACTTGTCCATCAGCATGCTGGCGCAGATGGGCATCGCCATCATCGCTTGCCTGTCGTACAACCTGTTGCTCGGGCAGGGGGGCATGTTGAGCTTCGGGCACGCGGTCTACAGCGGCCTGGGTTCTTACGTCGCGATCCACGCACTGCTGATGGTGGGGCAGGGCACGCTGGCGGTGCCGGTGTCGTTGCTGCCCATGGTCGGCGGATTGGCGGGACTGTTCTTTGCCATGCTGTTTGGCTACGTCACGACGAAGAAGGCCGGCACCCCGTTTGCCATGATTACGCTTGGCGTGGGCGAGCTGGTGTTTGCGCTGTCGCTGATGTTTTCGGACTTCTTCGGTGGCGAGGCGGGCATCACCGCCAACCGGGTGGTGGGCGAGCCCGTGTTCGGCATCACGTATGGGCCAGCGGTGCAGGTGTATTACTTGATCGCGGTCTATACCTTCGTGTGCGTGGCGGCCATGTTCGCTTTCACGCGCACGCCGCTGGGGCGTATCCTCAACGCCGTGCGCGACAACCCGGAGCGCGTCGAGTTCATCGGCTACAACACGCAGGTCGTGCGCTATCTGGCGTTCATGATCTCGGGGTTTTTTGCCGGTATCGCCGGCGGTCTGGCGGCGATCCAGTTCGAAATCGTCACGGCCGAGGTGGTCGGCCCGCTGCGCTCGGGCGCGTATCTGCTGTTCACCTTCCTGGGCGGGGCGACGTTTTTCTTCGGGCCCATTATCGGTGGCGTGCTGATGGTGCTGGCGCTGGTGCTGCTGTCGGAGCTGACCAAGGCGTGGCTGCTGTACCTGGGGTTGGTGTTCATGTTCATGGTCATGTACGCGCCGGGTGGCATCGCCAGCCTGATCATGATGAACCTGCGCGTGGCGGCCTTCGGCCGGCTGCGCGAGCTGTGGGTGAGCTACTTGGCGCTGGGAGGGACGGGCTTGGTGGCGTTGCTGGGGGCGGGTGGCATCATCGAGATGATCTACCACCTGCAGCTCAACGCGGCGATCGGCCCGCAGGTTCAGTACCTGGGCGCTACGCTCGACACCGGATCGGCGCAGAGCTGGTTCGGCTCGGCGTTCGTGATGCTGACCGGCATTGGTCTGTTCGAGGTTGCGCGCCGGCGCTTCCGCGAGCACTGGAGCGACATCCAGGTCGATATCGAAAAGGAAATCAAGCGGCGGGAGATGGCCTGACATGTCCACCACACCCAACACTTCGGCATCGCACGACACCCCAGCGCTCGAATTGCGCGGTGTCTGCAAGCGCTTCGGCAAGACCGAGATCATCCGTGGTGTCGATCTGGCGGTGCGCGCGGGCGAGCGCGTCGCGGTCATCGGCCCCAACGGCGCGGGCAAATCGACCCTGTTCAACCTCATCAGTGGGCGCTTTGCGCCCACGAGCGGCGAGATCCTGCTCGGCGGGCGGCGCATCGACGGTAAAAAGCCATTCGAAATCAACCGGATGGGGTTGGCGCGCAGCTTTCAGATCACCAATATCTTCCCCAAGCTCAGCGTGTTCGAGAACCTGCGCTGTGGCGTGCTCTGGAGCCTGGGTTATCGCTACACGTTGTTCAAATTTCTGGCCGATCTGGACGACGCCAACGAGCGCACCGAGGACTTGCTCGAGCGCATCGGCTTGACCAAGAAACGCGACACCTTGGCCATGAATCTGACCTACGCCGAGCAGCGCGCGCTCGAGATCGGCATCACGATCGCGGGCGGGGCGCAGGTCATCCTGCTCGATGAGCCGACGGCGGGCATGAGCAAGAGCGAGACGCGGCGCTTCATCGAACTCATCCGCGAGGTGACGGAGGGCAAAACGCTGCTGACCGTCGAGCACGACATGGGGGTGGTGTTCGGCCTGGCGGATCGCATTGCCGTGGTGGTGTATGGCGAGGTGATCGCCTTCGACACCCCGGAGGCGGTCAAGGCCAACCCGCGTGTGCAGGAGGCGTATCTGGGCTCGGTGCTGGCCGAGCAGCAGGCGGCCGAAGCCGCGCATTGACGTTTCTCGTATCCCACCACATCTGCGCCACACCATGCTCGAGATCGACAACCTTCACGCCTTCTACGGCAAAAGCCACGTGCTGCACGGCGTGCATTTCCGGGTCGAACCCGGTCAGATTGTCGCGTTGCTGGGCCGCAACGGCTCCGGGCGCTCCACGACCGCCAAGGCCATCATGGGCTTGGTCGACGCCGAGGGCGACATCCGCTGGCAGGGACAGCGCATCACCGGGCTCAAGCCCTACGAGGTTGCGCACTTGGGGATCGGCTACGTGCCCGAGAGCCGCGACATCTTTCCGAAGCTCACCGTGCACCAGAACTTGATGCTGGGCCAGAAAAATCCCCGCAAGCCGGGGCGCTGGAGCTTCGACGACATGTATGCGATGTTTCCGCGCCTCAAGGAGCGCCAGCACACCGAGGCGGGGGTGCTCTCGGGCGGGGAGCAGCAAATGCTGACGCTGTGCCGCTCGCTCATGGGCGACCCCGATCTCATCATCATCGACGAGCCGACCGAGGGGTTGGCGCCCAAGATCGTGGAGCTGGTGGCGCAGTATCTGCGTACCCTCAAAGCCAAGGGCGTCTCGGTGCTGTTGATCGAGCAAAAGCTCACCATCGCGCTGCAGATTTCCGACCGGGCGCTGGTCATGGGGCACGGCAGCATCGTTTTCGACGGCACGCCCGACGAGCTCAAAGCCAACCCCTATGTGCGGCGCGAGTGGCTGGAGGTGGGCTGAGCGCTACCGCGACAGACAAATACGCGACACCTGCCTATGGGCAATCGGCAGCGTGCACCCTAGAATCAAGACAAAATCGAACGATCGTTCACTTTTTTCGTCATCGTTTTGCAGGAGGCATCATGACCGCTCATTACCAGGTCCACGGTGACGTGGCCGTCATCACGCTCGACAACCCGCCCGTCAACGGGTTGGGCTTGTCGACCCGTCAGGCCGTGGCCCAGGGGCTGGATCGGGCCATCGACGATCCGGCCGTGCGCGCCATCGTGGTGACCGGCGCCGGCAAGGCCTTCTCTGGCGGGGCCGACATCAAGGAATTCGGTTCGCCCAAGGCCTACCAGGATCCGAACCTGCTCAGCCTCATCGGCGCGTTCGAACTTTCACCCAAGCCGGTGGTGGCCGCCATTCACAGCGTGTGCATGGGCGGTGGGCTGGAGCTGGCGTTGGGGGCGCATTACCGCATCGCCGCCCCCGGCACCAAAGTGGCGCTGCCGGAGGTGAAGTTGGGCCTGATACCCGGGGCGGGGGGCACGCAACGCCTGCCGCGCGTCATTGGCGTGGAGGCCGCGCTCAACATGATCGTCAGTGGTGAGCCCGTGCCCAGCGAGCTGCTGGCCACCATTCCGGGGCAGAAGCTGTTCGACAAGTTGGCGGCATCGGCCGAGACCCTGCTGGACGAGGCGCTGGCGCTGGCGCGTGAGGTGGCGCAGCGCCACGCGGACGGCGCCCCGCTGCCACGGGTGCGCGACCTGCCGTGCCGGCATCCGCAGGCCGAGGCGTATTTCCAGTTCGCCCGCAATATGGTTGGCGCGCAGACCAAGCACTATCCCGCGCCGCTGAAGTGCATCGACGCCGTGCAGGCGGCCACCACGCGCCGCTTCGACGATGGCATGGCGTTCGAGCGCGAGACGTTCGTCAACCTGATGAACACGCCCGTCAGCATGGCGCTGCGCTACCTGTTCGTGGCCGAGCGCGCCGCGGGCAAGATTGCCGACGTGCCGGAGGACACCCCCCAGCGCGAGATCCGCCAGGTCGCCATCATCGGCGCTGGCACGATGGGCACTGGCATCGCGATCAACTTTCTCAACATCTGCCTGCCCGTCACGCTGCTGGAGACCCAGCAGGCGGCGCTGGAGCGCGGGGTGGCGAACATTCGGTCGGTGTACGAAGGGCAAGTGAAGAAAGGCAAGCTCAAGCCCGAGCAGATGGAGCAGCGCCTGGGCCTGCTGCGCACGACACTGTCGTACGACGACATCCGCGAGGCAGACTTGGTGATCGAGGCGGTTTTCGAGGATTTGGAAGTCAAGCGCCAGGTGTTCGAGCGGCTCGACGCCGTCATGAAGCCGGGGGCGATCCTCGCCACGAACACGTCGACGCTGGACGTCAACAAGATCGCGTCGTTTACGAAGCGGCCGCAAGACGTCATCGGCACGCACTTCTTCAGCCCGGCGCACGTGATGAAGCTGCTGGAGGTGGTGCGCGGTGAGGCCACCGCCAAGGACGTGCTGGCCACCATCATGGCCCTGGGCAAAAAGATCAAGAAGACCTGCGTCGTCTCGGGGGTGTGCGATGGTTTCATCGGCAACCGCATGATCGAGCAGTACAGCCGGCAGGCCGGTTTTCTGCTGGAGGAGGGTTGCACGCCCGAGCAGGTGGATCGCGCCATCGAGCGCTTTGGCTTCGCGATGGGGCCCTTCCGCATGGGCGACCTGGCCGGCAATGACGTGGGGTGGTACATCCGCAAGCGTCGCTATGTCGAGAAACCGCACCTGCGCTACAGCAAGATTGCCGACCGCCTGTGCGAGATGGGGCGCTTTGGCCAAAAGACCGGGGCGGGGTGGTATGACTACCAGCCGGGCAAGCGTGACGCGATACCCAGCTCCGTCGTCAATCAAATGATCGAGGACTTTCGCCGCGAACAGGGCATCACCCCGCGCCAGATCAGCGACGAGGAGATCGTGCAGCGCCTGGTGTTCGCGCTGGTCAACGAGGGTGCGCACATCCTGGAGGAGAAGATCGCGGCGCGCGCCAGTGACATCGACATGGTGTACCTGACCGGCTACGGTTTTCCGGCCTGGCGCGGCGGGCCGATGCATTACGCCGAGCAATTCGGCTTGTTCAACGTGGTGCAGGCCATGAAGCGCTTTGCCAAGAACCCGCACGACGATGCCCAGTTCTGGCAGCCCGCCCCCCTCATCCAGCGCCTCGTCGCCGAAGGCAAGGGATTCGCTGCCGCCTGAGCCGTCGCCGCCATATACACGTTACCCAGGACCGAACATGAGCAACGCTGTCATCGTCTCTACCGCACGCACCCCCTTGGCCAAGAGCTGGAAGGGGTCCTTCAACATGACGCACGGTGCCACGCTGGGCGGTCACGTGGTGCGCGCCGCCATCGAGCGCGCGCGCCTGGACCCAGCCGAGGTCGAAGACGTCATCATGGGCTGCGCCAACCCGGAAGGGGCCACGGGCTGGAACATTGCGCGCCAGATCGCCTTGGCCGCAGGGTGCCCGGTCACGGTGTCGGGTCTGACCGTCAACCGGTTCTGCTCGTCGGGGTTGCAGACGATCGCCTTGGCTGCCCAGCGCATCATGGCAGGTGAGGGCGAGATCTATGTGGCCGGTGGGGTCGAGAGCATCTCGTGCGTACAAAACGAGATGAACAAGCACATGATGACCGACCCCGCGCTGCTGGAGCGCAAGCCCGAGATTTATTGGACCATGCTGCAGACCGCCGAGCAGGTGGCCAAGCGCTATCGTATCGGCCGCGACGCGATGGACGAGTACGGCGCGGCCAGTCAGCAAAAAGCCTGTGCAGCGGCGGCGGCCGGCAAGTTCGACGACGAGATCGTGCCGATCACGGTCACGGCTGGCATCTATGACAAGCAGCGTGGGCTCATCACGCAGCAGGTGACCGTGTCGCGTGACGAGGGGCTGCGAGAGGGTACCACCAAGGAAGCGATCGCCGCCATCAAGCCTGCGCTGCCCGGCGGCACTATCGCTGCCGGCAATGCGAGCCAGTTCTCCGACGGGGCGGGTGCGTGCGTCGTGATGGACGAAAAAGTGGCCGAGCGCAAGGGTTTGCAGCCGCTGGGGCGGTTTCTGGGCTTTGCCGTGGCGGGGTGCGAGCCCGACGAGATGGGCATCGGCCCCGTGTTTGCCGTGCCCAAGGTGTTGCAGCGGCTGGGCCTGACGGTGGATGACATCGATCTCTGGGAGCTCAACGAGGCGTTCGCGGTGCAGGTCCTCTACTGCCGCGACCGCCTGGGCATCCCGGCCGACCGCCTCAATGTCAACGGCGGCGCGATTGCGATTGGCCACCCGTACGGTGTGTCCGGGCAGCGCCTGACCGGGCATGCACTCATCGAAGGCAAGCGGCGTGGCGCCAAGCGGGTGTGCGTGACCATGTGTATCGGTGGCGGTATGGGCGCAGCTGGCGTGTTCGAGGTGCTGTGATGAACCCGGGTCTGCGCGCCACCATCGATTTTTTGCTCTACGACTGGTTGCGCGTGCAGGCCCTGACCGAGCGAGCGCGCCACGCCGAGCATACGCGCGAGACGTTCGATGCGGTGCTCGACACCTGCGAGCGCATCGCGCGTGAGAAGTACGCCCCCTTCAACCGCCTCGTCGATACCGAGGAGCCGCGCTTCGACGGCGAGCGGGTGGTGCTGCCCGCTGCGACACACGAGGCGTGGCAGGCCTATGCGGCCAGCGGCATGCTGAGCGCGTCGCAGGACTACGACGTGGGCGGCATGCAGCTGCCCTACACGATCGAGGCGGCGGGCAATGCGTTTTTTGCCGCGGCTTCGGTCAGTATCGGCGCGGGCATGCTCACGGTGGGCAACGCGAACCTGTTGATGGCGCACGGCACCGAGGCACAGCGCCGCGCGTTTGCGCAGCCTGAGCTGCAAGGGCGGTTTGCGGGCACCATGTGCCTGAGCGAGCCGCAGGCCGGCTCTAGCCTGAGCGATATCGCGACCCGGGCCGTCCCCGACGGCGACGATTTCGAGAGCGATCCCCTGGGGCCCCGCTACCGCTTGCGCGGCAACAAGATGTGGATCTCGGCCGGCGAGCACGAGCTAACCGACAACATCGTTCACCTGGTGCTGGCCAAGATTCCGGGGGCTGACGGTCGGCTGCCGCCCGGCGTCAAGGGGATTTCGCTGTTCATCGTGCCCAAGTGGCTGGTGGACACGCAAGGCCGACTGACCGGCGAGCGCAACGATGTGGCGCTGGCGGGTCTCAACCACAAGTGCGGCTGGCGCGGTACACCCAACACGCTGCTCAACTTTGGCGAGGGGCGCTACCCGGTGCGTGCCCCCGGGCTGGATGGGCGCGGCGCGGGCGCCATCGGCTACCGGGTGGGCGCGCCCGGCGACGGCTTGCGCTGTATGTTTCACATGATGAACGAGGCGCGCATCGGCGTTGGCATGGCCGCCACCATGTTGGGTATGGCGGGCTATCTGGCCAGCCTCGACTACGCGCGCACGCGGCTGCAGGGGCGCTTGCCGGGTCCCGCGGGCAAGGACCCTGCTCAGCCGCCGGTGCGCATCATCGAGCACGCCGACGTCAAACGCATGCTGCTGGCGCAAAAGGCGTACTGCGAGGGGGCGCTGGCGTTGGCGCTGTATTGCGCCCGGCTGGTCGACGAGCAGCGCACGGGCGACGCGCGAGCAGCCGACGACGCGCGCTTGCTGCTCGAGGTGCTCACGCCGATCGCCAAGAGCTGGCCCAGCGAATGGTGCTTGGAGGCCAACAGCTTGGCCATCCAGGTGCACGGCGGCTATGGCTACACGCGCGACTTTCCGGTCGAGCAATACTGGCGCGACAACCGCCTCAACATGATCCACGAAGGCACGCATGGCATCCAGGCCCTGGATTTGCTGGGCCGCAAGGTGCGCGTGGAGGATGGCCGTGGCTTGTCGCTGCTGGCGCAGCGGATGCAGACCACCGTGGCGCGCGCCCGTGCCGTGCCCACGCTGGCGGCGCACGCGCAGGCGCTGGCGCGGGCCATTGACGAGGTGGCCGACGCCACGCGCGCTGCCTGGGCCGATGGCGATCCGGTCGCCGCGCTGGCCAATGCCGTGCCGTACCTGCAGGCCTTGGGGCACACGGTGCTGGCGTGGATCTGGCTGGACGTGGCGCTGGCGGCGGTCGGCCGCGACGACGCCGCCAGCCGCGGGCGCTTGCAGGCGTGCCGCTACTTTTTTCATTACGAACTGCCCAAGATCGGGCCGTGGCTGCAGGTGGTGCGCACGCGCGACAGCACCTGCGCCGAGATGCCCGAAGACGCTTTCTGAGCCTGGTGGGCCGCGCACGTGGCCCCCGTTTCGAGGAGATACCGCATGACCCGCAGCATCACACAACTGTTCGACCTGACGGGGCGCACCGCGCTCGTGACCGGGGGCTCGCGCGGCCTGGGCCTGCAAATCGCCCAAGCGCTGGGCGAGGCGGGCGCCAAGCTGATGCTGACCGCGCGCAAAGCCGATGAGCTGGAAGGCGCGGTGCAGCAGCTGCAGGCGCAGGGCATCGATGCCCGCTGGATGGCAGCCGACTGCGCGCGCGAGGAGGATATCCAGCGCTTGGTCAGTGAGACCCTGCAGCGCCTGGGCGACATCGATATCCTGGTCAACAACGCCGGGGCGGCTTGGGGGGCGCCGGCCGAAGACCACCCGCTGGAGGCCTGGGACAAGGTCATGAACCTCAATATCCGTGGCTACTTCCTGCTCAGCCAGGCAGTGGGTAAGCACAGCATGATCGCGCGGCGGCGGGGCAGTATCGTCAACGTCGCCTCTATCGCCGGGCTGGGCGGCAACCCGCCCGAGATGAAAACCATCGCCTACAACACGTCCAAGGGCGCGGTGATCAACTTCACGCGCGCGCTGGCGGCGGAGTGGGGGCCCTACGGCATCCGCGTCAACGCCATCTGCCCTGGTTTCTTTCCCAGCAAGATGACGCGCGGCACCCTGCAGGCGATGGGCGAGGAACGGCTGGCCGCGCACGCGCCTCTGCGCCGCTTGGGTGACGATGAGGACCTCAAGGGGGCCGCAGTGCTGTTTGCGTCCGACGCGGGCAAACACATCACGGGTCAGTGGCTCGCGGTCGATGGCGGGGTCAGCGCCGTCATCGGTGGTTGAAAGGGCGCCGGGCGCTCATCGGTCCTTGCATCGTTTTACCTGGAGCCAAGTCCATGCCGTCGAACAAGCAGATTCTTCTGGTCAGCCGCCCCCAGGGCGAGGCCAGCGTCGAAAACTTTCGTCTCGTTGAGACGCAAATCCCCGCGCTGTCGGAGGGCCAGGTGCTGGTGCGCCACCATTATCTGAGCCTGGACCCTTACATGCGCGGGCGCATGAACGAGGGCAAAAGCTACGCCGCTCCCCAGCCGCTAGGCGAAGTGATGATTGGCGGCACGGTCGGTCAGGTGGTGGAGAGCCGCCACCCGCGCTACGCCCCGGGCGACTGGGTGGTTGGCATGGGTGGTTGGCAGGAGTACAGCGTGGTCGATGCCGACCAGCCGGGTGCGTTGCGCAAGGTGGATGTCTCGCGCATTCCGCCCAGCCATTACCTGGGCGCGGTGGGCATGCCGGGGGTGACGGCGTGGTACGGCCTGGTCAAAATCATCGAGCCCAAGCCTGGCCAGACCATAACGGTCAGCGCGGCTGCCGGTGCGGTGGGCAGCGCCGTGGGCGTGCTGGCCAAGCAGCGCGGCTGCCGCGTGGTGGGCATCGCGGGCGGCCCCGACAAGTGCGCCTACGTGCGCGACGAGCTGGGCTTCGACGACTGTGTCGACTACCGCCAGTACCCCGACTTGCGCTCGCTGGCGGCGGCGCTCAAAGCGGCCTGCCCGAACGGCATCGACGGTCACTTCGAGAACGTCGGCGGCACGGTTTTGGACGCGGTCATGCTGCGCGCCAACGCCTTTTCTCGCGTGGCCATGTGCGGCATGATCGCGGGCTATGACGGCCAGCCCCTGCCGATGCTCAACCCGTCGCTCATCCTCGTCAACCGCATGCGCATCGAGGGTTTCATCGTCAGCGAGCACATGGAGGTCTGGCCGCAGGCGCTGGCCGAACTGGGCGAGCTGGTCGGCAGCGGACGTTTCCGCCCCCGCGAGACCATCGCGCAAGGCATCGAAGCCGCCCCCGAGGCGTTCTTGGGTTTGCTCAAGGGGCGCAACTTCGGCAAGCAGCTCGTCAAGCTGGTTTGAGAGCGTCTCGCGCTTGCCCGGAGAATGCCATGCCCATCGTCACGCACGAGGTGTTCAACCAGCCCGAGCCGCTGGTCGACGTCAACCTGTTCGAGGCGAATCGCCCGCTGCAGGACGCATTGCGCTTCCATGCGCCAGAGCTCGACACCTCGGGCTTGCACGCGCTGGGCGCCCTCGTGGGGACGGCCGAGATGCAAAGGCACGCGCGCCTGGCCAATGTCCATGCGCCACAGCTGCGCAGCCACGATCGCTTCGGTCGGCGCATCGACGAGGTGGAGTTTCACCCGAGCTACCATGATTTGATGCGCGCCGCGACCGCCGCGGGCCTGCACGGCACGCCCTTTGCGCCCGAACAACAGGCGAGCGGTCATGCGCACCTGCAGCGCGCCGCCGCCTTCATGCTGTTTACCGAGCTCGAGCCCTCGGTGCTGTGTCCCATCTCCATGACCTATGCGGTCACCCCCGCGCTCAAAGACAACCCGGCCATCTACCGTGACTGGTCGGCGCAGCTCACGAGCCGCGCCTACGACCCCCGGCTGGTCCTCTGGCGCGACAAAGCCGGCGTCACCATGGGCATGGGCATGACGGAAAAGCAAGGCGGCTCGGACGTGCGCGCCAACACCACGCAAGCCGTCCCCGCGGGCGAGGACGGATGGGGCCGGCGCTACACCGTGACCGGGCACAAGTGGTTTTTCTCCGCGCCCATGTGCGACGCCTTCCTGATCCTCGCGCAGACAGCCAGTGGCCTGTCGTGCCTCTTTCTGCCGCGTATCCTGCCCGACGGCACGCGCAACGCGCTGCAGATCCAGCGCCTCAAGGACAAGCTCGGTAACAAGGCCAATGCCAGCTCCGAAGTCGAGTTTGCCGGCGCGACGGCCTGGCTGGTCGGCGAAGAAGGGCGGGGCGTGCCGCAGATCCTGGCCATGGGGACGCTGACGCGGCTCGATTGCGCGCTCGGCACCAGCGGCCTGATGCGGCAGGCGCTCTCGCTCGCTTTGGACCACACGCGCCAGCGCATGGCCTTCGGCAAGCCCCTGATCGAGCAGCCGCTGATGCGCAACGTGCTCGCCGACCTCGCGCTCGAGTCGGAGGCTGCGACGGCACTGGCTTTGCGTCTTGCGCGCAGCTTCGACCGCTCGATCAGCGACGAGCACGAGCGCGTGATCCAGCGCCTGCTGACCCCCATTGCCAAGTTCTGGATCTGCAAGCGCGGCAGCGCCTTTGCTCAAGAGGCCATGGAATGTCTGGGTGGCAATGGCTATGTGGAAGAGGGTGGCGAGGGCATCATGGCCCGCATCTACCGCGAGATGCCCGTCAACAGCATCTGGGAAGGCGCGGGCAACATCATGGCGCTCGACCTGCTGCGCGCGGTGCGCAAGGCGGATGCCGCCGCGGCGCTCGCGCAGGAACTGGCTCCGGCTCGAGGCATGCATCCCGCGCTCGACCAGCTTGCCGCGAGCTTGCCCACCCGCGTGGAGATGATGGCCAACGAGGTGGAGGCCCGTCGCCTCGCGCAAGACGTGGCGCTCGCCGTGCAGGCGGCCCTGCTCGCGCAGACCGCACCGGGGGCGGTTTTTCGCGCGTTTTGTGACTCGCGCTTGGCAGGGGATGGGGGCGGCAGCTTTGGCACCTTGCCCAGCGGCACGGACTTTGCGGCCATCCTCGAGCGCGCTCGCCCGCGTTGATGGCGCCGCCGGGCCGACGTATCACCGAACGCCCTCAGGAGAATGTGCCGATGATGCAAGATTTCAAGGATAAAACGGCCGTCGTGACCGGTGCTGGATCGGGTCTCGGGCTCGAAGTCGCCCGTCTGGCAGCATTGCGGGGCATGAAGCTCGTGCTGGTGGATGTCCAGGCCGACGCGCTCGATGCCGCGGCGCAAGAACTGGGCGCGCAGGGCACCGACGTGCTCGCGCGGCGCGTGGATGTGTCCGACGGCGCGCAGATGGAGGCGTTGGCGGATGCCGTGCGCGAGCGCTTCGGCGCCCCGCATCTCGTATTCAACAACGCGGGCGTGGCGGCAGGCGGTCTGGTGTGGGAAAACACCGTGGCCGACTGGCAGTGGGTACTGGGCGTCAACCTGTGGGGGGTGATCCACGGGGTGCGCCTGTTCACCCCGATGATGTTGGCGGCGGCGAGCGCCGATCCGCACTGGCGCGGGCACATCGTCAATACGGCCAGCATGGCCGGGTTGCTGACGCCGCCCAACATGGGCGTGTACAACGTCAGCAAGCACGCGGTGGTCGCCTTGACCGAAACGTTGTACCAGGACTTGCGACTCGTGACCGATCAGATCAGCGCCAGCGTGCTGTGCCCGTACTTCGTGCCCACCGGTATCAGCCAGAGTCAGCGCAACCGTCCTGCCGAGCTGCCGCCTGCCGCGCCCACGCGCAGCCAGCTCATCGGCCAGGCCATGAGCGAAAAGGCCGTCAGCAGCGGCAAAGTAACGGCAGCCGAAGTGGCGCAGCGTGTGTTCGATGCGATGGAGCAGGGTCGCTTCTACATCTACAGCCACCCGCACGCGCTGGCACCCGTGGCGGCCCGCATGCAGGCCATCGTCGAGGGGCGCGAGCCGCCCGACCCGTTTGCCGACCGGCCGGAGGTGGGCGCGCAGCTGCGTGCTGCCCTGCGTGCGATGGGTTGAGGGCGCCGGGTCCTGTGGCACACTCCCGCGCTCACGGACAACCCATGCCCATCCATGACGACGATCGTGCAACGCATCGCCGACGAGCTCGGCGTGTGCGCCGCCCAGGTGCAGGCCGCGGTGGACCTGCTCGATGGCGGTGCCACCGTTCCCTTCATCGCACGCTACCGCAAAGAGGCCACCGGCGGCCTGGACGACACGCAGCTGCGCCAGCTCGAGCAGCGCCTGGCCTACCTACGTGAGTTGGAGGACCGGCGCGCGGCCATCCTGGGCAGCATCGAGGAGCAGGGCAAGCTCACCCCCGCCCTGCGCGCCGCCATCGAGGCGGCACCGACCAAGCAGGACTTGGAGGACCTGTACCTGCCCTACAAGCCCAAGCGCCGCACCAAGGCGCAAATCGCGCGCGAAGCGGGCCTGGAGCCGTTGGCTGACGCCCTGTGGGCCGACCCCACGCTCGACCCGCAGGCGGCCGCTCAGGCTTACGTCAAACCCGCGCCGGGCGAGGAGGGCGGCGACTTCACCACGGTGGCCGCGGTGCTGGATGGTGCGCGCGACATCTTGAGCGAGCGCTGGGCAGAGGATCCGGCCGTCGTGCAGCCCCTGCGCGAGTGGCTGTGGCAGGAGGGGGTGCTGCGCAGCCGCCGCATCGACGCGCGCAACCCCAACGACCCCGAGGTGGCCAAGTTTCGCGATTATTTCGAGCACGACGAGCCGATCGCGCGTGTGCCGTCGCACCGGGCGCTGGCCATGTTTCGCGGGCGGACGCAGGAGGTGTTGGACCTGCGCCTGGCGCAGCCGCAAGAGCCCGAACCCGGCCAGCCGTCGCTGGCCGAGGGCCGATTGGCCCGGCTGCTGGGCTGGTCGCACCAAGGGCGCGCCGCGGATGACTGGCTGCGCCGTTGCGTGGCTTGGACCTGGCGCGTCAAGTTAAGCCTGTCGATCGAACGCGACTTGTTTGCCCGCTTGCGCGAGGCGGCCGAGGCGGTGGCGATCCAGGTGTTTGGTGCCAATGTGCGCGACCTGCTGTTGGCCGCCCCGGCCGGGCCGCGGCCGACCATGGGCCTGGATCCCGGCATTCGCACCGGCGTCAAGGTGGCCGTGGTCGATGCCACGGGCAAGGTGGTGGACACGGCCACCGTCTATCCGTTCGAGCCCCGGCGCGATGTCGAGGGGGCATTGGCGACGCTGGCCGCGTTGGTGCTGCGGCATGGGGTGGAGCTGATCGCGATCGGCAACGGCACCGCGAGCCGCGAGACGGACCGTCTGGTGGGCGAGCTGCTGCAGCGGCTGCGTGCCCGCGACGCCCAGCGCGTGCCGCAAAAGGTCGTGGTCAGCGAGGCGGGGGCGTCGGTCTACAGCGCTAGCGAAGTCGCCGCGCAGGAGTTGCCCGAGCTGGACGTGAGTCTGCGCGGCGCGGTCAGCATCGCGCGCCGACTGCAAGACCCGCTGGCCGAGCTCGTCAAGATCGACCCCAAGAGCATTGGCGTGGGGCAGTACCAGCACGACGTGAACCAAGCGGCGCTGGCGCGCACGCTGGACGCGGTGGTGGAAGATTGCGTGAACGCGGTGGGGGTGGATCTCAACACCGCGAGCGTGCCCCTGCTGGCCCGCGTGGCGGGCCTGTCGCCCGCGACCGCGCGGGCGCTGGTGCGCTGGCGCGATGCGCACGGGGCGTTTCGCCATCGACGGCAGCTGTTGGAGGTCACGGGCATCGGCCCCAAGACGTTCGAGCAATGCGCCGGGTTTTTGCGCATCCGTGGCGGAGACGATCCGCTGGACATGACCGGTGTGCACCCGGAGACGTACCCGGTGGTCCAACGCATCCTGGCGGCGGCCGGCCAGCCGATCGAGGCCGTGATGGGCAAGCCCGAGGTGCTGCGCGCGCTGCGCCCGGAAAGCTTGGCTGACGAGCGCTTCGGGCCCGTGACCGTGCGTGACATCCTGGCCGAGCTGGAAAAGCCCGGGCGTGACCCGCGCCCAACGTTTCGCGTGGCGCAGTTCGACGAGGCGGTGCACAGTCTCGACGACCTGCGGCCCGGCATGGTGCTGGAGGGTACGGTGACCAACGTGGCGCAGTTCGGTGCCTTCGTCGACATCGGCGTGCACCAGGATGGTCTGGTGCACGTCAGCCAACTGGCCAACCGCTATGTGGCCGACGCGCGCGAGGTCGTCAAGGCCGGCGACATCGTGCGCGTCAAGGTGTTGGAAGTGGACGTGGCGCGCCGGCGCATCGGGTTGACGATGCGGTTGGACGCGTCGCCCGCGGTCGATGGCGGGATGCGCCCGCGCGTGCAGGCGGGTGCCGCGCGCGCCGGTCGCCCGCGGCAGGAGGCGCCCGCCCCCACCGCGATGGCCAGTGCGTTTGCCAAGTGGCAGGCGCAGCGGCGCTGAATTGTCGCGACAGGGGCGGACAGCCGGGGCGAGGGCCGATAAACTGTGCGCCATGACACTGGACGAACTGCTGCAACAGGCCAAGGCCATCCCGAGCATTCCGCGCGTCGTCTCCGAGGTCACGGCCGAGCTGGACCGGGACGAGCCAGATGCGCGCCGAATCGCGGAACTGGTGGCCACCGACCCCGGGCTGACGGCGCGGCTGCTCAAGCTGGCCAATTCGGCGTTCTTTGGGCTGACGCGCCAAATCGACAGCGTGGGCGAGGCCATCACCGTGCTGGGCTTGAACCACCTGCGCACGCTGGTGCAGGCGGTCGCGCTCGGGGCCAGTTTCAAGAGCGTGCCGGGCGTCAACTTGGAGCAGTTTTGGCGCTACAGCCTCAACACCGCCAAGATCTGCCGGCCGCTGGCGCGCAGCCTGAAGCTGCCCGACGGCGCGGCCTTCACCGCCGGCTTGGTGCATGCGGTGGGCGATCTGGTCATGCACATCGGAATGCCCGACGTGGTGGCCAAGATCGATTGGCGGGTGTCGCCGTTCGACATGAAGCGTGCCGAGGTCGAGCGCTCGGTGTTGGGCTACACCTACGCGGATGTCAGTGCGGCGTTTGCGCAGCGCTGGGACTTTCCGGACGTCATCGTGACGGCGCTGCGGCATCAGTTGGTGCCGTTCGAGGGGGATCTGTACGAGCCGCTCGCCGGGGTGGTGCACATGGCGTCGTGGCGCGCCCGTGCGCAAGAGATGAACATGGATCGCGATGCCATGGCCGCCACCTTTCCGGACGTGGTGGCCCTCCTGCTGGGGCTGGACTTGCAGACCGTGCTCGACAAAGACCCGCAGGAGTGGGCCTCTGCGGGCGAGCTGGCGGCCTTTTTGCACTGACGTCGCCGCATGCGTTTGCAAGACTTGCTGCAAACCCCGGAGGCGTTGCCCGTCGTGCCCGAGGTGGCGGCGCGCTTGATCGCCACGTTTGGTCAGGACGAGGTGGATCTGGCCGCCATCACCGCCGATATCGAGCGGGATCCGGCGTTGGCTGCGCGGTTGCTGCGCCAAGCCAATTCGGCCTTCTTGCGCTTGCTGCGCCCGGTGCACAGCGTGCGCGATGCGGTGATGGTGCTGGGGCTCAACCGGGTGCGCGCGCTGGTGCTGGCTGCCGCCGTGCAAAGCCGCTTCCCGGCGCCGCCGGGCATCGATCTGGAGCGCTTCTGGTCGTACAGCGTGGTGGCGGCGTCGGTGGCACGCCTCGTGTGTGCGCCGCGTCGGCTCGATGATGCCGTCGCCTTCACCGCCGCGTTGCTGCACGCCGTGGGAGAGCTGGTGATGCATCAAGCCATGCCTCAGGTGATGCGGGAGCTGCCGCACGACCGACCCTGGTACGCGCTGGACCGTGCCGGGGCCGAATATCAAGCCCTCGGGTATTGTTATGCCGAGGTCGGGGCTGCCCTGTGCCAGCACTGGCGCTTGCCGCGGGTGTTGGTGCAAGCGGTCGAGCAGCACGTCGATCCGCTGCACCGCGATGTGGCCGACCCGTTGGCGGCCGTCGTGCACATGGCCGCCTGGCGGGCGCGGGTGTGGGCGCTGGGCAACCAACGCGACGTGCTGATCCATACCTACCCGGATGCGGTCGGAGAGTTGCTGGCGCTCGACCCCGACGTGCTGGTCGACCCCGGTATCGTGGAGACGGAGGGCCTGGTCTGATGCGTGCGTTGCGCATCCACGCCGGCCCGACCGCGTTGGCCCACCTGCAGCGTGAGGGCTTGCAGCCGAGCGCGGTGGGCATCATCCCGGGGGCCGCAGGCGGGCCGAAAGGGCTCATCCTGGGGCCGCTGGACCGGTTTCTGTTTGGCCAATGGTTGCCGCGCGGCGGGCACTCCGTCGACCTGGTGGGCGCTTCCATCGGTGCTTGGCGCATGGCCACGGCGTGCCTGCCCGACCCCGTGGCGGCGTTCGAGCGACTGGAGCGAGACTACATCGCGCAGGCGTACGAGGTGGAGCCGGGGCGGCGCCGCCCGCTGCCCGAGCACGTCAGTGAGGCCTTTGCGCGCAATTTGCGTGACTTTTTCGGCCCGCATCTGCCCGGACTGCTGCAGCACCCGCGCTATCGTCTGCACATCGTGACCACGCGCGGGCGGCACGTGTTACGACGAGAGGGCCCATGGCGCACGGCGGCCGGTTACGCGGCTGCCTTCGTGGCCAACGTGGCACACCGCCGTGCGATGGGGGCTTGGCTGGAGCGGGTGGTGTTCTCCGCGCCATCGGCGGCGTCGCCGGGGGTGGGTGGGCTGCCGGCGCTGCCGTTCGACTCGTCGGACTACCGGACCCGGCAGGTGCCGCTCGACGGCGGCAACTTCATGCCCGCGCTGCAGGCGAGCTGTTCCATCCCCTTCGTGCTGCGGGCTGTGCACGACATCCCCGGCGCGCCGCCGGGGGCGTACTGGGACGGCGGCATCACCGACTACCACCTGCACCTGCGCTGGCGGCCCGAGCGCGGCTTGGTGCTCTACCCGCATTTTCAGCGTCAGGTCATCCCGGGTTGGCTGGACAAGGGATTGCGCTGGCGCCACCGGCCCACGTCGGCGCTCGATCGCACCATCGTGCTGGCGCCCGACCCGGCGTGGGTGCGGTCGTTGCCCAACGGCAAGCTGCCCGACCGCACGGACTTCGAGCGCTACGGCCACCACCTGTCCGAGCGCATGCGGGTGTGGCAGACGGCCGTGCGCGAGGCGCAGCGCCTGGTCGACGAATTTGCTGCCTGGCTCGAGCAACCCGACCCCAGCCGGGTCGAGCCGCTGTGAGCGGCGCGCGTTACATCGACGCCTCCAACATTGCGCGGTAGTCCTCGCGTGAGGCGGTGCGCGGGTTGGTGCGGTGGCAGTGGTCGGCAAGCGCCCCGTCGATGATGCGCTCGAATTGGTCGCGTCGTACACCCAGCTCGGTCAACCCGCGGGGCAGGCCCAAGCGGGCATTGAGCGCACGGATGGCCGGGCCGATGTCTTCCGGGGCGGCCAGGCCCATGGCTTGGGCCATGCGTTCCAAGCGGCGTTCGCGGCGCACGCTCTCGGCGTCGGCATTGAAGGCGATGACCGCGGGCAAAAAGATCGCGTTGAGCGTGCCATGGTGCAGGGTGGGATCGAGCCCGCCCAGGCTGTGGCTGAGGGAGTGCACGCAGCCCAGCCCTTTTTGGAACGCCATGGCCCCCTGCATGCTGGCGCACAGCATGTGCAGCCGGGCGTCGAGGTCACGCCCGTTGTGCGTGGCTGGCTCGATGTGGGCCCAGCCACGCGTCAGACCGTCGAGCGCGATGCCGTCCGCCGGAGGGTTGAAGGCCGGGGCCAGGAAGGTCTCGATGCAGTGGGCGATCGCGTCCATGCCGGTGGCCGCGGTCAGGCGCGGGGGCAAGCCGACGGTCAGCTCGGGGTCCAGGATGGCGGCCTTGGGCAGCAGGTGCCAGCTGTGAAAACCCAGTTTGCGGCCATCGTCGACGATCAGGATGGCGCCGCGCGCGACTTCGCTGCCCGTGCCGGCGGTGGTGGGGATAGCGATCAACGGCGGTACGCGATCGGTGATCAGGGGTGAGCCGCCTTCGATGGTGGCGTAGGTCTTGAGCGGGCCGTCATGCGTGGCGGCGATGGCCACGCCTTTGGCACAGTCGATGGCGCTGCCGCCACCGAGCGCGATCAGCCCGTCGCAGCGGTGGTCGCGGAAGCGCTGCACGGCGGCGCGCACCGCCGCTTCCGTCGGGTTGGGCGGGGTGCCATCGAAGACCGCGCAGGGCAGGGCGTCGCCCAGCACGGTCAGCGCACGCGCCAGTAGGCCCGCGTCGCGCACCCCCGCGTCGGTGACGATGAGCGGGCGCCGCATGCCGACGCGGGCGCATTCGGCAGGCAGCAGGCGCAACGCTCCCGCTTCGACCTGGATGGTGGTGAGGTAGCGAATCTCGGCCATGGAGTCTCCTTGCCTTTTGTTTGGGGGTGGTGTTCGTATTGTGCGGTGGCCGACGGTAACGCCACTGCGGGTGGGCCGGCAAGTGCGTGCGTGACAACGCGGGTGGGCATTGGGGTGACAATCGTGCCCATGTCGAATGGGGACCCACACCACCTGTTGACCCCCGCCATGCGCGGCGTGCTGGCGCGCATGGCGCGCGCCCGCCGCCCGCCGCTGCACACCCTGACGGTGGCGCAAGCGCGCGCGTTTTACGAGGCGGGCGCCGAGGTGTTGGAGCTGCCGCCGCCACCCATGGCCCGTGAGCAGTGCTTGTCGGTGCCCGCGCGCGATGGCGCCGTGTTGAGCGCTGAGCTCGTCGCGCCGCCCGCGACCGGGCAGGCGCCGTTGCCGGTGTTGTTGTATTTTCACGGGGGCGGCTTCGTGGTGGGCAGCGTGCGTACCCATGCGGCCCTGTGCCGACGTTTGGCGGCGCTCGCGGGCTGCGCGGTGCTGTCGCTCGACTATCGGTTGGCGCCCGAGCACCGCTTTCCCACCGCGGTGCACGATGCGGTCGATGCGCTGGCCTGGCTGCGCGGGGCTGCGGCTGACCTGGGGTTGGACCCTGGCCGTATCGCCGTGGGGGGCGACAGCGCGGGAGGCACCCTGGCGGCGGTGGTCGCCCTCCATGCGCGCGATGCCGGCTGGCCGCTGGCGCTGCAGCTCTTGTTCTATCCGGGTTGCAGCGCGTGGCAAGACACCCGCTCGCACCGCCGCTTTGGGCATGGCTTCGTGCTCGAGGCCGAGACGATCCAGTGGTTTTTTCGCCACTATGTCGATGACGCGCAGCGCGAAGATTGGCGCTTTGCGCCGTTGCTGGCGCCGGACTTCGATGGCGTGGCGCCGGCGTGGATCGGTCTGGCCGAGTGCGATCCGCTGGTGGACGAGGGCGTCGAGCTGGCCGATCGGCTGCGCATGGCAGCGGTGCCGTTCGAGCTGGAAATCTACCGCGGCGTCACGCACGAATTCATCAAAATGGGGCGGGCCGTGCCCGAGGCCCAGCAGGCCCTTGCCGATGCGGCGCGCGCGCTGCGCGGTGCGTGGGGTATCGTAGGGGAATCGCGCGAGTCTCCCTGATGCAAAAAGGGCGGATGCGGCAAGCGTGCGCCTGCAGCGCTGCGCGCGCGTAAACTGAAAAGCTTTTTTCCATGGACGCCTGCGCCCGATGAACGCTCCGCTCGACGTCTCTTTCTTTCCGCGCGATGCCAAGCCGCTGACCAGCTTCAAGCCATACTGGGCCAAGCGCTTCGGCACGGCGCCGTTCCTGCCCATGAGCCGCGCCGAGATGGAGGCGCTGGGTTGGGATTCGTGCGACGTGATTCTGGTCACGGGTGACGCCTACGTCGACCACCCGAGCTTTGGCATGGCGGTGATCGGTCGCGTGCTCGAGGCGCAGGGCTTTCGCGTCGGCATCATTGCCCAGCCTGATTGGCACAGCGCCGAGCCGTTCAAAGCCCTGGGCCGGCCCAACCTGTTCTGGGGCGTGACGGCGGGCAACATGGACTCCATGATCAACCGCTACACAGCGGATCGCAAGATTCGCTCCGACGATGCCTACACCCCTGGCGGCGTGGCGGGCAAGCGGCCGGATCGTGCCTGCATCGTGTATGCCCAGCGCTGTCGCGAGGCGTACAAGGACGTCCCGATCATCCTGGGCGGCATCGAGGCCAGCCTGCGCCGCATCGCTCACTACGACTATTGGAGCGAGACCGTGCGCCGCTCCATCCTGCTCGACGCCAAGGCCGATCTGCTGCTCTATGGCAATGCCGAGCGCGCGCTGGTCGAGGTGGCGCACCGTCTGGCGCGCCGTGAGCCGATCGAATCCATCACCGACGTGCGGGGCACTGCCTTCGTGCGCCGCGGCACACCCGAGGGGTGGTTCGAGATCGACTCGACCGAGGTGGACCGCCCCGGCCGGGTGGAGGCGCACGTGAACCCCTACCTGATGGTCTCGGAGCAGGCCCAGGCGCAGGGACAGACCTGTGCGCGCGAGGCCGAGGCGCAGGCCCAGGCCGAGGCAGCCAACACGGCGTCCGCGGCACGGTCGCCCGTGGCGCCTGTGCGCTTCATGCCCAATCCGGCGCTGGCCCGCCGAGGAGGGCTGCCGCGCGAGCGCACCGTCATCCGCCTGCCCAGCTACGAGCAGGTCAAGGCCGACCCGGTGCTGTACGCGCACGCCAACCGCGTGCTGCACCTGGAGACCAACCCCGGCAACGCGCGTGCGTTGGTGCAGGCGCATGGCAGCGGCCCTTCGGCACGGGACGTGTGGATCAACCCGCCGCCCATTCCCCTGACCACGGCCGAGATGGATTGGGTGTTCGGCCTGCCGTATGCGCGCAGCCCACACCCGGCGTATGCCGATGCGAACGGCCGCCACGATGGGCCGACCAAGATCCCCGCTTGGGAGATGATCCGCTTCAGCGTCAACATCATGCGGGGCTGTTTTGGCGGTTGCACCTTCTGTTCCATCACCGAGCACGAGGGGCGCATCATTCAGAGCCGCTCCGAGGCGTCCATCCTGCGCGAAATCGAGGAAATTCGCGACAAAGTGCCAGGGTTTACCGGTGTCATCTCGGACCTGGGTGGCCCCACGGCCAATATGTACCGCCTGGGGTGTCGCAGCCCGGCCATCGAGGCCGCCTGCCGCAAGCCCAGTTGCGTCTACCCGGACATTTGCGCCAACCTGCACACGGACCATGGACCACTGGTGCAGCTGTACCGCCGTGCGCGCACGCTGCCGGGCGTCAAAAAGATTCTGATCGGATCGGGCCTGCGCTACGATTTGGCGGTGCGCAGCCCTGAATACGTGCGCGAGCTGGTGCAGCACCACGTTGGGGGGTATCTGAAGATCGCGCCCGAACACACCGAGCCCGGGCCGCTGTCCAAAATGATGAAGCCGGGCATCGGCACTTACGACCGCTTCAAGCAGATGTTCGACCGCTACTCGCGCGAGGCAGGCAAGGAGCAGTACCTCATCCCGTACTTCATCGCCGCCCACCCGGGCACCACGGACGAGGACATGATGAACCTGGCGCTGTGGCTCAAGCGCAACGGCTTTCGCGCCGACCAGGTGCAAACCTTCTATCCAAGCCCCATGGCCACGGCCACCGCGATGTATCACACGGGGCTCAACCCGCTCAAGGGCATCCACCGCGACGAGCGCACCGAGAAGGTGGATGTGGTGCGCGGCGAGCGGCGCCGGCGCTTGCACAAGGCGTTTTTGCGCTACCACGACCCCAACAACTGGCCGCTGTTGCGCGAGGCGCTCAAGGCCATGGGCCGTGCCGATTTGATCGGCAACGGCAAACACCACCTGGTGCCTGCGTACCAGCCCGTCACCGATGGCGGCTACCGCGCGCCGCGACGCGCCAATTCCACGCCACCGGCGGCCAAGGCGCGCGCGCCCGGGCAAGCCACGGCGGCCGAGGCGCCACCGCCCCGCGGGCGGCTGTTGACCCAACACACCGGGCTGCCGCCGCGCGCCACCGGGGCCGAGGAGCCGACGCGCCGCGCGCCGCGCACCCCGCAGGCGCGGCGCAAGCGCTAACAGCCAGCCGCCCCATCGCCATTGAAGGGGATTCCGACAGTGCGCTTCGTGGCTCGGCTCGGCAGTCGCTGGCTGATTCTGTCGGTATGGCTGGGGGTGCTGCTGGGTTGCAGTGGCGCACCGCCAGCAGCCGACGGCGCGGGCGCGCTCGCGGTTACCGTCATCGCCGTGCACGACGGCGACACCTTGCGCGTGCGCGATGGCACGGGGCGCGAGCGGACGGTGCGGTTGGCGGTCATCGACGCGCCAGAAATCGCGCAGCCGTTTGGCGAGCAGGCGCGCGACGCGGTTCGCGCGCTGGCGCAAGGGCGGCTCGTGCGGCTGGAGCCGCGCGGACACGACCGCTACGGCCGCCTGTTGGCCGTGGTGTGGGTGCCGGATGGACCGTTGGCGCCGACCGATCTGTCGCTGTGGCTGCTGGAGCAAGGGCTGGCGTGGCACTACCGGGCACATGCCGATGAACAGCCACTGCCCGAACGGTGGCAGTATGCGCTGGCCGAAGCGCAGGCACGGTGGGGCCGTCGTGGCCTTTGGCAGCATGCGGATGCCGTGCCACCGTGGCAGTGGCGGCGCCAGCGGCGCATCCCTTCGGCCCATGCCGATGGCGCGCATCCGGGGCACGGCTTGGCTCCGGATGTGAGCAGCCCGTGACGTCACCGCAGGACCACCACGAGGTCAGACGTCGATGGCTTGGACGGAGCCAACGCGCTTGCGCAGTTCGAACTTCTGGATCTTGCCAGTGCTGGTCTTGGGGAGCTCGCCAAACACCACCGCACGCGGGACTTTGAAGGCGGCCAGGTGGGCCCGGCAGTGGGCGATCAATTCCTCGGCCGTGACTTGCGCGCCGTCTCGCAACTCGACGAACGCACACGGTGTCTCGCCCCAGCGGGGGTCGGGCTTGGCGACCACTGCCGCGGCCTGCACCGCCGGATGGCGGTAGAGGACGTCCTCGACCTCGATCGAAGAGATGTTCTCGCCGCCGGAGATGATGATGTCCTTGCTGCGGTCCTTGATCTTGATGTAGCCGTCCGGGTATTGCACCGCCAGGTCACCCGTGTGAAACCAGCCGCCGGCGAATGCCTCGGCCGTCGCCTGTGGGTTTTTCAGATAACCCTTCATGACGATGTTGCCGCGGAACATGATCTCACCGATCGTCTCGCCATCCCACGGCACCGGCTGCATCGTGCCGGGGTCGAGCACCCGCGCGTCCTGCTGGAGGTGATAGCGCACGCCCTGGCGGGCGTTGAGCCGCGCGCGCTGCGCCAGTGGCTGATCGGCCCAATCGGGTTGCGGCGCGCAGACGGTGGCAGGGCCATAAACCTCGGTCAGGCCATAGACGTGGGTCAGCTCGATGCCCATGCGCTCCATCGCCTCCAGCAGCGCCGCTGGCGGGGCCGATGCCGCGACCATGCCCCGGATGCCCCGTGGCAGTCCGGCCTTCATGGGTTCGGGCGCATTGGCCAGCATGGCGTGCACGATCGGCGCGCCACAGTAGTGGGTGACGCCGTGTGTGCGCATCAGCTCGAACACTGCGGCCGCCTCTACCCGCCGCAGGCACACGTTGACACCTGCGCGCGCGGCCAGCGTCCACGGAAAGCACCATCCGTTGCAATGGAACATCGGCAACGTCCACAGATAGACGGGGTGCTTGGGCATGTCCCACTCCAGTATGTTGGACAGCGCATTGAGCGCCGCCCCCCGGTGGTGGTACAGCACCCCCTTGGGGTTGCCTGTGGTGCCGCTGGTGTAGTTCAGCGCGATCGGATCCCATTCGTCCTCGGGTGGCACCCAGGGGGCGGTCGGGTCGCCGCTGGCAAGGAAATCCTCGTAGTCGATGGCGTCGAGCGCTGCCGTCGGCGGTCCGAACGACGCGTCGCGGGTCAGCACGACGAGCGGCGGTTCGCGGCGCTGCCGCAGGCGCAGCGCCTCGGCGGCCAGCGCGGCAAACTCCGGGTCCACCAGTAACGCTCGCGCCTCGCCGTGGTCGAGCATGAAGGCCACCGCCGCGGCGTCGAGGCGGGTATTGATGGCATTGAGTACCGCGCCCGCCATCGGCACGCCAAAGTGAGCCTCCACCATTGGGGGGGTATTGGGCAACAGCGTCGCGACCGTATCCCGCCGTCCAATACCGCTGCGTTGCAGCGCACTGGACAGCCGCCGGCAGCGTCGTTCGGTCTCCTGCCACGTCTGCCGCAGCGCCGATTCCCTCAACCCGTAGACGATTGCCGGGCGTTGAGGGTACACCTGCGCGGTGCGCTCCAGAAACGACAGCGGCGTCAGCGGCACATGATTGGCCGCACAGCGGGGCAGGTCGCGATCATCGATGGGCATCGAGACGACTCCTAGAACAGCGCGCAGGGAATCAGGCGACGAGATCGGTCGCCGTCGGGGGCCACCGTGAGGCCCAGTATCGCACGAGGTCGCCGTGGGCTGCAACGGCTTGTGCCACGGCGCTGTCCAGCACGTCGGGCGGTGCGGCGTGGACATTGGCCAGCCGGGCGCCGATCAGGCCGGCCAGCACGTCGCCGGTGCCGGCGGTGGCCAACAGCCCGTCGCCGCTGGCATTGATGATCGGGGTGACCCCGGGTGCGGCGATCACGGTGCCGCTGCCTTTGAGTACCACCACCGAGCCGAGCCGCTGCGCGAGTGTGGCGGCAGCGCGCACGCGGTCGGATTGCACGTCGGCGCTGTCGGTCCCGAGCAGGCGCGCCGCCTCCAGCGGGTGCGGGGTGAGCACAGTACACCAGCCAGCGGCTCGGCGCCGGGCCCAGACCGGGTCGGGCGCGGCGTCGGCCGCCGCCGCAGCACCCAGCGCATTGAGCGCG
Organism: Hydrogenophaga sp.; assembly: GCA_020723845.1. Taxonomy (GTDB): domain Bacteria; phylum Pseudomonadota; class Gammaproteobacteria; order Burkholderiales; family Burkholderiaceae_C; genus Tepidimonas. Next base: position 26,825 of record DYIC01000014.1, read on the forward strand.
TCCGCGTCCAGCACCAGCCGGGGGGCGCGCGCCAGCAGCGGGGGCAGCGCATCGGCCATGGCACGGCCGCCACCACAGCCCGCCACCACCACGGCCTGCTCGACGAGCGGCGACTGTAGCGCCGCTTGTGCCGTGCGCAGCATCAGCGCGGGTTGCCCCGGGTCGACAGCCGGCACGGTGTCGGCGTCGCCGAGCAAGCCCACATAGACGCGGCCCGCGCCCGCGCGCAAGGCAGCGCGACCGGCCAGCAGCGCGGCACCGGTCATGCCGATGCCGTCGCCGGTCGTCGGTAGCTGACCGCCGATGATCAGCACATCACCGCGTTGCCCCTTGTGGCTGGCGTGGTCGGCCCGCAAAGTGGGAACCTGCGGCCAGGCGTCGTCCCACGCCAGCCAGGCATCCGGCGCCTCGGTGGCGGTGACACCCAGATCGTCGAACCAGAGGGCTGATCCCACACAGGCGCGCCCCACACCGGTGAACAAGCCCGGCTTGAGGGTCAGCAAGGCCAACGTCACGCGCGGGCCGCACGCATGCGGCGGGGCGTCGGCCCACCAGCGCCCGCTGTCAGCATCCAGCCCGCTGGGCAGGTCCACGCACAGTGTGGGCGCGGGGCAGGCTTGCAGCCAGCGCAGCGCGACCAGCGCGACACCCGTGACCGGGCGCGACAGACCCAGGCCGAACACTGCGTCGATGACCAGATCCGCCCCCTCGTCCAGACCCGATAAATCGTGGACCGCGGTCACACCTGCCTCCAGCGCCGTCGCGCGCGCCCAGCGGGCATCGTCGGGTAGCCGGGTCGGGTCGCTCAACAGGCTGACGACCCGCACCTGCGCACCCGGCACCCGTGCCAGATGGCGCTGCAGCAGCGCGGCGGCAAACCAGCCATCGCCGCCGTTGTTGCCGCCGCCGGCCAGCACCGTGACGCGGCGCGCGTGCGGTTGCCACGCGCGCGCCAGGCGCGCCACGGCCGTCCCGGCGCGCGCCATCAGCGTGTGGGCGGGCAGGGCAGCCGCTGCCCGGCGCTCGATGGTTCGCGAGGCCCTCACCCCGTAGAGCGGCCAGCGGCGGTGCAAGGGCGTGGTGAGTGTATCGGCGGGCGGTGGCAGCAATCGTTGCAGGGGCATGGAGCCAGTATAGGCCGCGGGCCCGGGCACCGCACGCGTGCATCGCAGTTCGATGCGACGCGCTATAGTTCGATGCGACGCGCTATAATCGACAGGTTTTGCGACTCGTTGGCCGAGGTGCGCGTTGGCAGTCGCAAAGCAATCGCGAGCCGGCCCATCCCAGGTGTCGCGTCGGTCGAGCCTTGTCGCTTGCCGCGTGATCCGGGCCGTCTTCAGACCCAACCTTCGGAATAGAAAGACCACCATGTCGATTTCCATGCGCGAAATGCTGGAAGCCGGTGTCCACTTCGGGCACCAGACGCGCTTCTGGAACCCCAAGATGGCCCCTTACATCTTCGGCCATCGCAACAAGATCCACATCATCAATCTCGAAAAGACGGTGCCGCTGTTCGAGGAGGCGCGCAAGTTCGTGCGCCAGCTCACCGCCAACGGCGGCACGGTGCTGATGGTGGGCACCAAGCGCCAGTCGCGCGAGATCGTGGCCACCGAGGCGCGACGCGCCGGTATGCCGTATGTCGATCAGCGCTGGCTGGGCGGCATGCTGACCAACTTCAAGACCGTCAAGACGTCCATCAAGCGCCTCAAGGATATGCAGGCGCAAAAAGAAGCCGGTCTGGAGGGGATGTCCAAGAAAGAGCAGCTGCTGTTCAATCGCGAGCTGGCCAAGCTGGAAAAGGACATCGGCGGCATTCAGGACATGACCGCGCTGCCGGATGCGATTTTCGTGATCGACGTGGGTTACCACAAGATCGCCGTGGCCGAGGCCAAGAAGCTGGGCATCCCCGTCATTGGCGTGGTCGACACCAACCATTCGCCCGAAGGTATCGACTACGTCATCCCGGGTAACGACGACTCGGCCAAGGCGGTGGCCATCTACGCGCGCGGCATCGCCGACGCCGTGCTGGAAGGCCGCAGTGCTGCTGTCGAGCAGGTCGTGCAGGCCGCGCGTGCGGGCGGCGACGAGTTCGTCGAGGTCGAGGAGGCCTGACGCCCCGCGTCACCGGCGACGAAGGGGCTGCGTGCCCCTTTTTTGTCACCGTCTGGACATACCCCTGATCCACACTCGGGTGGCGCACGCCGCCCCAAGGAGCAACACAATGGCAGCTATCACCGCTAGCATGGTCGCGGAACTTCGCGCCAAGACCGACGCCCCCATGATGGAGTGCAAGAAGGCCCTGACCGAGGCCGACGGCAACATGGAAAAGGCGGAGGAAATCCTGCGCGTCAAGCTGGGCAACAAGGCCGGTAAGGCGGCCAGCCGCGTCACCGCCGAAGGGGTCGTGGCGTCGCACATCGATGGCAACACCGGCGCGCTCATCGAAGTCAACTGCGAGACCGATTTCGTCTCCAAGAACGAACTGTTCGGCAGCTTTTGCCAGGCGCTGGCCAAGCTGGTCGCCGAGCGCGACCCGGCCGATGTGGCGGCGCTGTCGGCGTTGCCGCTGTCGATGGAGGGTTTTGGCCCCACCGTGGAAGACGTGCGCAAGGGGCTGATCGGCAAGATCGGTGAAAACATGACGATCCGCCGCTTCAAGCGTTACGCGGGCGGCGGCCAGCTGGCGGCCTATCTGCATGGCGTGCGCATCGGTGTCATGGTCGAGTACGAGGGCGACGCGACGGCAGCCAAGGACGTGGCCATGCACATCGCGGCCATGAAGCCGGTGGCCACGTCGTCGGCCGAGGTGCCGGCCGAGCTGGTCGCCAAGGAGCGCTCGATCGCCGAGCAAAAGGCGGCCGAATCCGGCAAGCCCGCCGAGATCATCGCCAAGATGGTGGATGGTGCGGTGCAGAAATTCCTCAAGGAAGTCTCGCTGCTGGACCAGGTGTTCGTCAAGGCCGCGGACGGCAAGCAGACTGTCGGCCAGTACCTCAAGGGTGCCAATACCACGGTCAACGGCTTCACCCTCTACGTGGTGGGCGAAGGCATCGAGAAGAAGCAAGACGACTTCGCCGCCGAAGTGGCGGCGCAGGTGGCGGCCGCGCAAAAAGCCTGACGCACGCGTTTGTTCTGCCGACGGCCGGCTCCTGTTCAGGGGCCGGCCGTTTTTACAGGGCGATCGTTGCCCACCGTCCAACCCCCCGTACAATCCCCAGCCAGATTGCGAGACCCCGCCATGCCCGCTTTGCAGCGCATTCTTCTCAAGCTCTCCGGTGAAGCCCTGATGGGCGACGAGGCCTTCGGCATCCACCGCGGCACCATCGAGCGCATCGTCGCCGAGGTGGCCGAGGTCAACCGCCTGGGGGTGCAGGTCGCCATCGTCATCGGTGGGGGTAACCTGTTTCGCGGGGTGGCGGGCGGTGCCGTCGGCATGGATCGCGCCACCGCCGACTACATGGGCATGCTGGCCACCGTCATGAATGCGCTGGCCATCGGTGACGCGCTGGAGCGCGGCGGTACCAAGGCGCGCGTGATGTCGGCTATCGCGATCGATCAGGTCGTCGAGCCCTACGTGCGCCCGAAGGCGCTGCAGTATCTGGAAGAGGGCAAGGTGGTCGTATTCGCGGCGGGCACGGGCAATCCGTTTTTCACCACGGATACCGCGGCCGCGCTGCGGGGCGCCGAGATCGGCGCCCAGATCGTGCTCAAGGCGACCAAGGTCGATGGCGTCTATACGGCCGATCCCAAGAAAGATCCCACGGCGACCCGATATCCGCGCATCAGTTTCGACGAAGCCATGGTGCGCCAACTGCAGGTGATGGACGCGACCGCGTTTGCGCTGTGCCGTGACCAGAACCTGCCGGTGCGGGTGTTCTCGATCTTCAAGCCCGGCGCGCTCAAGCGCGTCGTCATGGGCGAGGACGAGGGGACCCTGGTGCACGTCTGAGACCACGAGAGGCCATTCGATGAGCAGCATTCCCGAGATCAAAAAAACCGCCGAGCAAAAGATGCAGCAGTCGCTGGAGGCGCTGCGGGCCAATCTGGCCAAGGTGCGCACGGGCCGCGCCAACCCGGCGCTGCTGGATACGGTGCAGGTGGAGTATTACGGCAGCATGGTGCCGTTGAGCCAGGTCGCCAACCTGACGTTGCTCGACGCGCGTACGATCGGGGTGTCGCCCTGGGAAAAGGGCATGGGCGCCAAGATCGAGAAAGCCATCCGCGAGTCGGACCTGGGGCTCAACCCGGCGTCGCACGGCGACCTCATTCGCGTGCCCATCCCGCCCATGACCGAGGAGCGCCGCAAGGAGTTGACCAAGGTCGTCAAGGCCGAGGGCGAACACGCCAAGGTGGCGATCCGCAACCTGCGCCGCGACGCCAACGAACACGTCAAGCGCCTGGTCAAGGACAAGCTCGCGTCCGAGGACGAGGAGCGACGCGCGCAGGACGAGATCCAAAAACTGACCGATCGCATGATCGCCGAAGTGGACAAGATGGTCGCGTCGAAAGAGGCGGACATCATGGCCATTTGAGTGGCGGGCACGCGCATGTCCGATTCCCAGGCCAAGCCATCCGGGCAGGGCGTCGGTGTCACCGTCAGCCAGGTGCCCGGGCACGTGGCCATCGTGATGGATGGCAACGGTCGCTGGGCGCGCCAGCGGTTGCTGCCTCGGGTCGCCGGGCACCGCGCGGGCATGGAGACGCTGCGCCGCGTCGTGGGCTGGTGCATCCAGCGCGGCGTGAAGGTGTTGACGGTTTTTGCCTTTTCGTCCGAGAACTGGAGCCGCCCGGCGGACGAGGTCAGCGGCATTTTGCGCCTGATGGTGCAGGCGCTGATGGAGGAAGTGCCGCGCCTGCACGACGCAGGCGTGCGGCTGCACGTGCCGGGTGAGCGCAGCGGGCTGCCGCAGGCGCTGGCCGACGGCATCGCCGACGCCGAGCGGCGCACGGCGGGTAACGATCGCTTGGTGCTCAATGTCTGCTTCAACTACGGTGGACGCTGGGACATCGTGCAGGCCGCGCGTGCCGTGGCCGCCCGAGGCGAGCCGATCACGGAAGCGTCGCTGGCGTCGGCCCTGGCGTTGTCGCACGTGCCCGACCCGGACTTGGTGATCCGCACCGGTGGCGAGCAGCGCATCAGCAATTTTTTGCTGTGGCAGATCGCCTACAGCGAGCTGGTGTTTTCCGATCGGTTGTGGCCGGCGTTCGACGAAGCCGCGTTCGACCGCGCCCTGGCCGATTACGCGCAGCGACAGCGCCGCTTCGGGCGCACGCCCGAGCAGGTGCAGCAAGCGGCGGCTGCGGCGACGGTGTGAGTGGCGATTGCCCGGATCGACCATGCTGCTGCCACGTGTCATCACCGCGGTCGTGTTGCTGCTGGTGCTGCTGCCAGCGATGTTCTACCCGGCGCCGCTGCCGTTTGCCCTCGTCACGGGTGTGCTGATGGCCGCCGCCGTCTGGGAGTGGTCGCGCTTGCATGGACTCGGGACGCTGGCATCGGTGGGCAGCGCGCTGCTCGTCGGCTTCGTGCTTGGCGTCGCCTGGTGGCACACGGGAGGGCATGCCGGGTCGGCGCCGTGGTGGTGGGCGGTGAGTGCCGCCTGGGGCCTGGTGTTGGCGGTCTCGCTGCGGCAGGGGGTGGATGCCTGGGGCCGTTGGCCGCGTTGGCCGCGCTTGGGTTTCGGATGGCTGACGCTGGCGGCCGCGTGGTGGGCACTGGTCAGTCTGCACACGCACGGCGTCGGCATGCTGCTGAGCGCGTTGCTGCTGGTGTGGGTGGCAGACATCGCGGCGTATTTCGGCGGCAAGGCCTTCGGTCGGCGCAAACTGGCGCCGCGCATCAGCCCGGGCAAGAGTTGGGAAGGTGCCGCCAGCGGGGCGTTGGCGGTTCTGGTGCTGGCGCTGGGGTGGACGGCCGTGGCGGCCGTCTGGCCACCGGCGGGGGCGGCGCTGTATCCCTGGCTGGCGGCGCAGGGTGTTGGGTTGGCGTTGCCCGCCCTGCTGGTGCTGACGGCGGCCAGCATCGCGGGCGATTTGTTCGAGTCGCTGGTCAAGCGCAGCGCGGGCGTGAAGGACTCCAGCGGTTTGTTGCCCGGTCACGGCGGGGTGCTCGATCGCGTCGATGCCCTGTTGCCGGTGTTGCCCTTGGTGATGGCGCTGTTGATGTCGCGCCCCGCCTGAAGCCGACCGTTCGCGCGGCGGCGCTGCGTTGGAGATTTTCCTGTCTTTTCCGTCATGACCCCCCATCCGCTCCATGATCGCACACCGCAGCGGCAGCGCCTGGCCGTCCTTGGCGCCACCGGCTCCATCGGCAGCCACACGCTCGACGTGGTGGCGCGCCATCCGCAACGCTTCGAGGTCGTGGCCTTGAGCGCCGAGCGGCAAGTCGATGCGCTGCTCGAACTGTGCGAGCGTTTTCGGCCGCGCTGGGCGGTCATTGGTGCGGCTGGATGGGCCGCGTTGGCGTCCGGGCTGCGCGCTCGCGGGCTGTCCACCGAGCCCCTGGTAGGGCCGCAGGGGCTGGAGGCGATCGCCGCCCACCCGGAAGTGGATACCGTGATGGCCGCGATCGTCGGCGCCGCCGGTCTGGCGCCGTGCCTGGCGGCTGCGCGCGCGGGCAAGCGGTTGCTGCTGGCCAACAAAGAAGCGCTGGTCGTCGGTGGCGAGCTGTTCGTCGACGCGGTGCGCAGCGGCGGTGCCCGCCTGCTGCCGATCGACAGCGAGCACTCGGCGATTTTTCAGGCGTTGCCGGAGGATCCGTCGCACTGGCCGCAGCGGGTCGAGAAGATCGTGCTGACCGCCTCCGGTGGCCCGTTTCGGCAGCGCGATCCGGCAACGCTGGCGACGGTGACGCCCGAGGAAGCCTGTGCACACCCGAACTGGGTCATGGGGCGCAAGATTTCGGTCGACTCGGCCACCATGATGAACAAGGCCCTGGAGGTGATCGAGGCCCGGTACCTGTTTGGTTTTGCGCCCGAGCAGATCGAGGTCGTCATCCACCCCCAGAGCGTGGTGCACTCGATGGTGCAATTTCGCGACCGCTCCGTCGTCGCCCAGTTGGGCACGCCCGACATGCGCGTGCCGATCGCGTATGGGCTGAGCTGGCCCGAGCGCATCGAATCGGGGGCGGAGGCGCTGGACTTCGCCACGCTGGGCGCGCTGACCTTCGAGCCGGCCGACCGGCAGCGCTTTCCGGGTTTGTATCTGGCTTGGGAGGCCTTGTGCGCCCCCGCGGGCACCACGGCCGTCCTCAACGCTGCCAACGAGGTGGCGGTCGATGCCTTTTTGCAGGGTCGGCTGCGCTTCGACCGCATCTACCACGTCAACCGCGGAACGCTGGAGGCGTTTGTGCCCTCCAAGCCCGAGTCGTTGGCGGATTTGCTGGCCATCGACCGTGAGGCGCGCGCACACGCAGCGGCGCGCGTGCAGGCGCTGGCGGCGGGCTGATGGTTTCTGCGGCACAACGGACATTGACATGTTGACCCTTCTGTCGTTTCTGGTGGCGATTGCCATCCTGATCGCGGTGCACGAGTGGGGGCATTACCGCATGGCGGTGGCCTGCGGCGTGCCGGTGTTGCGGTTTTCGATCGGGTTTGGCCGACCGCTGCTGACATGGCGCAACCGCCACGGCACGGAATTCGTGCTGGCCGCGCTGCCCTTGGGCGGCTATGTGCGCATGCTCGACGGGCGTGAAGGCCCGGTGCCCGCCGCGCAGCGGCACCTGGCGTTCGATGCGCAGCCGTTGGCGCGCCGGGCGGCGATCGTGGCCGCCGGGCCAGCCGCCAACCTGCTGCTGGCCGTTGTTCTGTACGCGTTCGTCGCGTGGTGGGGCGTGTCACAAGCGCAACCGGTGCTGGGCAGCCCGACGGCGGCGTCGTTGGCCGAGCAGGCCGGCATTCGGGGCGGCGAATGGGTGACGGCCGCGGCGCTGCCGGGCGCGGAGCCCGAGCCCGTGCGGTCGTTCGAGGATGTGCGCTGGGTCTTGACCCGGGCGGCGCTCGACGGCAGCGACGTGCGCCTGTGGCTGGCCGAGGCGCCGGATGCCCCTGGCCGTGAGGTGGGGTTGCCGCTGTCGACGCTGCAGGCGCGGGAGGTCGATGCGCGTCTGTTCGAGCGCATCGGCATCGTCGCGCCCTGGTCTGCCGCCGAGGTGGGAGAGGTCATGCCCGACGGCGCCGCCGCTGCGGCCGGGCTGCGCCCGGGTGATCGCGTGCTGGCCGTCGATGGTGAGCCGATCGCCGATGCGCAGCAGCTGCGTGCGCGCATTCGCGCGGCGGTCGATGCCAGCGGTAACGCGCGCCCACAGCGCTGGCGCATCGAGCGTGCGGGCGAGGTGATCGACGTCGTCGTCACGCCGCAAGCACAGCGTCAGGGCGATGCCTGGGTCGGACGGGTGGGGGCCATGATTGGCGCCGCGCCAGCGATGACGACGGTCTCGCATGGCCCGCTGCAAGCGCTGGGCGAGGGGCTGCGCCGAACGGCGGAGGTTTCGGTGTTGTCGCTGCAAATGATGGGCAAGATGCTGACCGGGCAGGCGTCGTTGAGCAACCTCAGCGGGCCGTTGACGATCGCCGACTACGCCGGGCGCTCGGCCAGCTTGGGGTGGGTACCGTTTTTGTCGTTCTTGGCGTTGGTCAGCGTCAGCCTGGGCGTGCTCAATCTGTTGCCGCTGCCCGTCCTCGACGGGGGTCACCTGTTGTATTATCTTTGGGAAGCGGTGGCTGGCCGGCCGCTGTCCGACGTTTGGATGGACCGGCTGCAGCGGGGTGGTATGGCAGTGCTGATCGCCCTGATGTCGCTGGCCATCTTCAACGACCTTGCCCGATTGCTCGGTTGACCCCGAGCCGGATTGCATCGCATGAAACCCATCTCACAGCGCACTTGGCGCGTGCGCGCCGGCGTCTTGCTGGCGTCGCTGGCCACTGCCTTGCCGGCCTGGGCCGTCAATCCGTTCACCGTTCGCGACATTCGCGTCGAGGGGCTGCAGCGGGTCGAGCCCGGCACCGTCTTTGCCTCGTTGCCGTTTCGGGTCGGTGACACCTACTCGGACGAGCAAGGCGCTGCCGCGATCCGGGCTCTGTTCGGGCTTGGATTGTTCTCGGACGTGCGCCTGCAGGTCGACGGTGACGTGTTGGTCGTCATTGTCGAGGAGCGCCCGACGGTGGCCGACGTCAGTTTTACGGGCATCAAGGAGTTCGACAAGGACGTATTGCGCAAGGCCCTGCGCGACATCGGGCTGACCGAGGGGCGGCCCTTCGACCGGTCGTTGGCCGACCGCGCCGAGCAGGAACTCAAGCGCCAATACCTCAACCGCAGCATGTATGCGGTGCAGGTGACTACCACCGTCACGCCGATCGAGCGCAACCGCGTCAACCTCAATTTCAACGTGGTCGAGGGTGACGTTACCAAGATTCGCGAGATCCGCATCGTCGGCGCGCAGGCGTTTTCCGAGAAAACGCTGCTCGACCTGTTCGACCTGGACACGGGCGGGTGGCTGAGCTGGTACACCAAGAGTGACCGCTATTCGCGCGCCAAACTCAACGCGGACTTGGAGACGCTGCGCTCGTACTACCTGACGCGTGGCTATCTCGAGTTCAACATCGATTCGACCCAGGTCGCGCTGTCGCCGGACAAGTCGTCGCTTACCCTCACGATCAACATCACCGAGGGGCCGCGCTACCTGGTGTCGGCGGTGCGCATGGAGGGCGACTACCTGGGCAAGGAGGCGGAGTTCCAGTCGCTCATCCGCATCCAGCCCGGGCAGCCTTACAACGCCGAGCACGTCGAGCAGACCGTCAAGGCGTTCACCGACTTCTTCGGCGCGTTTGGTTACGCCTTCGCCCGGGTCGAGGCCGTGCCCGAAATCGATCGCGAGAAAAACCGTGTCGCCATCGTGCTGCGCGCGCAGCCCTCGCGGCGCGCGTATGTGCGTCGCATCCAGATCGAAGGCAACAACCGCACGCGCGACGAAGTCATCCGGCGCGAGTTTCGCCAGCTCGAATCGGCGTGGTACGACAGCGACAAGATCCGCCTGTCACGCGACCGGGTGGACCGGCTCGGCTTCTTCACCGAGGTGCGCGTCGACACGCAGGAGGTGCCCGGCGCGCCGGACCAGGTGGATCTGGTCATGACCGTGGTGGAAAAGCCCACTGGCAACCTGACCGTGGGAGCGGGTTACTCGCAGTCGGAAAAGCTCTCGCTGCTGGCAGGCATCCAACAGGAAAACGTGTTCGGCACGGGCAACTACCTGGGGTTGAACGTCAACACCAGCAAGTTCAACCGCCAGTTGGTGCTCAGCACGACCAACCCTTACTTCACCGACGATGGCGTGTCGCGCACGCTCGATGTGTACTACCGCACCACGCGGCCGTTCGATGCCCAAGATGGCGACTACCGGCTCGTGACGCCGGGCGCATCGATCCGCTTTGGCGTGCCATTTACCGAAACGGATACGGTCTACTTCGGCATCGGCGTCGAGCAGACCAAGATCGAGCCCGGCAACCGCATGCCCGTGGCGTACAACGACTTCATCGCCCAGTTTGGCGACTCCCCGCTGTCGGTACCGGTCACGGTCGGCTGGGCGCGCGACGAGCGCGACAGCGCGTTGGTGCCATCGCGCGGGACGCTCAAGCGCCTCAATGGTGAGCTGGGTATCGCGGGCGATACCCGCTACGTCAAGGGCAGTGCCCAGTACCAGCAGTACCTGCCGCTGAACAAGAAATTTACGCTCGCCTTCAACGCCGAGGCCGGGTGGGCCAAGGGCCTGGGGGGCAAGCCGGTGCCATTGTTCAAGCATTTCTACGGTGGCGGTTTGGGGTCGGTGCGCGGGTTCGAATCGGGCACGCTCGGCGGCACCAGCGCCATCGTCGGCAGCGCCGACCGCGCCTACCTCGGTGGGACCAAAATGGTGCTGCTCAACACCGAGCTGATCGCGCCGTTCCCCGGCGCTGGCAACGACCGCACGCTGCGTCTGTTTGGCTTTTTCGATATCGGCAACGTGTACGCGCCTGAACAGAAGTTCAGGGCTGCCGATTTGCGTGCGTCCGCCGGGATCGGCGTGAGCTGGATCTCGCCCGTCGGCCCGCTTAGAATCGCCTTTGCCAAGCCGGTGCGCAAGCAGACCGGTGACAAGACGCAATCCATTCAATTCTCGATCGGTACCGCATTCTGATGAAACACACGACCCGGACTTGGGGCGCCCGCTGGGTGCTGATGGCGGCGCTGGCCGCGGCGAGTGCTGCCCCCGCGCTGGCCCAGGACATCAAGATTGGCTTCGTGAGCACCGAGCGCATCCTGCGCGATTCCAACGCGGCCAAGGCCGCGCAGACGCGGCTGGAACAAGAATTCTCCCGTCGCGAGCGCGAGATCGAGGCGCTGGGCAACCAACTGCGCCAGGCGAGCGAAAAGTTTGAGAAGGACGCCCCGACCCTGTCCGAGTCGCAACGCGCCGCGCGCCAGCGCCAGCTCGCCGAGCTCGACCGCGACTTCCAGCGTCGCCGCCGCGAGTTTCAGGAAGACCTGGCGCAGCGCCGCAACGAGGAGCTGCAGCAAGTCATCGAGCGCGCCAACCGCGTCATCAAGCAGATTGCCGAGGCCGAAAAATACGACCTCATCTTGCAAGAGGCCGTGTACATCGCGCCCAAGCACGATATCACGGACAAGGTCATCAATGGCCTGAACAGCGCCAAGTGAGCGCCACCCTGCGCACGCTGCACGCCGCCTTGGGCGGCGTTTTGCATGGCGAGGCCGATCGCGTGGTGCACCGCATCGCACCACTGGCCGAGGCCACCGAGGACGCCTTGGCGTTCGTTGCGCATCCGCGCTACCGGGGCGCGGTAGCGTACTCGCGCGCCGGGGTCATCCTGGCGCCGCCCGACCTGGTGGCCGACGTCATGGCGCGCCCCGATCCGCCCGAGTCTGGCTGGGCCTGTTGGGCAAGCCCCGACCCTTATCTGACGTTTGCTCACCTGACCCAGTGGTGGCGTCGGCACGTGCAGCCACGGCCAGAGTCGTCCGGGGTGCATCCGACGGCCTATGTCGCGCCGGATGCCGAGGTGCACCCCAGCGCCTCCGTGGGGCCGATGGCGGTGGTGGAAAGCGGTGCCGTGGTACGGGCCGAGGCCCACATCGGGGCACACGCCGTGGTGCAGGCGCGCGCGTCAGTGGGGGAGGGCACGCGCCTGGGGCCCGGGGTCGTGCTGGGCTACGACTGCCGCATCGGTGCGCGCGGCATCGTCCACGGGGGTACGGTCATCGGGGCCGACGGCTTCGGCTTCGCGCCCACCCCGTTGCCGGATGGCAGCGGCAAGGCTTGGGTCAAAATCGAGCAGCTGGGCGCCGTGCGCATCGGCGACGACGTCGAGATCGGCGCCAACTGTTGCATCGACCGCGGCGCGCTTGGCGACACGGTGCTGGAAGATGGCGTCAAGCTCGACAACCTGATCCAGATCGGCCACAACGTGCGCGTGGGCCGCCACACCGCCATGGCCGGCTGTGTCGGCATCGCCGGCTCGGCGCGCATCGGTGCCCATTGCACCCTAGGGGGCGGGGCGATCGTGCTGGGGCACCTGGAGCTGGCCGACCATGTGCATATTTCTGCCGCGTCGGTGGTGATGCGCTCGATTTTGCAGCCGGGCCACTACAGCGGGGTCTTTCCGATCGACGACAATCGCGCCTGGGAAAAAAATGCCGCCACCCTGCGCCAGTTGCACGGGTTGCGTGAGCGGCTCAGAGCCCTGGAGCGACGCTTGACATGAGCATGGACATTCACCACATCCTCAAACGACTGCCACACCGCTACCCGATCCTGCTGGTGGACCGGGTGCTGGAGGTGCAAAAGGGCGTCTCGATCCGGGCGCTGAAAAACGTGACCATCAACGAGCCGGTGTTTACGGGGCACTTTCCGCATCGGCCCGTTTTCCCTGGCGTGCTCATGCTGGAGGCGTTGGCGCAGACCGCGGCGCTGCTGGCGTTCGAGACGCTGGGCGTGACGCCGGACGACAAAACGGTCTACTACTTTGCTGGCATCGATGGCGCGCGCTTCAAGCGGCCGGTGGAGCCGGGCGACCAACTCATCATGGACGTGACGCTGGAGCGCATGAAGGCCGGTATCTTCAAGTTCAAGGGAACGACCCGCGTGGGCGATGAGATCGCCTGCGAGGCCGAGCTCATGTGCACCATGCGCACCATCGCCTGAGGCGGCCATGGCCCGCATCCACCCCACTGCCCTGGTCGACCCCAAGGCCGAGCTGGACGACGATGTCGAGGTTGGCCCCTACACCCTCATTGGCCCGCAGGTGCGCGTCGGTGCCGGCACCCGCATCGGCGCCCACTGCGTGCTGGAGGGGCGCACGACGCTGGGGCGCGACAACCGCATTTACCCCTTCGTCAGCTTGGGGCTGCCCAGCCAGGACAAAAAATATGCGGGCGAGCCGTGCGAACTCGTGATCGGCGACCGCAATACCATCCGCGAATACAGCACCTACCACATCGGCACGGTGCAAGGCGGCGGCGTGACCCGGCTGGGCAACGACAACTGGATGATGGCCTACACGCACTTGGCGCACGACTGCGTGGTGGGCAACCACACCATTTTTGCCAACAACGCCCAACTGGCTGGCCATGTGCAGGTGGGCGACTGGGCCATTTTGGGTGGTTTTACGGTTGTGCACCAATTCGTGCGCATCGGGGCCCACGCCATGACCGCGATGTGCGCCCTGCTGTTTGCCGATGTGCCCCCGTTCGTGATGGCACAGGGCCAGCCCGCGCAGGCGCGATCGATGAACTACGAAGGATTGCGCCGCCGCGGCTTTGGCCCGCAGCGCATCGCCGCCGTCAAGGCCATGCACAAGGCGCTCTACCGCGAGGGGCTGACGTTGGAGCAGGCGGTGGCGCGCATCGAGGCCTTGGTGGATACCCACCCCGAGGCCGTGGCCGACGTGGCGCTGATGCACGACTTTTTGGCGGGCGTGGATCCGCAGCGAGGGATCGTGCGTTGACGGCGGCCAGCGGTACCGATGGGGCCACGCCGAGCAGCGGTGGTGAGGCTGCCGAGCTGGCGATGGTGGCGGGCGAGGCCTCGGGCGATGTGCTCGCGGCCCAGTTGTTGCAAGGGCTGCATCGCCGTTGGCCGCATTGGCGCGCCGTCGGCATCGGCGGGGCGGCGATGCAAGCGCAGGGTTTTCAGGCCTGGTGGTCCAGCGACCGATTGGCCGTGCGTGGCTACGTCGAGGTGCTGCGCCACTACCGCGAGATCGTGGGGATTCGTCGCCAGCTGCGTGCGCGTTTGCTGGCCCAGCCCCCGCGCCTGTTCATCGGGGTCGATGCTCCCGATTTCAACCTGCCGCTGGAGGCCGACCTGCG